>CAYPDA010000004.1:0-71359 GCA_964409375.1 uncultured Hyphomonas sp.
ATGCGGGCGCGGGCGGTGCTGCCAGAGCCTTCGGCATCGCTCATGATGGCGATGCCGGTGACGTGAACGGGCTTTTCCCCCGTCGCGGCGAAGATATCTGCGATGACATTGCGCGATTCCGCCACCATGCGGCCGGCCGAGTTCGGCCCCTGCTGCAGGGCCATGAGCCTGTTGGTTGACCAGGGGCTGGTCCAGATCGTGCCGGGCGGATGGTCGTTGGACCAGACATAGTTGAACCCAAACCCCTCGCCGGTCTCAAGAATGCCGAAAACATAGAGCCGGATGGCGAAATCATCCCCGGCGAGGCTGTTCTCCGGCTGGGTCAGCGTGGGAAGTTCGTCGGCGCTCCAGCTCCAGTTGAGGCAGGAAGGGTTCTCGGCGTCGAGATGGGCGAACAGGCTCCGGCTGATCCAGCTGGCGGTGCCATCGGCATGGATGTTCAGCACCGGGCCTTCGGGCGTCTCGACGATCTGATACCTTGTCTCATAATGAAAATAGCGCGGCTGCCAGCCTTGGGGGACGGGATAGGAGGGGCGCCAGTCCGTGTCCCGGAAGGGTGCGCGCTCGCCGGGGCCTTGGGACGGCAGCACGCGCTCGCTGCGCGGCGGCGGCTCTGCCAGCGCGGGCCCGGCGGTCATCAGGAGGGCGGCGACGAGGGGAAGAACTTTGCGGATCATCGGCCTCTCGTTTTCGCTCAACCCGAATAAATTAGTCCGGGCCCGTTGCGGTTTCCATGGGGCAAAGTTGAAGCTTTCGTGAGCACGTCAAGCGCCTGACTGCGCAGGGCGTTGAAGGGATCAGGCATCCGCGCGTTGGAAGCGGACAAAGGGACGTCCCCCGTGAACACGCTATCTGTCCTCGTTTCGCTGTTGCTGCCCGCCATGCTGGGCGCCTGTGTCCCTGTGCCCGGCTCGCCGGCGCCCATCCGGCCGCCGCAGGCGCCGGTTGCCGCGCCGGCCGAGGCGGCAAAAAGCAACAGTCGGTGCGAACAACCATGCAAACGCGGTGAGGCTGACCGCGTTCGAGCCGGCCACCAATGAAACCCATTGCTGTTTTCACCGTCCGAGCCTGGACGGCGAAGCGGTTGGATTCACGGAAGTCTCCAGAACTGAAGCCGGCCGCGCAGAGAGCTGGATTTGTTGCAATGACGAGCGCCCGGTGACGGTCGCGTTGGAACTGACCGGGACCGGAGAGGGTTACGAGTTCCGCGGCCATACTGGCACGATCCAGATCACGGACCGGGTCAATGCGGATCCGATACAGATCGAGGGACGCTGCGGGGTCTGATCACGCCGTCTCTTCCGCCGCCCGCTTGACCACGGCGCCCCTGGCTGTAAGCCGTGCCCACCCGCAATTTCCGGCGACTGACAGGGCCCATGGCTGACCTTCTGATCGAACTGTTCTCCGAAGAAATCCCCGCGCGCATGCAGGCGAAGGCGCAAGCCGATCTGCTGGCGGCGCTGACGGGCAAGCTGAAGGAGGCGGGCCTTGGCTGGAAGGACGCGTTCGCGGTGTCCGGGCCGCGCCGGCTGACGGCGGTGATCGAGGGGCTGGACGCCCGCTCTGGCGATGTGCGCGAAGAGAAGAAAGGCCCGAAGGTTGGCGCGCCGGAGCAGGCCGTGGCGGGCTTCCTGCGCGGGGCAGGGCTGAAGGATATCAGCGAGGCGGAGATCGTCTCGGACCCCAAGAAGGGTGATTTCTATGTGGCCCGGCTCTCCACGCCGGGGCGGGAGGCTGCAGAGATCATTGCGGGAGCCGTGCCCGAGATCGTGAAGGGGTTTCACTGGCCGAAATCCATGCGGACGGCGGACGGGGATCTGCGCTGGGTGCGGCCTCTGCAGCGGATCGTCTGTGTGCTGGACGGCGCGGTGGTGCCGTTTGAAGTCGGCGGGATCGCCAGCGGCAATGTCACCGAGGGTCACCGCGTGCACGGGCGTGGTCCGTACACGGTGAAAGGCTGGAAGGATTACAAGGCGCAGCTGGAAGGCAAGGGGCATGTTATCCTCTCGCGCGATGACCGGCGGCGGATGATCCTTGAGGGGACCGAAAAGCTGTGTGCGGGGGCCGGGCTGGGCTGGATCGAGGACAAGGGGCTCCTGGAAGAGGTGACAGGGCTGGCCGAGTGGCCGGTGGTCGTCCTTGGGCGGATGGATCCGGACTTTCTGGACCTGCCGCCGGAAGTGATCACCCTGTCGATGCGCACGCACCAGAAATACTTCGCGGCGAATGACCAGAAGACCGGCAAGCTCGCGCCGAACTTCATCGTTGTGGCGAACATTTCCGCGAGCGATGGCGGCGCGAAGATTGCCGAGGGCAATGCGCGGGTTCTGTCGGCGCGGCTGTCGGATGCGCGGTTCTTCTGGGAAAAGGACCTTGCTGCGCCGCTCGAAGAGATGGCGGAAAAGCTGAAGACCATCGCATTCAAGCAAGAGCTTGGCTCGCTGGGCGACAAGGTGGAGCGTGTCGCGGCGCTGGCGCGGGAGATTGCGCCCAAGGTCGGCGCAGACCCGGACCAGGCGGAGCGCGCGGCGCGGCTGGCGAAGGCGGATCTCGTGTCCGAGATGGTCGGGGAGTTTCCCGAATTGCAGGGTGTGATGGGGCGGTATTATGCGCAGGCGGCCGGCGAAGCTGTCCCGATCGCCGATGCCATTCGTGACCATTACAGACCCCAGGGCCCCAGCGATTGCGTGCCGGCCGAGCCGGTATCGGTCGCCCTCGCGCTAGCTGACAAGCTGGACACGCTGGTCGGCTTCTGGGCGATTGACGAGAAGCCGACGGGATCGAAGGATCCCTTTGCGCTGCGGCGCGCGGCGTTGGGGGTCGTGCGGCTGCTACTCGAAAATGAACTGAGAGTCGGGCTTCGGTCGCGCCTGATGCAGCGCCACGCGCTCGCGAGCCTGATTTTGATCAAGGCCGAAGACGCTCGAAAAGCTGGCGCCCGGCTTGTTGGGAAGGCATTCACCGATCTCCCCGGACCCGACAGAATGAAGGAAATCGCCGACCTGACCGGCGATGCGGACGGCGGACTGACAGAAAAAGCCCTGCTGGAAAAGACAGATGCGATTGTCTTTGACCTCCTTTCCTTCTTCGCCGACCGCCTCAAACAGGTCCTGCGTGATCAGGGCAAGCGCCACGATCTGATCGATGCCGTCTTTGCGCTCGGCGAGGATGACCTTGTGCTCATCGTCAAGCGGGTGGAGGCGCTCGGCGCATTCCTTGAGACCGGGGACGGAGCGACATTGCTGGCGGGCTATCGCCGGGCGGCCAATATCCTGAAGGCGGAGGAGAAGAAGGGCGCGTTGCCGGAAGCTCTCTCGGTCGATGCCGGGCTGATTGCCGGGGGGCCGGAGGCTGAGCAGGCGCTGTGGGCGGCGCTCACCGCGGCCAGCGCCGCGCTGGAAGGCCCGCTCGCCGCCGAGGACTTTGCCGGGGCTATGACTGTGCTGGCGCAGCTGCGCGGGCCGGTGGATGCGTTTTTCGAGGGCGTCATGGTGAATGACGCTGATCCGGCCATTCGCGCGAACCGGCTGGCGCTGCTGACCGCGGTGCGCGGCGCGCTGCACCAGGTGGCAGATTTTTCGAGAATCGAAGGCTGACACGAAAGACAAGCTTGTCATGCGCGGGCAGGCCCCCCGTGGCATTTCCGCGGCTGGCAATTGCATCGCGCTTGCAGCATAGGACTTGCAAGCCGCCGGCAGGGCCTTGGCCGGCAAGACCAGAGTACAAGACGGGGATTGAGTATCGCATGGGCAACGCGGCAGTCAGACACGCAGAAGAAACATGGGTTTACGCCTTTGGCGGCGGAACGGCGGACGGGGACGCCTCGATGCGCAACCTGCTCGGCGGCAAGGGCGCAAACCTCGCCGAGATGGCGAAGCTCGGCCTGCCTGTCCCCCCCGGCTTTACGCTGTCGACGGCTGTTTGCGTGGCTTATTATGACACCGGCCGCGCCTGGCCCCCGGGCCTTGAGGCGCAGGTGGACGCGGCGCTGGCGGACCTAGAAGCGAAGACGGGCAAGGGCTTTGGCGATGCCGGAAATCCGCTGCTCGTCTCCGTGCGCTCCGGCGCGCGCGCCTCGATGCCGGGCATGATGGATACGGTGCTGAACCTCGGCCTCAACGAAACGGTCGCTTCCGGCCTCGCCGAGAAGGCGGGCGAGCGCTTTGCCTATGACAGTTATCGCCGTTTCATCCAGATGTATTCGAATGTCGTGCTCGGTATGGGCCATGACGAGTTCGAACATATCCTGGACGATTATAAAGAGCGCGAGGAGCTTGACCTCGACACGGACCTGACCGCCGACCACTGGAAAGAGGTCATCGTCCGCTACAAGCGGGCTGTGCAGCAGGAGCTCGGCCATCCGTTTCCGGAAGATCCGCGCGAGCAGCTCTGGGGCGCGATCTCGGCTGTTTTCAATTCCTGGATGAGCGACCGGGCGATCATCTATCGCAAGCTCAATGACATTCCCGAAAACTGGGGCACGGCTGTGAACGTTCAGGCGATGGTGTTCGGCAATCTCGGGGATACGTCCGCCACGGGCGTCGCGTTCACGCGCGACCCGTCGAACGGCGAGGCGATCTTCTACGGTGAATACCTGATCAATGCTCAGGGTGAAGACGTTGTGGCGGGCATACGCACGCCGGCGCCGATCTCGCGTGAGCGGGCGAACACGCTCGGCTCGGTCGATGCGCCGCTGGAAGAGTCCATGCCGGAAGTCTACCGCCAGCTGCGCGATGTCGCGGAAACGCTGGAGCGCCACTACAAGGACATGCAGGACATCGAGTTTACCGTCGAAGACGGCACGCTCTACATGCTGCAGACGCGCAACGGCAAGCGCACGGCGGCGGCCGCCGTGAAGATTGCCGTGGACATGGTCCGCGATGGTCTGATCACGGAGGAAGAAGGCCTCCTGCGGATTGATCCGTCGGCGCTTGACCAGCTGCTGCATCCGCGCATTCCGTCAGATGATGAGAACAAGCTTGCCGGCAAGGCTGCCTACGACATCGTGTTCAAGGGATTGCCTGCCAGCCCCGGCGCGGCAGTCGGCCGGGTCGTGTTCGATTCCGAGGAAGCCTTCCACATGGCGGCCAAGGGCGAGGATGTCATTCTCGTTCGTGTCGAGACGAGCCCGGATGACATAAAGGGCATGCATGCGGCGCGCGCGATTGTCACGGCGCGGGGCGGCATGACGAGCCATGCGGCGGTCGTCGCGCGGGGCATGGGCCGGCCTTGCGTCTGCGGCGCCAGTGACCTGCGCGTCGACTATGCCAGGGGCGAGTTCACGGCGCGCGGGCGCACCTTCAAGAAGGGTGACATGATCACGGTTGACGGCGTCAATGGCCGCGTGATCGCGGGCGCGGTCGAGCTGATCAATCCGGATCTGTCCGGTGATTTCGGCACGCTGATGGCCTGGGCGGACAAGCGCCGCAGGCTGAAGGTACGCGCCAATGCCGAGACGCCTCTGGATACGCGCACCGCGGTCCAGTTCGGCGCGGAGGGCATCGGCCTCTGCCGCACGGAGCACATGTTCTTTGACGAGGAACGCATCCCCGCAGTGCGCGCCATGATCCTGTCCAATGACGAAAAAGGGCGCCGCGAGGCGCTGGCGAAACTGCTGCCGATGCAGCGGTCTGATTTCGAAGAGATCTTCCGAATCCTGGGCGATCGCCCGGCGACGATCCGTCTGCTCGATCCGCCGTTGCATGAATTCCTGCCGCATACGGACGAGGACATCGATGCGGTCGCGAAATCCTCCGGTATCAGCGCAGACGAGCTGCGCCGGCGCGCAGCCGACCTGCACGAATCCAATCCCATGCTGGGCCATCGGGGCTGCCGGCTCGGCATCACCTATCCCGAGATCTACGAGATGCAGGCCCGCGCCATCTTCGAGGCGGCGGTGAATGTCGCGAAGGACAGCGCGCTGAAGCCCGTGCCGGAAGTCATGATCCCGCTGGTGGCAACCCACCGCGAGCTCGACATCCTCAAGGCGCTGGTCGACGAGACGGCCGCAAAAGTCTTCGCCGAGACGGGTGTGACGCTCGACTATATGGTGGGTACCATGATCGAATTGCCGCGCGCGGCGCTGGCTGCGCGGGAGATCGCCCAGGCGGCGGAGTTCTTCTCCTTCGGCACGAATGATCTGACACAGACGACCCTTGGAATTTCGAGGGACGATGCGGGCCGCTTCCTGCCCGCCTATGCGGACAAGGGCATCTATGAGAAGGACCCCTTCGTGACGCTGGACCAGGAAGGCGTCGGCGAGCTTGTGAAGATGGCCGCCGAGCGTGGGCGTTCGACGCGGCCGGACCTCAAGCTGGGCATCTGCGGCGAACATGGCGGCGACCCGGCGTCAGTGGAGTTCTGCGACCGGATCAGGCTGGATTACGTCTCCTGCTCGCCATACCGGGTGCCGATTGCCCGTCTTGCCGCGGCCCAGGCCGCGGTACGAAACGGGACAGATTGAGCCTTTACGGAACTTTGCGCGGAAAACTGGACAGATTTGGCTGTTGTATTTCTGCAACAGGCCTATTGCTCAGCGCGCCAGTCAAAACAGCGCTAAAGCCTTAATTTGCCTTAATTTTCATGGGTTTGACGAAGTGCCCTCCGGCAATGCCAGCGTTATGGTTAAGGACAAAGTGTTTCAACTTTCTGAATTGTCACTCAGAAAACTGGCTGGATTATTGCTACATAGGCCCGGGTGGGCCAAGTCCCCGCTTCCCTCCGGGGCGGTTGGGCAACTCGGCCATGTACGAAAACAATCCAGACACTCCGGGGCATCAGGCGGAGCGATAACTGCCGGCCGGAGAAACAGGAGTGATGATGTTAAGGGTTTCGAAACCAGGTCGAGCGACTTTGAGGCGTTCAAATGGGCCGATAGACAGGCTCACTCGGTGGTGGTTTGCCATGACGGATCAAGAACAGCGCGATGTGTTCATTCGCGGCGGCATGATTGCTGTCATTGCGGCCAGCGCAACCGTATCCCTGCCGGCGATCTCGGAAACACAGGCGGGCTTGCGGGCGGAAGCCGAGTTCCGGGCTGAAGCCGAACGTTTTGCGGCCTATGGTGATGGCGGACTGGCCGTGCGCACGGCGGCCGACGCGCCGTCCCTGCTCGACACGCCCTGGCTGCGCACCGTGGAATACACGCTGAAGCGCGACATTGACTCCTCGATGAGCCGCTATGCGATGCGCGACCGTGACGGCGCGGCGCTGGCGACCCTCGCCTCTTTCCGCCCGGAACAGGTCCAGCGCGCCGAGTCGATCGAGACCGAGATGATGTGCATGGCGCAGGCTGTCTATTACGAGTCTGCTTTCGAGCCTGTGCCCGGCCAGATCGCCGTGGCCGAAGTCATTGCCAACCGCGTGCGCGATCACCGCTATCCCGACAGCGTCTGCGGCGTGGTGTTCCAGGGCGCGACCCGAACGACCGGCTGCCAGTTCACTTTCACCTGCGACGGCTCGATGGAGCGCAACAAGGCGTCTGGTGAGCCCTGGGAACGTGCCCAGCGTATTGCCGCGCATGTGATGATGGAGCTGCACGACGAGCGTACGGGCGGGGCGACGCATTATCATGCGACTTATGTCGACCCGATCTGGAATTCCGGCCTCGTGAAAACCGACAAGATCGGCCTGCACATCTTCTACCGTTTTCCGCGCGGCGCCGAATGGGCCGCGGTGGAGCAGAACTTCGCCGCCCGCAAGCGCGAGACGGAGCTGCGCCTTGCCGCCCTCGACTCAGCGCGCGACGCTGACATGGCTGCGCTTGATGAGGGGCTGCTATTCTCAGAGGCGTCTTCGGCCGCGGATGATGGTTACTACAAGATCACGCCGGCAGCGGCGCCGGCCGGCGTTACGACGTCGACGCGGACCATCTCCAGCGCTGCCCCGCGGCTCATGTCCGTGCAGACGGTGAAGCCCGCCCAGACACAGGCTGAGCCTGCCGCCGAGGTGAGCCCGGTTGTGGACGCCTATCTGGTCCGCCAGCTGGCGGCAGCGGCCGGTGACACGCCCAGCGCGCCCTGATCTTCCCAGATGCGCCTGATATTGATCGCCTCGGGGTTCAGCCCCGCGGCGGCACGTTCTTGCGGACCTGTTTGCGCACGAAGCCAGGCATCCAGCGGCTCATGAAGCGCGCCCGCTCGGCCTCCTCGCCCACCATGTAGTGAATGTCTGCGCCGTGGGCGGCGTCCCAGGCCTTTTCGGCTGCAAGAGCGACCGGATAGATCTTGGCGCCGCCGGCGCGCAGCTGGTCGGACATCTTTTCATTGGCGCCGTCCCTGCTCCCCATGTCCAGGATCGGCGTGTCGACGAACCAGGGCATCAGGCTGGTGACGCGCACGCCGATGTCGCGGAACTCAGCATCCAGTGCCTCGGTCAGTCCGCGTACGGCCCATTTGGTGGCAGAGTAGACGGCGAGCTGCGGCGCGCCGACGATGCCGGCCGTGGAGGCAGTGTTGATGATGCGCGCACCCGGCGTGGCCTTGAGGAGGGGCAGGGCGGCATGCACGCCGTTTATCACGCCCTTGACGTTCACATCGACGACCCAGTCATTGTCTTCAGGCGGAACATCCTCGAACCAGCCATGGCGGCCGACACCGGCATTGTTGAAGAGTGCGTGCATCTGGCCGCCGGTGGCCGCCCCGAATCCCTTGATGGCGAGGGCCCAGTCGTCGCGGCTGCGTACATCAAGGCGGGCGGTGTGGCTGCCCCCTTCGCCGAGTTCCGCAGCGACGGAGGCGAGGCCGGCTTCGTTGACGTCATACAGGCCGCAGAACCAGCCTCTGCGGGCGAAATGGCGGGCCGTCTCGGCGCCAATGCCGGAGGCGGCGCCGGTGATGAAGATGGCCTTGCGGCCGTTGATGCCGGTCATGTGTTTCCTCAGGGTCAAACTGTTTGCTGCGCGTTATCCGCCGCGCCCTAAGCAGACTGTCAGACTACATCGAGGCCGAGGTCAAGGTTGGGCGCGGAATGCGTCAGCGCGCCGGAGGAAATGAAGTCCACGCCGGTTTCCGCAATTGCCGCAATGCAAGCCAGCGTGACGCCGCCGGAGGCTTCGAGTGTGACGCGGCCCGCCGCGAGACTGACGGCGGTACGCAATTCCTCGAGGCTCATATTGTCGAGAAGGACTGCATGCGGATCATACTTCAGCGCTTCTTCCAGCTGGCCGAGCGAATCGACTTCGATTTCGATCATGCGGAGATGGCCGGCATAAGCCTTGGCCCGGGCCATGGCATCAGCGATGGAGCCGCCGCAGGCTGCGATGTGATTGTCCTTGATGAGGATCGCGTCATCGAGGCCGTAGCGGTGAGACGTGCCGCCGCCGCAGCGCACGGCGCGTTTCTCGAGCGCGCGGTGGCCCGGCGTTGTCTTGCGGGTGCAGACGATGCGGGCCCGGGTGTGCGCGGCGGCGTCAACATACTGGCGCGTCAGCGTCGCGACACCGGACAGGCGGCCGAGAAAGTTGAGCATCGTGCGCTCTGCCATCAGGATGGAGCGCGCGGCGCCGTCGAGCTGGATGACGATGTCGCCGGAGGTGAGCGGGCTTGCGTCAGCCTTCAGCACGCTGAGCTTGAGGCCGGGATCGATCAGGTGGGCGGCGTAAGCGGCCGCATCAAGGCCGGCGATCACGCCCGGCGCCCGCGCAACGATGACGGCGGAGATGACCGTGTCCGGAGGAATTGTGGCGTCGGTTGTCAAGTCGCCTGCACGGCCGAGATCTTCGGCGAGCGCGAGGCGGACGATCGGATCAAGGATGATCGGGGAGAGGGGCGGCACGGCGAGGGTCATGTCACAAGGGTCTTCCGGGCGGAGCTGATGATAAAATGCCGCTCGGGCGCCGCGGCGGCCGGGTAATCGGCACGAAAGTGTCCGCCGCGGCTTTCCTCGCGTTCGAGCGCGGCGCCGGCAATCAGGCGGGCGGTGGTCAGTTCAGGCGCGCCGGGTGCAGCGCGCTCGAGGGTCTCGATCAGGCCCAGAACGCGGTTCAGCCCGGCGGCGGCGCGCACGACGCCGCAATCTGCCGACATTGCTTCGCGCAAGGCAAGAAGCGTACCCGGCTCAAGACGGGGCGGCAGGAGGGCGCTGCTGACGGCGGTGTCCTGCAGGAAGGCGCCTTCGAGACGGCGGGCGATGCGTTCGGCAAAGACGACCGCTTCCAGCAGCGAGTTCGAGGCGAGGCGGTTGGCGCCGTGTGCGCCTGTGGCGGTGCATTCTCCGCAGGCGGAGAGCCCTTCAAGCGTGGAGCGGCCCCAGAAATCCGAGACGATGCCTCCCATATGATAATGCGCGGCCGGCGCGACCGGGATCATCTGTTCACGCGGGTCGATGCCTGCGCTTATGCAGGCGGCGAAGACGGTGGGAAAGTGGTGCGGGAAGGCGGCGCCGACGGCCGTGCGGCAATCGAGGAAAGCGCCGCGTCCGGCCGCGCGCTCGGAATGGATGGCGCGGGCGACTTCGTCCCGCGGCGCAAGTTCCGCCATCGGATGATAGTCCGTCATGAAGGCCCGCCCCGACGCGTCATGCAGGGTGGCACCCTCGCCGCGCAGCGCTTCGGTGGCGAGCGGCGCGGGGTCCCGGCCGATATCGATGCCGGTCGGGTGGAACTGAACGAATTCGACATCTGCCAGCAGGGCGCCGGCAGCATGCGCCATCGACAGCGCTTCGCCGAGCGCTTCGCGCGGATTGGTGGTCACGCGGTAGAGGCCGCCCGAGCCGCCCGTGCAGAGCACGGTCTCACGTGCGGTACAGCCAAAGGCCTCGCCGTCCGGCCCGCGCAGGAGCACCCCGGCAATTCGCCCGTTCGCGTCCTGCAGAAGGCCGGCAGCACGGGCGCCTTCCACGCGTTGGATATGGGTTGCCGCGCCGACGGCGGCGACCAGCGCGTCCATGATCGCCTTGCCCGCGAGGTCACCGGCAACCCGCGCGACGCGGGGGCGGGAATGGGCAGCCTCGAGCGACAGGGCCAGCTGGCCATCCGGCGTCCGGTCGAAGGGCACGCCCAGCGCGATCAGGTCGCGCACCCGGGCCGGGCCTTCCTCGGCGATCATGCGGGCGATAATGGGGTCGACGAGGCCTGCGCCGGCAGCGACCGTGTCGGCGGCGTGCTGGGCCGGGCTGTCGAGCGGATCGAGCGCGGCGGCGAGGCCGCCCTGCGCCCAGGCGGAGGAAGAGGCCTGGCCGAGCGGGGCGGGCGAAATGACAGTGCATTTTCGCGGCGCGAGTTTCAGTGCGAGGAAAAGGCCGGCAAGGCCGGCTCCGACAATTAGGACATCCGTGGCGGCGCCGGCGCCAGCCTGGAGGCGCTGCGCTTCTCCCTCAGACATGGTGGTGGTCCGTTCCGGTCAGGAAATGCCGTCAGTGGCGCGGCGGAACTCGACCGGCGCGGTGACGGCTGACACCAGAGCGCCGAACATGCGTTGGGACGACTGGATGGTCAGGGTGAAATTATCCGGCACATAGACGAGGCCCTCGAATTTGGATTCGAGCATCTCCTCAATCGTGGAGCGGATCGAGACCTGGTTGCCGAACCGTGTGGCGGAGCAGGACTGGCGTACGACCGAGCGGCCCCACATGGAGCACATCTCCACCGCGGTCAGCTCGCAGGTATATCGGTCGGCGTCCGGATGCGGGCTGAGGTTCATTGTGCCGGTCATCACGCACTGGCCGCTGCGATAGGGGCTCGTCTGGAAGCTCCAATTGCCGAGGACATTGACGCCCTCGCTCTCATTCTTGGCGTAAGCGGGAAGGGCCGCGAGCGCGCCCAGCGCCAGAGCTGCCAGAAGGCTGTGAAAGTTCTTTGCCATGGTCACCCTCGTGAACGCCCCATTTCCAACTTCAACGCCGTAGCCTGCCGATGGCAAGCCGGATTGCGCACTAAACCACGAGTTCGAGCTCGACTGGCTTTGCGCCGGTCACGAAATCCAGCGGCCGCGCCATCCTGGGCAGGTTGAGCATCGCGTCCAGCGCCGCCTTGGCGCGCAGCCGGATGTCTTCCGGGATCGTCACCTCATGGCGGCCGGTCTTCAGGCAGTCATAGATGTTCTCCAGCGTGATCCGCTTCATGTGCGGGCAGAGATTACAGGGCCGGATGAAGTTCACGCCGGGATTTTCGGCGGCGACATTGTCGCTCATCGAGCATTCGGTCAGCAGTACGACCTGGTTCGGCTTGCGCTCGCTGACATAGTTGGCGAGGGCCGCGGTGGAGCCGGCATAGTCAGCCGCCTCCAGTACGTCCGGCGGGCATTCCGGATGGGCGAGCACGATCACGCCGGGATGGGCCTCGCGCAGCTGGCGCACGTCTTCGGCAGAGAACTGCTCATGCACTTCGCAGGCCCCGGGCCAGGTGAGAATGCGCAGTTTGGTCTGGGCTGCGACATTCCGGGCGAGATACTGGTCCGGTACGAGGATGACGGTGTCGGTGTTCCATTCGGCGGCGATCGCCTCGACGACCTGCGCCGCATTGGAGCTGGTGCACGTGATATGGCACTCAGCCTTCACGTCGGCGGTGCAGTTAACATAGGTGACAATCGGATAGTCCGGGAATTTCTGCTTGATCAGGCGCACATCGGCCCCCGTGATCGAGCTGGCCAGCGAACAGCCGGCTTCAAGCGAAGGGATGAGGACGGTCTTCTCAGGCGCGAGGATTTTCGAGGTCTCGGCCATGAAGTGCACGCCGGCCTGGACGATCACCTTCTGCGGCACCTGTGAGGCTGCGCGGGCAAGCTGCAGGCTGTCGCCGCGGAAGTCGCCCACGAGGCGGAAGATATCCGGCGTCATGTAATTGTGGGCGAGGATGACGGCGTCCTTTTCGCGCTTCAGCCGGTTGATAGCCGCAACGAGTGGGGAAATGCCCGGCCATTCCATTGGGGTGATGAAGTCGGCCACCAACGGATAGAGATCGTCAGTTTCCGCACGGACCGCGTCGTCATAGACGAGGCCGCGCGCTTCGGCGCCAAAGGCGCCGCGGGGCGGGGTCGGCGGGCAGCCGGGACCGGCATCAATCAGACGGGCCATGAGGAACCTCCTTCGTCGCACGAGCAGTTTTGCTCGATTTGAGTATAAGTTAGGCCTGAAACTCCGCGTTTCAAGGGCTGACCTCAAACGCTGATTGGATCAGGGCTCATATGCGACGGTATCTTGATGCTTTTGCGCAGTTTGAGCAAAAGGGTATCTAGCGAATCACCCGGCTGAAGGCAAGGCCCCGCGCCTTAATCCTGCCTTTATTGAAACGAGGTCTTGACCCGCTCCCTTGCGCCCGCTTAGAGCGCCGCCCTACCAGAAAGTCCTGTCATGAAGTCCGTCCGGAAACGCTAAGCCTCGAAACCCCGGTTTCACTGCCCCTGCCGCCGCGCGGGGTACTGACTTATGCTTTCGAGGACTGACTCCCATGAAAACTTTCACCACTTTCGACCAGCCCTCGGGCTGGCCTTCTGTCGCCGCTGCGTTCCAGGCCGATCTCGCCGACGGTCATCGTGTTCAGGCGGCCTCCTGGGGCGGCTTTGCCATTCTCGGCCATGCTGAGCTATCTGAACTGGCCCGCAACTCCGCCGCAGATGGCATGGCGCCGGACAAGGCGGCCATGGCCGATACCCCCGGCATCTACAACCTGCTGATGCGCTCGGTGTTCACCAAATCCGGCGCGGCCCACCGGGCGGACCGCGCCGCCCTCATCGCCGCCCTGAGCGCCGTAGACGTGCCTGTCATCGCCAGGCAAGCTGTGGCTGAATTGCCCGGAGCGGCCACCCGTCTCGATCTCAAGGCGGAGGTCGTTGCCCCGGTGGTGCGCGCCGTCTGGGCCTCGGTGATCGGCTATGACGCGCAGGCAGCGCTCCGGCTGGAGCGCGCTGTCGCCGATATGGCCCATGTGCTTTCGATGGCGCCTGACCTGACAAAGGCCGGGCTTGCCGAGGCCGCTGGCGTCGAGGTTCGCGCGCTCTCCCTCGCGGCCCTGCAGCGGGGCGCCCCCTTCACCCGCGCGGTAGTGGCTGCGGTCGGGGCGGAGAACGCGGCCGATCTCATCGCAGGTATGGTGTTCGATGCCATCGAAACTTCCACGACAGGCCTCACCGCCTGCCTGCGCGCCGCGGCGGCCCACCGGGAAATCCTGGCGGCGACACCTCAGTGTGCAAATGAACTACTCCGGCTCGCCAGCCCCGCCCCGATGACAATGCGGCTCACCACAGCGCCGATCCAGCTGGGCGATGTCGACATCGCTTCCGGAACAGCCCTTTCGATGATCTGGGCCGCAGGCAATCACGATCCGCGCGCCTTTCCGGAGCCTGAACGCTTCAATCCGGCTCGCCAGAACGCCCGCCCCCTGATGTTCGGCCTGGGCCAGCATGCCTGCCTCGGCCACGCGCTCGTGCGGGCGACACTTCAGGAATTGCTGGCTTTTTTCCTGGCGCAACGCGCACAGATCTCCGGTGACAGTGGCGGCTGGAACCTCCTCCGGCCTGCCGACATGCCGCCCCTGAAGGTCAGCTGGTAAGGGTTCGGCGTTGTTCCTGTTTCGGGCGGGGGCCTTGCGCGCCCTCACCCCCCGAACAAATCGAGCGCGGCTGCCGTCATCGCTTCCACACCTGTCGCAATCGCCGGGTCATAATCGGGGCCGAACAGCGGCGAGTGAAGGGAAGGCAAAGGCATGGCGTCGCTCTGGGCGGCCGCCCAGCGGTCAGGATTGACGGCGCCGAGCCAGAAGATGACGCCTGGTATGTTTTCTTCTGTTCTTGCGAACTGGCCGAAATCCTCGCCGCCCATCACCGGCGGCACGGGGCGGACATTCGCCTCGCCGATGGCGCGCGCAACCGCCTGCATCGCCCGCTCGGTCAGGGCCGGGTCGTTGTAGGTCGCGGGCGTGAAGTCCTGCTCGACCGAGATGTCCGGCGGCGGGGCGCCGAAGGCGGCAGCCTGGCCCTCGGCGATGCGGCGGATGCCGTCCAGCAGCATCTGGCGGGTCGCATCGTCATAGGAGCGCACGGTGAGCAGCAGTTCCGCCTCATCCGCAATGATGTTGTGCTTGGCGCCCGCTTTGATCGACCCGACCGTGACGACGGCGGAGTCCAGCGGATTGGTGTTGCGCGAGACGAGGCTCTGAAGGGCGACAACGATATGGCTGGCGATCAGCACGGGGTCGCGCGTCGTGTGGGGATAGGCGCCGTGGCCGCCTTCGCCCTTCACGGTGATGTCGACGGAGTCGACATTGGCGAGCGCGAAGCCGGCGGAATAGTTCACCGTGCCGGCCGGCGCGCCTGCCGAGACGTGCAGGGCGAGATTATAGTCGGGCTGCGGAAAGCGCGTGTATAGGCCATCTGCGAGCATCGCCTGCGCGCCTAGGCCTATTTCCTCCGCAGGCTGAGCGATCATGATCAGCGTACCGTTCCACTTGTCCTTTCCGGCGATGAGGCGGCGGGCCGTGCCGGTCCAGACGGTCATGTGGATGTCGTGCCCGCAGGCATGCATGACCGGGCTGTCGACCCCGGTATGAGTTTGTGACTTGACAGTCGAGGCGAAGGCAAAGCCGGTCTGTTCGGGCACGGGCAGGCCGTCCATGTCGGCGCGGATGAGCACGGTCGGCCCCTCGCCATTCCTCAGTACACCGACGACGCCGTAGCCGCCGACGCCGGGACGGACTTCGCCCACATCGCGGGTGACTTTCTCGCGGATCCAGGCATCACCTAGCCCTTCGGTCACCTCGAAGCCGAGCGTGCGCAATTCGTCCGCCATCAGCTTGGACGTCTCGACCTCGCGGAAGGAGAGTTCCGGGTTCGCATGGAGGCGCTGGTAGAGTTCGATCAGGGCCGGGTCAGCGCGCCGGGTCTCGCCCACCGGCATTCCGGGAATGCCCGCCTCAGCGCTGCCGGCGGACCGGTCGGCCGGGCGAAGGTCCGCCGGCGCGCCGTCGGCCTCACCCGCCATCTCATCGCCCCCGCAGGCGGCCGCGCCAAGCAGCAGCAGTGCAGTCAGTAAAGTCCGGCCGGTCATCATGGCACCCTCGTCTCACCGATGGAATATCATGACGAAAGCGTAACGCCCGCAGCGCCCTTGTAAATGGGCGCGAAGGCGAGGGCGCTCTATCCAAAGGCCAGCGCCTGACAATGACGCGGTCCCCGCTTCTATTTCCCGTCTCCTCCGATATGATCAAATGCGTCAGGGGGCATGCGCGCATGGCGAAGATCTTCATCTCATACCGGCGCGAGGACAGCCAACATGCGGTCGACAGGCTGCACGGCGCGCTGAAGCCGCATGTCGGCAATCCCCGCGCCGATATCTTCATCGATATCGACAACATCCCGTATGGGGTGGACTTCCGGGAACATCTGGATGAGCGCGTGTCGCAATGCGAGGTCCTGCTCGCGGTAATCGGGCGTGGCTGGGTGACGGCCCGGGCCGAGGATGGCCGCCGGCGGCTCGACAATCCGAGGGATTTCGTGCGGATCGAGATCGCCTCGGCGCTCGCTAGGGGCATTCCGGTGGTGCCGGTCCTGATCGATGGGGCGCCCGTCCCGGCGAAAGAGGAGCTTCCGGACGATCTGAAGCCACTGGCTGACCGCAATGGCATTCCGGTGAACCGGATGAGCTTCGAGACAGATGTGGCGCGCCTCGTGCGCGGCCTGCCGGTCCAGCTTAAGGGCCGCAGGCCTGTAACACCGAAGCCCGCTGCTACGAAAAACCAGGCAGATGGCCCTTCGCGCGGGCCGCTGCTGGCGGGGATTGCGGCGGTGGTCCTGCTGCTGGGTACCGGGGGGCGGCATGCTGACGGGCGGGGCGCGGGAGGAGGCGGTTGTGCCTGCACCGGTGCCTGACGTGGGTCTCGCCGATGTGGCGGAGCCGGCGGCTCCTGCGGGGGCGGCAGAACGGGAGGCAGAGCTGCTGCCTGCAGGTATGGACATGGCCGCTGCTCGGCCGCCCGAACCCGCCCCTGCCACCCCGCCCGCCCCCGACCCGGTGGGCACGGCGGCGGAGCGGGCGGCGGCGATCCGGGAGTTGCAGGCGGCGCTGCGCACGCTCGGGCACTATTCCGGCATGTTGGACGGGGCGGCGGGCGTGGGTACGCAAGGGGCGCTTGCCGCCTTTGGCCGGGAGGCGCGGGTGAGCGTGCCGGGCGCGCTGGGCAGCGTTCCACTGGCGGAACTGTCGGGCCTTGTCGCCAGCGTGTCGGCGGCAGCGGCGGACTATACGCGGCGCGAGGCAGCGGCGTGGAACATCGCGCGGGGGGCGGACACGATCTCCGGCTACCGGGCCTATCTGGCAGACTTCGAGCGTGGGCCGAATGCCGGGACGGCGCGCGCGCAGATCGCGGCAATCGATGCCGCCGCGCGGCCCGGCCCGGCGCCGGCAACGGTAGCGATCACCCGCCGGGCAGGCGATGTGTTCCGGGACCGTTTCACGTCCGGCTCCGGCGAGGGGCCGAAGATGGTCGTGCTGCCATCGGGGAGTTTCACGATGGGCTCTCCGGCAACGGAGGAGGGGCGGGCCGCTAACGAGGGCCCCCAGCGGAGTGTGCGGATAGGGTATTCGTTTGCGGTTGGGAAGTATGAGGTGACGTGGTCGGAATGGGAGGCTTGTCTGGCGGATGGGGGATGCGGCGGGCATCGGCCCTCGGATGAGGGCTGGGGCAAGGGCAACCGGCCCATGATCAATGTGAACTGGGATGAAGCGCAGTCATATGTCCAATGGCTGAGCCGGAAGACGGGTCATCGGTATCGTCTTCTGAGTGAGGCGGAGTGGGAATATGCGGCGCGGGCGGGGACGACGACGCCGTTCCATACCGGGGCGACGATCTCCACGGGCCAAGCAAACTATGACGGCAATTATACCTATGGCTCGGGTGTGAAAGGCGAGTACCGCGCGCGCACGGTTCCAGCGGGTTCCCTCCCAGCCAACGCGTTTGGGCTGCATGACATGCATGGGAATGTATGGGAGTGGACGCAGGACTGTTTGAACGGAAGCTACACGGGGGCGCCAACGGACGGCTCTGCCTGGACCACCGGAAATTGCACCGGCCGTGTGTTCCGCGGCGGTTCCTGGAGCGCCTCCCCGCAGGACCTCCGCTCGGCCTACCGCATCTGGTACATCACCACGTACCGGAGCAACCACAACGGCTTCCGCGTGGCCAGGACGCTTTAACATTTTTTCCCTTTTACGGCGAAGCCGCGCCAGCGGCGAAGCGTTCTTCGGGAAACTGATCCTTGATCAATTTCTTTTCCTCATCACCCCGCGAAGCGGGTTCGGGTTTGCGGGTCCCTCGGGGCGCTTTCCCGTTTCGTCTTCCCGGTTTCGCCGGAGGCGAAGACCGGGATCCAGTTGTTCGGCGGTGCGGAGAGGGGCTGGGTCCCGGACAATCGCTTCGCGATTTCCGGGAAGACGCGGTTCAGGGTACGGCCCCGTAGGGTGCATTAGGGCCGCAGGCCGCAATGCACCGGTCGGCGGTTGAGGTGGTGCGTTGCGCTGCGCTTGATGCACCCTACGGCGCACCCTCGCGCCCTACCGCCGCCCGCGTTTCAGATCCTCGCTCAGGCGGATCTCTTCGGGCTGGCCGGAGAGGCGGTGGCGGTAGACCTGGATGTTCTCCATCACGCGGTGGATATAGTTGCGGGTCTCGGAGAAGGGCACGAACTCGACCCAGTCGACCGGGTCGATCTGGCCGGTGCGGGGGTCGCCATACTCGCGCACCCACTGGCTGGGGCGCGACGGGCCGGCATTATAGGCAGCGGCTGTCATGATGTAGCTGCCATTGAACCGGCTGAGCAGCGTATCGAGATGCAGGCCGCCGAGGGTCATGTTGTAGGCGGGGTCATTCGTCAGCCAGGCCTGCTCATAGGGCAGGCCGCGCAGGCGGGCCTCGGCGCGGGCGGTGGACGGCATGAACTGCATCAGGCCGAGCGCGCCGACCGGGCTGCGGGCGTTGGGATTGAACTCGCTCTCCTGGCGCGTGATCGCGAGGATGTAGGACGTCTCGACCTGCGGCTGGCGGGAGAGGGGATGGAGCAGCACGGGATAGGAGGCGCCGGTTGCGACGATGCCCCGCTGGAGGCCGGCCTTGCCGGCCCGCACAGCGGTGTCCGGCTGGCTGAAGTCATGGTTCAGCCGGGCGAGCAGTTCATACTCTTCGGGCGTGTCGAGAATGTCGTCGATATGGTGCGAGAACTCGCGGAACATGCCCATCTGGCCGGTCTCGCCGATCAGGCGCAGGGCGCGGGCGAGGGGCTTTGCCTCGAACGCCGCGGCGGTTTCCGGTGAGGGCTCGGCTGGCGGGCCGAAATCGATTATCCGGTCGCCGGTCCGCTCTGCGGCGAGCTGGCCGTAATAGGTGAACTTGAACCGGGCGGCGGCCTGGTATGCCTCGCGGGCACCGTCTGCCTGGCCAAGGGCGTCCCGGGCGCGCCCGGTCCAGTACTGGCCGCGCGCGACGCTGACCGGGGAGCCGACGCCGGCGGTCATCGTCTCGAAATGGTTCACCGCGCGGGTCGCATCGCCGTTCAGGCGCAGGGCGATCCAGCCGGACAGCCATTCGGCCTCGGCAAAATTGGTGCCGGAAGTCATCCCGTGCGGCGAGGTCAGCTGGTAGGCGCGGGCGTAGTTCTTGTTCTTCAGGTCCTCGCGGGCGGCGAGCGCCCGCTCACCCCACAGACGGCCCCGGCCAGCGGCAGGAATATCGCGGCCGTCGATTTCAGTGAGCAGAGGGGTGGCGGTCTCGCGCAGATTGTTCGTGCGGCGCCAGCGGGCGCGCTCATACATCAGGCCGGGATTGGACTGGAGGTGACCGGGCACGGCGCGGACAAGACCGTCCACATTGCGCCCGCGTTGCATAAGGGCGAGGCGGGCATCGACGAGGGCGCGGTAATCGGCTGAGAGTTGCGGGCGCAGAGCCTGTACTTCGCGCTGCTGGCCGGTCCAGAGCAGGAATTCGGCGCGGGCGTGGTGGTCATCGCGGCTGAGCAGCTGGCCATGGCGGGCCAGGGCGGTGCGGGCGATCGCAGCATCGATCGTATTGCTCCGCCAGGCATCACGGATGACCTCCTGCGCGCGGTCCCGGTTGCCGCTGGCGGCGTAGGCATTGGCGAGAGCGACCTTGCCGGCGCCGGTCAGCGGGCCGGAGGCTGTCAGCCATTCGATGCGCGCGGCGGGCGAGAGATTGCTCTCATCGATGATGTCTTCCGCGCGGCGGCGCATCTGGTCGGTCTTTGGCCAGTCAGACAGCGTGCTGAGGGCGAGGTTGATTTCGTCGAAGGTCGTGCCGGGGGCGCCGTCGCTCGCGCGTTTCCACAGGATCAGGTCGCGCAGGAGCGGGCTCGGCGCCTCATATTGCATCCGGGCGACATCGATCCAGGCGCCGCGCGAGGCGGCGCTGAGCGCCATGTCGAGGAAGGCGGCCTCGGCGGAGCGTGCGGAGGACGCCGCAGATGGCATCGCCGGGGTGACGGCGTTAACCGTCGGCATTGAGGCAGGCATTGTGCGCAGGGTGGAGGGCGGCGTGGCGGCGCCGGGCTTCAGGCTTGGGCTTTCAGGCCTTGCGGCTATCGAGGTGCCTGAAAGAAGGAAGGAAATTGCAACAAAAACAGCAGAAATTCGGATCATGGACGGGCTCATCTGAGTTTATTTCTGCACCGAAGCGTGACAACTCGATCCTCTGAGCCTAGCACGCAATCCCAACCAATCCCTGAACACGGCCACCCTAAAATGTTTCATGGCTCAATCCCAGCCCTTGTAACACCCTTCCGCAGCGGGGCGGTCGACCGCAAGGCGTTTGCCGCGCTGGTCGAGCGCCAGATCGCTGCCGGGTCGAGCGCGCTGGTACCCGTCGGCACGACCGGCGAGACCTCGACCCTGTCGACCGAGGAACACAAGGATGTTGTCACACTCTGCGTCGAAATCGCCGCCGGACGCGTGCCGGTCATTGCAGGCGCCGGCTCGAACGCGACCGATGAGGCGATCGATCTCGTAGCGCATGCCAAGGCAGCGGGGGCGGACGCCGCGCTGGTCGTCTGCCCGTATTACAACAAACCGAACCAGGCGGGCCTGTTTGCGCATTTCAAGGCGATCAATGACGCCGTGGCCCTGCCGGTCTTCCTCTACAATGTGCCCGGCCGCACGGTGGTCGACCTCATGCCGCAGACCGTCGCCGCGCTCGCGGCGCTGCCCAATATAATCGGCATCAAGGATGCGAGCGACGAGATGGAGCGGGTGGCGCTGCACAGCCGGATGATCGGGCCGGAAGACCAGTTCATCCAGCTGTCTGGCGAGGATTCGAGCGCGCTGGCGCACCGCGCTATGGGCGGGTCGGGGTGTATCTCGGTGACGGCGAACGTGCTGCCGGAAGCCTGCGCCGCGATGCATGCCGCATTCGATGACGGCGACCTGGAAACCGCGCGGGCAATCAACCAGCGCCTGGTCCTCCTGCACCGCGCGATGTTCTGCTCGCCTTCGCCGGGGCCGGCGAAATATGCGCTGTCGCGCCTCGGCCTTTGCACGGATGAGGTCCGCCTGCCCGTGACAGAGCCGGACGCCGCGGCCAGGGCTCTGATCGATGAGGCGCTGGCTGCGGCCGGCGTCCGGGTCTAGCGCCGTGGCGAAGACCCCCGCCGTCAAGGGTCGCAGCGACGGCCTCGTCGCCGAGAACCGGCGCTCCCGGCGGGAATATGCCGTCGAGGATACGCTCGAGGCCGGCATCATGCTGGTCGGCTCCGAGGTGAAATCCCTGCGCGGCGGCAAGGCGAACATCGCGGAGGCTTATGCGTCGGTCGAGCAGGGGGAACTGTGGCTGATCAATGCCGAGATCCAGACCTATGCCGGCGCCAACCGGTTCAACCATGAGCCGCGCCGGAAGCGGAAGCTGCTGGTCTCGAAACGCCAGTTGTCAAAACTCTCCCAGGAGATCGAGCGCGCCGGCCGCACGATCGTGCCGCTGAAGCTCTATTTCAACGACAAGGGCCGCGCAAAACTGCTGATAGGCGTCGCGACGGGGCGCAAGGCGCATGACAAGCGCGAGCATGAGGCCAAGCGGGACTGGGCGCGTGACAAGGCGCGGATTTTGAAAGCCAGGTGAGGGCCTATCCGACCGCCCGGCGCGCCTTTGAAAACACGTCCTCAAACATCTCTGCCGTCAGACGGCCCGTATTCGTGTTGTAGCGCGAGCAATGATAGGAAGAGAGGAGGGTGACCGGTCGGCCATTCGCCTCCACCTCATACTTTGTTCCGTGTCCGAACGGATGCGCGGAAAGCGTCAGGCCAAGCGCGCGGAGCGTGGAATCATGGCTGATCTTGCCGAGGCAGAGGAGGACCTTGAGCTTCGGCAGGGACGCAATGCGGGCGGACAGGAATGGCCGGCACTGGTTGATCTCAGCGCCCACAGGCTTGTTCTCCGGCGGTACGCAGCGCACGGCATTGGTGATCATCGCGCCGTTGAGCCGGAGCCCGTCGCCGGGATCAGCCGCATATACGCCCTCGCTGAAGCCGAACTTGTCGAGTGTGGCATAGAGGAGGTCTCCCGCCCAGTCGCCGGTGAACGGACGGCCTGTGCGATTTGCTCCCGTCACGCCCGGAGCCAGGCCGACGATCAGGAGTTCTGCCTGATCGGATCCGAAGCTCGGCACAGCGCCATTAAACCAGCCGGGCTCTTTCGCGCGCACGGCTTCGCGGTACGCCACCAGGCGTGGGCATAGGGGGCAATCAGGCGGGGCTTCGGGGGCGGCGGGGGTATTTCTTTTCATCCTGGCGTGCTGCTTAACCCCTTCTCCCCGGGGGGAGAAGGGGCTTGGAGATCAATATCCGTCCGCGCTGCCGTCCTTGCGCATTTCGGTGGCCGCGTGCCAGGTGCCGGTGGCGAAGTCGCGCATGATGGCCTGGTAGCCGCCATAATTGGCTTCGCAGCAGGTCACTTCATAACCGCGCTCCTCGAGTTCTGCAGCAGCGCCGGCGAGTCCGCGTTCGAGCATGACCCTGCCGGTGCCCGCACGACAGTCCGCAGTCAGAGCATCTGTCGGCTCGCATCCGCCATCATGCTCCCAGCGGGCTGCGTCACCGGCTTCCTGCAGGCCCATGCCGAAATCGACAAGGTTGGTAATGATCTGGACATGGCCCTGCGGCTGAAGTGCGCCGCCCATCAGCCCGAAGCTGAGCCAGGGCTCATACGGGCAGGCGAGGTCCGGCGCGGCGGCGCCGGCCTGGCAGCCGGGCAGATCCTTCCTGAAGGCGAAGGCCGGGATGATCGTGTGGAAGGGGCGTTTTCCCCCCTCGAACACATTCGGATGCTCCGGGTCCAGGCTGAACAGTTCGGCCCGGTCCTGGAACATGAAGCCCAGCCCGTCCGGCACGAGGCCCGAGCCCATGCCGCGATAGTTGGACTGGATCAACGAGACCATCATGCCGTCCTTATCGGCCACGGTCAGATAGGTCGTGTCTCCGCCGCGCAGCGCAGCGTCGGTAATTTCCGTACCCGGAGCGACCTCCGGCATGGCGCGCGTGATGTCGATGGTCTCGGCGCGCCCTGCGTTGTAGCCGGGCGCGATGAAGATCGCGGGATCGATCCCGGAGAAGGCGGGGTCGGCATAGCCCAGGGCGCGGTCCGCAAAGGCGAGGCGCTTGGCTTCGACCATTGCGGTCAACGCGTCCGGCGAGCCGAAGCCCATCTCGCCGAGGTCAAATCGTTCCAGCATTTCCAGCATCTGGAGTGCGGCGACGCCTTGTGTGTTCGGGCCGAGCTCACAGAGTTTCACCTTGCTGCGGTATTCGACGCAAAGCGGCTCGGTCCAATCGCCGGTATGGGCTGCGAAGTCGTCATAGTGCATCTTGCCGCCGAGACGCTGCAGATAGGCGGCCATGGTGCGCGCCGTCTCGCCCATGTAGAACTCGTCGCGGCCGAGTGTGCCGATACGTTCTAGCGTGCTGGCAAGATCCGGATTGCGGAACAGTGAGCCTTCGACCGGCACGGGGTCAAAATAGGTTCGCCGTGCGTTTTCATATTCTTCAAGTTCGCCGCGATCATGCGCGGGCTCGAACCGCAATGGCCCGCGCGACCAGTACCAGGCAATCATCTCGGGGATCGGCGCGCCCTCGCGGGCGTAGGAGACTGTCGGGGCCAGATTATCCGCCATCGGAAGGCGTCCGAACTTGTCATGCAGCGCGAACCAGCCATCGACCGTGCCCGGAACGCTGACGGTGATCGTGCCATAGCGTGGCAGCTTCAGCCCGTTCTCGAATGCGTCGGCCTTGGCCCGGGCATCGGCCAGCGCGGCGCCCTTCGGCGTGCGGCCGGAGCCATTATAGCCGAAGAGTTGCTGCGTCTCCGGATCCCAGACGATGGCGTAGAGGTCGCCGCCGATACCGTTTCCGGTGGGCTCGACCAGACCCAGCATCGCATTGGCGGCGATCGCCGCGTCCACCGCCGATCCGCCCGCTTTCAGGATATCGATAGCGGTCTGTGTCGCCAGCGGATGGGCCGTCGCCGCAGCGCCGTTCGGCGCAATGATGCCAGACCGGGTCGCGATGGGGCGGCCGGAGGCGGGGCGCTGGCCGGACATGGGCCACTCGGCCGTGTCGGCGGCCCGAGGCGACGCTGGCGCAGCGTCAGTTTCGAGCGGCGTCTCCGGGACCGGCGCCGGTGTCTGCGCACAGGCGGCCATCATGAGCGCGCCAAGCGCTGCTAAAGTGTTGTATTTCATTGGCTTTGTCCTCCGCCCTGTCTCGTACCTCTCGGGAAGTAGTGCGCGGCAAGGCGCCCGGCGAGTTCCTGTCCGCTGACCGCAAAGCGGGCTTCCGCCTCGACTGCCGTCCCATCGCAGACAGGGTAGAGGGTTTCTGCGCGCTGGTATGCCTGGTTGAACCGCGACACGAGTGAGGTGCGAAGCTGTCCGGATTCCGGCGCCTCATGCCCCAGCATGTCAGTCATGTACCGCCGCCAGTACTGGTCTTCATTCCCATTGCAGCGCACCCGTATCGCGTGTGCGGAGCCGAGGATGCCCGCCAGATCGGTGGCATCGCGGAAGTAATCCGGCCCACGGGTCGGCAGCTCCCCCTGCGGCAGGGCGGGCAGGAGGCTTGCGGCGAGGATCAGACCGCCGCTAATCAGGACCGTATGAAAACGCTTCTTCTTCATGCGCGGACTTTCGCGCGCATCGCGCCCCGGCTCAAGGCCCTGGAAGCGGTGCTCACCATCGTGACGCTGGACGACGCTGGCCGGATGCACGACGCGTTCACATCCGTTGAGCTGAAAACCCCGCCGGTGATCAACCTCGCCTATGGCAATGTCGATGCGTTCTATGCGCCGTCGGTGCGCGATTTCATGCTGGCGATTCTGAAAAGCGAGGATTTCGACTGGTTCCAGTCGGCGGCAGCGGGGATCGAGAACCCGGCCCTCGCCTCGATCGGCCAGAAGGCGCGTTTCTACACGACAAATCACACCCAGGCAGAAGCCATGGCGGAATGGGCGCTGTGGCAGGCGCTGGATTTCCTTCGCGACGGGCCGGGGCACCGGGCGCTGCAACGGCAAAGCAAATGGATGCGGCTGCGCGCAAGGGAAATGCAGGGCTCGCGCTGGCTGATCATCGGATACGGCTCCATCGGCGAGGCGACCGGGCGGCGTGTGAGCGCGCTCGGCGGCGTGGTCACGGGGCTCCGGCGCAGGCCGGGGCCGGCGACGGGCGCTGCGCGCGTCCTGCCGCCGGAAAGCCTGATGGCCGAACTGCCCGAAGCCGACATCGTGCTGCTGTGCGCGCCGCACACGGCGCAGACCGAAGGCATGGCCAATGCGGCGTTTTTCAACGCGATGAATGCCCACGCCCTCTTCATGAATCTGGGGCGGGGCGCGCTGGTCGATGAGCCGGCCCTGGTCGCGGCGCTGGAGGCCGGCCGGCCGGCCTTCGCCGCGCTGGACGTGACCCGCACCGAACCGCTCCCGGAGGACAGCCCGCTCTGGCGCCACCCCTCCATTGCCATCACGCCGCATGACAGTTCAGATACACCGGGCACTGTCGCACGTGCGGACGAGACTTTTCTTGGTAATCTGGAGAACTATCTCCGCGGTCGTGCGTTAACCCATCTTGTCGACCGGGCGGCGTTCACCGCCTGATAATTCGTGCCCGAAGGAGTTTTCCATGCGCCATCTCATGTCTCTCACGCTGTCATCCGGTCTTGCAGGCATTCTGGCCGCTTGTGCCTCGCCGGCGGAGCCGGCTGCCGCAGGACCTGCCCAGCAGCCTGTTCAAACCAGTCAGGCTGCTGCCGGGCCGGCGGTTGCGCAAGTGCCGGCGCTGCCGGGATTCGATGTGACGGGAACGGACGCGATGGTGCTGACCGCCACGCCGCTTGAGACGTTCGACAATCCATGGGCGATGACTTTCCTGCCGGATGGCCGATCGGTCGTCACCGAGAAGGGCGGGAAGATCTGGCTCTTGAATTCGGACGGACCGAAGGCCGGGGAAATTACCGGTGGCCCTTCGGTTGAGGCGCGCGGACAGGGCGGGCTCGGCGACTTCATCCTGCACCCGGATTTTGCCGAAACCGGCGCAATTTATGTGTCCTATGTCGAGCGCGACGCCGAGGATGACACCCTGTCCGGCGCTGCGGTGGAAAGCGCCGTGCTGACGCTGACCGAGACCGGCGGAGAGATCAGCGAGCGGAAGGTGATCTGGCGCCAGTTTCCCAAGGTGACCGGCAATGGCCATTACGGCCACCGGATGGCGGTGTCGCCGGACCAGTATCTCTACATCACCTCCGGCGAGCGCCAGAAGTTCGACCCGGCCCAGGACATGGCGGGCAATCTCGGCAAGGTGGTCCGCCTCAACCTCGACGGCGGCCTTCCGGAAGATAATCCGTTTGCGGAGCTTGGCGGCGTGGCGGCAGAGGTCTGGACGACAGGGCACCGCAATCCGCTTGGCATCGATTTCGACAGCACGGGCCGCCTGTGGGTCCAGGAAATGGGCCCGGCGCACGGCGATGAGCTGAACCTCATCATTCGCGGCGAGAATTACGGCTATCCGGAAGTTTCCAACGGCGACCATTATGACGGCCGCCCGATCCCGCACCATGACACGCGGCCCGAATTCAAGGCGCCGGCCGTCTACTGGGTGCCCGCGATAAGCCCCGCAGGCCTGATCATCTATGACGGCGACCTGTTTGCCGAGTGGAATGGAAATGCCTTCCTCGGCGGCCTGTCCTCTGAAGCGTTGATCCGGGTCGAGTTGTCGGAGGATGGCAGCGCCGAAGAAGGTGGCCGCTATGCCTGGGACAAGCGTATCCGCGAAGTCGCCGAAGGCCCGGACGGCGCGCTCTATGTGCTCGAAGACCGGCAAGAGGCGCGGCTGATCCGGCTGACCCCTGCCGGCGACTGATCCGCCCGGCGCGCCCGGCGGCCATCGGCGCAATTTTGAGACAGCCGCCGGCTCCATATGCGCCAGGGCCTCAATGATCCGCACATGCGGCAATGCCGGCGGACGTTTCCTGGCCCTCTGAGAGGGCTTCGAAGCGTCCGGCGACGCGGTCTGCGCGATGGCCGTTCTTTCGCTGCGGGCCTTGATGCTACGTCGGTGACCGTGCCCTGCCTGTTCTCGAATCGCCGCCGCGGGCTTTGAGGGCCCCTGATGATTTTCCCCGGAACCGGCACAGGCCTGCTGCGTTTGTCTGTTGTAGATCAGGCATTCGCTGCACCCTGCTTCCGGCGCGCCTGGCGCACTGAACGTCTTTGAAAGCAGCAGGAAAAAAGAAACAGGAGACTGACCGATGAAAGCGCTTTCCATCCCCGTAATTGCGGCCGCGGCCATGGCGCTCGCGGCCTGCGAGTCGACAGGCCAGTATCAGGGTACAGCACGTGACGCTGCCGTCGGCGGCGCGATTGGCGCTGCTGGCGGCGCCATCCTCGCGGGCGACGGTAACCGTACGCAGGGCGCCGTCATCGGCGGCGCACTCGGCGCTGCGGCGGGCGGTGTATATGGCTGCTCGCGTGACCGCGTCTGCCCCTGGAGCAACGACAACCCGAACCAGTCGCAGCTCTATACCGATAACCGGACCGGCCAGCGCTACTTCGTCGATACGGCGACCGGCGACACCTATTGGGAAAACGGCCAGTTCCGTGCGCCGGGCAACTGAGTTGCCGGCGGCGGCCTGGCAGTCAGGCCGTCGCCCTTGCCCGCATGGCATTCATCCGTGCGATGGCGGCTTGCGCGTCACGCATGATGTCAGCGACGATTTCTGCGACAGGTTTGACGTCCCGCACGCCGCCTGCGGACTGGCCCATCGCAAAGCAGGATTTATCCATCGACAGACGCGCTTCATCCGTGATCCCGCCAATCCCGCCGATGGTGCCGTTCTGGTGTGAGTGCATGGCCTGAAACGGAAAGGGCTGGATATCCTGCGGCCGGCCTTCCCAGTCATTGATGTAATCATTGGTGCGGCAGCGCATGGGCTTGCCGGAATAGCAGCGCGTGCGGGTGGTGTCGGTGTCGCCGGCGCCGACAACAGCGTCTTTGTACATTTTCGCGGCATGCGCCTCGGCGCTGGCAATGAAGCGGGTCCCCATCCAGACGCCTTCCGCGCCGAGCGCGAGGGCGGCTGCAAGACCGCGGCCGTCATAGATGCCTCCCGCCGCGATCACCGGGATCTTCACCGCCTCCACGGCCTGGGCAACCAGCGGCATCGTGCCGACGAGGCCGGTATGGCCGCCGCCTTCGCCGCCCTGGAGGATGACGGCATCGCAGCCCGCCTGTTCGGCCTTGATGGCGTGCTTTACCGCGCCGCCGACAACCATGACCTTCAGGCCGGCCTTCTTTAGCCGGTCCATGATCGGCACCGGCACGCCGAGGCCGGCCACGAAGGAATCGGCGCCGCCCTTGATGATCACATCGACCGAGGCTTCAAGGCTCTCCGGGCTCGCGGCAAGCAGATCGACGCCGAACGGGCGATCCGTCAGCGCGCGCACCTTCTTCATCTGTTCTGCGATGAAGTCAGGCGTCGTACCCGCCATGCCGAGCACGCCATAGCCGCCCGCATTGCACATGGCCGCGCAGACTTGCGCGTAGGAAACCCCGCCCATGCCGGCGAGCATCACGGGATGCTCGGTTTTCAGAAGGTCGGTAAGGCGGGTTTGCAGGGCCATGAGAGACGTCCTTTGAATGCTTGGAGCTTGTCAGGTTTCGCCTAGCCGCTCGCCGCAGCGTCAACGCAATAGGGCGAAACCCGCCCTGATTTGGACGAAATTGCCGCCGCTTTGCCGCAATCTGGCCGTGATCAAAAGGCAACACTTCATTCGTCGGCCGGAACGAGACGGCTGGCTTTCATCAAAACTCTGAGAGGGGAAGCTCTTATGAAGAAACTTTTCGCTGGCGTAGCTGCCACCGCCCTGTTCGCTGGTGTTGCCTTTGCAGGTGAAGCGCCTGTGGAAGCCGATGCGATCGAAACCGAAGCGGCCTACGAAGAAACCACCGAGGTCGAAATCGAAGCTGAGGGCGACGCCGAAGCAGAGATCGTGAAGACCTACGCTGAGCCGGAAGAAGATGAAGGCGAAGAAGAAGAAACCGAAGAAGAAGATGCCGAATAATCGGGCATCCTTCGAGGAAATGCCCCCCGCGCGATGTGCGGGGGGTTTTTCTGGATAACGAGACGGCGCACCCAAAGCCGCGATGCGAAATGAACTTTAAGTAATGCGGCAATGATGCTAAGCACCGGCCGTTCGCAAGAACACACACAGGGGTAGTACCAACATGAAGACTCTTTTCCTGATCGGCGCTTCGGCGCTCGTTCTGGCCGCTTGCGGTGCAGCTGAAGAAGCACCGCCGGCTGCTGTGCCTCCGACCGTCGAAGAATCGGTTGACGAAGCCGTCGACGCGGCGACGGAAGCCGTCACAGAAGCTTATGACGTTAGCGAAGAAGCTGCTGAAGACGCTGTCGAAGCGATCGAAGACGCTGCCAGCGACGCTGCAGACGCTGCTGAAGAGGCTGCCGAAGCCACTGAAGAAGCTACAGAAGAAGCCATCGAAGAAGTCACGCCGGAGTAATCGGCGTCCTCTTCGGAGGAACGAAGACAGGGCCGCTTCCCCAGGGAGGCGGCCCTTTTTTCGTGTACGGTTCAGAACTTTGCGTAGCCGCCATCGACGACCAGCGTATCGCCCGAATGGTATTTGGAAGCGTCCGAGGCGAGATAGACCGCAATCCCGCCGAAATCCTCCGGCTCCCCCCAGCGGCGGATCGGGACGCGGCTGATTACTTTGGTCTGGAAGGTGTCGTTGCCCTGCGCCCCTTCGGTCATGTCCGTGGCGATCCAGCCCGGCAGGACCGAGTTGGCGCGGATGCCATAGCGGCCATATTCGACGCAGCAGGCGTTCATCATTGCGATCAAGCCGCCTTTGGTTGATGCGTAGGCCTGGTTGCGCCCGGCGCCTTCGATTCCCGCGAGCGAGGCTGTGCCAACAAGGCTGCCGCCGAGATCGCCGGTCCTGGCGCGCTGCACCATGAATTTTGCCGCTTCACGCAGGGTGAAGAAGGCGCCTTCCATATTGATCCGGTGATTATAGCGCCAGGTGTCCAGCGTCATCGTCTCGAAAGAGGCCGCGCCGCGTCCGACGCCGGCATTGGCGATGCATGTGTCGATCCGCCCGAAATGCGCATGGGCCGCGGCCATCGCCTCGACGACCTGCGCCTCTTCGCCGACATCGACGGCCCAGGCCTTGACGCTGCCGGTGCCGAGGCCTTCGAGTTTTCTGACGGCGTCGGCGTTGGTCTGCGCATTCCTGCCCCAGACGGCGACATTCGCATTCGAGGCCGCCAGCGCCTCGGCCATGCCGAGGCCAATGCCCCGGTTGCCGCCGGTCACGACACAGACTTTTCCAGTGAGATCAAAAGGTTTGTACGTCATGGCCTGGAGGCTCCTGCGGGATTTGTGTTCAGCTTACTGGCTGGTTTTGAGGTATCCAGACAGACCTGACGCAAGGGCGGGTCAAGCGCGAAGCGGGGGAAACAGGCCTTAAGCGACAGGGCTCGTATCTGACGCCGCTTGATTTCGTGCCGGGCCGCTTCGACCAGAAATGCCGGGCGGGTTCGTCCCGCCCGCGCGCCGCGGCATCGACGGGCTTCAACAAACCCTTGCCGAGACTGATGAATGCGCAAGGCCGTGTGAGATTAGCCCGCCTTCGACAGATCCGTAAGATGGCGCAGTTCGCCCGTCACCTGGCTGAGGTTCTGACGAATTGCCCGAAGCCCGCCGCCGCGGCCGGCATGGGCGAGAAGCTGGCGCCAGGGTGGCTGGCCGTCTTGCGGCGCCTTTACGGCAAAATGCGCCGAGCGTGGCAGGGCCGCTGTCATCAGCGCTTCTGACAGGGCGAAGCCGGCCATCTGGTCAAACACGCCATTGCGGGCATCGGCCTCGAAGGTCGATTGCTCGCTGCGGTGCACCAGGTTGAACAGGATCGACAGATCCGGCTGGCGCGCCTCGTCAATCTCGCTGCGGATGACCTGGCCCAGCAGGCGCACCCCGCGCAGGGAATAGATGTCGGCATGCATCGGCGCGATAACCCGGTCGGCGGCTTCCAGAGCGCAGCGCGTGAGGAAGGTCGCATTCGGGTTGGTATCGAACACGATGAGATCATATTCGCTGCGGTAATGCTCGATCGAGCGCAGGAAATGCTGTTTCACGGCGGCAAGACCGTCCGGGTCTGAGGCAAAGGCGTATTTCGAGATCTCGAACTGGCCCGAGACAAGGTCGAGCCGGCCGGGCGGGCCATCCTCTCCGAGCAGCGCGTGCATGAACTTCTCGCGCGGGGCGGGGCTGAATGGGGTCAGGGTCAGGCTCAGCCAGTTCTCGGCCGGGGAAACCGCATCGCGTGCATGCAGGCGCGAGCGCTCGAACAGGGAGATCACCGACCGGTCCTCTGCGGACGAGGCATCCGCGGTTTCCATGCTGAAGAAGGTCTGGGTGAGGTTGTATTGCGGATCGAGGTCGACCAGCAGCACGCGCCCGCCGATCTCTGCCTGCCACGCGCCAAAGACCTGCGCGGTCACGGTCGTCTTTCCCACCCCGCCCTTGAGGTTCATGACAGCGACCACCGGGCACTTCTTCCGGTAGGTTGCCTGGACCTCCGCGACCAGCCGGCCCAGCCCGTCGGGAAGGGAAGAGGAGAGACTGAGATGCGGCTGGACCGCCTGCTTGAAAAAGCCGGTCAGCCGGGCCTTGTCGACCTGGTAGGGAATGATCTTCAGGCCCCGCGCCCTGGCCGTTTCCACATCCTCGCGTACGCTTCGCGAGCGGATCGAGGCAGCCGAGACCAGCACGACGAGGGCAAAGGCCTGGCGCATCGCCTCGTCCGCGGCGTCCCGGCTTTCCGCTCCGGCGGCATAGGAAACGGTGATCCCGGAGGCCCGCAATGCCTCATGCAGGGCGAGTAATGCGTCCGGGTCTGCGCCCGAATGGCTGATATAGACGTGAGACATCTGGCCCCCTTGCCTTGCGAACCCATTGGCACCACAGGCCTTTTTAACGGGCTTGTAGAGGGCTCGGCCACCTTAATGCTGCGAAATTATGGTGAAACTTGAGAAACCGCGAGCCATGTGGTTTATGCGCGAACAATTCCGAGCGAGACTGACCGATGACCTGGCACCCTTCCGACTGGCGCAACCTGCCGGCCAAGCACATTCCGGACGATTATCCGGATGCGGCGGCGCTTGCGGCGGCAGAAGCCCGGCTCAGGAACTTTCCGCCGCTCGTCTTTGCCGGCGAGGCACGCCGCCTGAAGGCGCGGCTCGGCGAAGTGGCGGCCGGCAACGCGTTCCTCCTGCAGGGCGGGGACTGCGCCGAAAGCTTCAAGGAATTCCATCCCGACAATATCCGCGACACCTTCCGCGTCATCCTGCAGATGGCCGTCGTGCTGACCTTCGCCGCTGCCAAGCCGGTCGTGAAGGTGGGGCGCATTGCCGGCCAGTTCGGCAAGCCGCGCTCGGAGCCGACCGAGACGATCGACGGTGTCACGCTGCCGTCCTACCGGGGCGATAACATCAACGGCATGGAGTTCACGCCCGAGGCGCGCATTCCGGACCCGGAGCGAATGATCCAGGCCTATTCGCAATCGGCCGCGACGCTGAACCTGCTGCGCGCCTTCAGCCAGGGCGGTTATGCGAGCCTCGCCAACGTCCAGCGCTGGATGCTCGGCTTCGTCGACCGCTCCCCTCAGGGCGAGCGCTACCAGAAGCTGGCCGACCAGATCTCCGCCTCGCTGCGCTTCATGCAGGCGGTCGGCCTGAACGCCGAAACCGTACCGCAGATGGCGCAGGTTGAGTTCTACACGAGCCATGAAGCGCTGATGCTGGGCTTTGAAGAGGCCATGACGCGCATCGATTCCACCAGCGGTGACTGGTATGACACCTCCGCCCACATGCTGTGGATCGGGCACCGGACAAGGCAGATCGAACATGCGCATGTCAATTTCTGCAAGGGCATCAGGAACCCGATCGGCATCAAATGCGGGCCCGGCATGGAACCGGACGAGCTGATCCGTCTGATTGATACGCTGAACCCGGCGGATGAGGCCGGCCGCATCACCCTGATCTCGCGCTTCGGCTCGGAAGGCGTCGCCAGGGGCCTGCCGCCCCTCGCGCGGGCGATCAGGACGTCCGGCCGCACGGTCGTCTGGTCGTGCGATCCGATGCACGGCAACACGCTGAAAACCGGCACCGGCTTCAAGACGCGGCCCGTGGACCGGATCCTCTCTGAAGTGCGCCAGTTCATCGATGTGCTGACGGCCGAAGGCTGCTATCCGGGCGGCGTGCATTTCGAGATGACCGGCCAGAATGTCACCGAATGTATCGGCGGCGCGCAAGCCATCTCGGAACAGGACCTCTCCAGCCGCTACCACACCCATTGCGACCCGCGTCTGAACGGCGAACAGGCGCTGGAACTCGCTTTCCTCGTCGCCGAGAAACTTCAGGCCGCCGAAGCTGGCCAGAGCGACGGCGCCCGCAGGGCGGGTTGAGGCTGCGGCGGCTGTAAGGCCTTTGATCTGACCTCGGGCTCGGCTAGCGTCGCGTGTGAGCGGCCCGGTGGCTTGACAGGACAGCGGATGGACACGGCAGATGAGCGTGAACGCGCCGCCTTGAGACTCTTTGGCGAAGCGCTCGCGCGCGAGGATATGGATGTCCGCTCGCGCATCGAGTGGCTCGAAGGGGCGGCGGGAGGCGATGGAGAGATCGTGCGCCGGGTCCTGCGGCTGATGGAGGCCGATAGTGAAGTCGCTGCGACAGGCGCGGCGGCGGAACCCGCGCCGGACCTCGTCCCCGAAGCCTTCGATGCTTACCAGCTTGTGTCCCTTCTCAGCCTGGAGCCAGCCGGGCCTGTCTACCGGGCGCAGCGCCGGGACGGCGTGTTTGCCCGCTCTGTTGTCCTGCGCTTCGTGCGGCCCGGACCAGACCGGAGCGGCCAGGGCGCGCTAATCGGCGCAGCCCTCCCGGCTCTCGCCCAGATGGGCCATCCCTCGATCGCCGCGATCCTCGATGGCGGGACCGCCCCGGGCGGGTTCGGATATATCGTCTCTGAAGATGTGGACGGCGTCCCGGTTCAAAGGTACGCGGAAGCGGCGGGGCTCGGCGCCGAAGCAGCCGTTGAACTCATCCGGCAAGCCGCCGCTGCGCTGGCGCATGCCCATGCGCATGGTATCACGCATGGGGACATTACGCCGGACAGGATTCTCGTGACGCCCGATGGCCGGCCGGTGCTGACGGATTTTGCCGGCTCACTTCTGCGTCAGGGCGCTGCGCCTTCGGGCAGCCGGGACGATATACGCGCGCTGGCGTGCGTGATGGACGCAGTCCTGTCAGGCTTGCCCCCACCCGGGCTCAATCCGGAAGACCTGGAGGCCATTCGCGCCAAGGGCGCCTCCAGTGATGCTGCATCCGGCTATCGAAGCGCCGAAGCGCTTGCGGATGACCTGGCCCGCTGGCAGGCCTGCGGTCCGGTAAGCGCGCTCCCCGCTTCACCGGCTTACACGGTAAAGCGCGCGTTTCAGCGCCGGCCGGTGCGGCTGGGGCTGGCGCTGCTGGGCGTCGCGATCGCGCTCGTCGCGCTCACGATCCTGCTTCAGATGTGATCAGGCCTTCGGGCTGGAGAGTGCGTCCTGGAGCCAGGCGCGCGCAATCCGCCAGCTTCGCTCAAGCTCTGCCGGCGCGTGGCCGCTGAAGGCCGGTTGCGCCTCAGGCAACAGGCCGCCATAGCAGCGCACCTCGGACATGCGTGCGAGCATCGGGTCTGCCGCCTCCAGCTCGGTGAGCGCCTCATCCAGCCGGGCGGCTTCGATCCCGCCGGAAAGCGCGAGGCCTGTGTTCAGGAAAACAGGTGGGCGCCCCGGGAGGCTCGAGAGGACCTGGCGCAGGATCGGGGCACTCTCCGCCAGGAAGCGGATGCGTCCGGCTGCCGGAAGCGGGCGGGCCTCGATCAGGCTCAGGGCAGCGCCCTGCAGGAGCTCTGCAGGGATGATCTCGCAGCGCGCCGGGCTCTTTTGCTGGCGGGCGGTCATCAGACGGGTCAGCAGGTCACGGATCGCCGCGCTGTTGTGTTTGCTCCCGGGCGGCGTGTCTGCCTTGCTCATGCGTCCCGCTCCGTAGGCTGACATGAGCTCAGACTGGCACAGGCGCGGCCCGGCGCAAACCTTTCGAACGACAGGAACAGCGGCCTGTTGTTGAAACGGCGCCACACTTCGGCGGGGAAGAAGCGCAACCCCTCCGGGGAGGCTTGCGCCCATGCTGGCGCTGAGGCATGACGCGCGGCTGCTCAAGGAACTGCCAGGGACAATGGCCGGACACGAAGGGAGGGCAGGCATGAGTGCGATGCGTCTGCCCGCCTGGGCGAGGCCGGTGGATGTGGCTGACCTGATCCGGCTTTCAGTGCCGATTGCCGTCAGCCGCATGGCGATGATGCTGATGGGTCTGACCGACGCCATCGTGCTCGGCCAGTTTGCGCCGGGGGAGCTTGCCTTTGTCCTGTCCGCCTGGTTGCCGATCGGCGTTTCGCTCGGGCTCGGCATCGGCATCCTGCTCGGCGTGCAGGTGCTGACTTCGGAGATGCTCGGCACAGGACGAGAAGCCGGTTCGGGCCGGATCTTCCGCCGGGGGCTGTGGTGGGGGATCCTGCTCGGCGCGGTGCTGACCCTGCTGCTCCTGCCGCTCGCCGGGCCGATGTTTCACTGGATCTTTGTCGACATAGCTCCGGCCAGCAGGGAAGCGGCGGCCGCCGCCTCGGCGGATGTCGTGGCGTCGTCCACGGCGTCGGTCACGCGCATCCTCGCGCTCGGCCTGATGGGTCACATGATCACCCAGGCCTGTTCCTATTACCTTGAGGCCCTGCGCCGGCCGCTGCTCGTGACGCTGGTGATGTATGCCGGTGTGCTCATCAATCTGGTTGTCGACCTTGCGCTGGTCGCCGGCTTCTGGGGCTTTCCGCAGCTGGGCGCGGACGGCGTCGCCTGGGCGACGACCGGCACGCGCTGGGCCATGGTGTTCGTCATGCTGGTGCTGGTTGCGCAGCTCACCCCGGCTTTCCGCCGCTCGCCCCCTTCCGAGGCAGGTGAAGCGGGACGCCAGCTCAAGGTCGGCACCGGCACGGCGATCTCGAATGTCGCCGAATGGGGCGGCTTCAATGTCACCTTCATCATCGCGACCTGGGTGTCGATCGCGGCCAATGCCGTCTATGGCTACACGGTTCAGGTCATCGGCCTTTGCTTCATGTTCTATCTGGGCATTGCCACGGCGACGAGCGTGCGCGTGGCCGAAGCTGTCGGGCGGGGCAATGCGCAGGAGGTGCGCAATGCCGGCCGGCTGGGCGTGGTCGCGACCATCGTCATGGGCGCCCTCCTTGGCCTGATCCTGATCGCCTTTGGCGGCCCGATCTCGCGGCTGCTGGTGCGTGAGGATGCCGAGATTGCCGGGATCATGCTGGCGCCGGCCATTGCCGCGCTGATGTGGATGGCGGCGCTAATCACGGTATTCGACGGGCTGCAGGCGACGGCATCCTTCGCATTAAGGGCGCAGGGGATGGTCTGGCTGCCAAGCGCCATTCACATCGGTTCGTTCTTTCTGGTGATGATACCGTCCTGCTACTGGCTGGGCATCACGATGGGGCGCGGGGCGACGGGCGTGATGGAGGGGGCGTTCCTTGGCTGCCTCGTCGCGGGTGTGTTCCAGGTGCTGCTGCTGGAATGGAAAGCGGCGCGCCCGGTGACCGAGCGCGCCGCCTGATTCTGACAGCTTCCTCAATAACGCAGGAAGCAGGCCATCAGATGTCTTTCAGAGCCGATGCCGGCTTGAAGGCCATCGAGGTCTTTTCCGGAATCTTGATCGTTTCCTTGGTTGCCGGGTTGCGGCCGTCGCGCGCGTTCCGGGTCTTGGCTGCAAATGTGCCGAAGCCGGCGATTGCAACCTGCTGGCGTGATTTCACTGCCGTCGCGACGGTATCGAACAGTGCATCAACGGCTTTGCCGGCGTCGCTTTGCGACAGGCCGGAGGCTGTTGCCACCGCTTTGGTCAGTTCACCCTTGTTCATAGGGGTTCTCCTCTAGGTTAAATGACGCTTGCACGCCATTACGGCGACATACCCACGATTCGCTGACCGTGAATATGCCGGAATCCCAATAGACACAGGCTATACGCCGAGAATCCAGCCCTCTTCGGCGAGCACGGACCCGATTTGTTCAGGGGAAAGCGATTTGCCTGTGGAAAATTCGGCCTTGAGGAGGCCTTTTTCGTCCAGATCCGCGTAATGGCGGGCGATTACGCGCACCTGAGCCGCGTCCGCGACTTCGCCTTTTTCCGGTTTGGCCTTGATCAGGGCGGGATAAATCTCTGCCATGACGACCTCGACACCCTCCAGGCTTGCGGCCGTCAGAGGACCGTCTCCGAGCTCGAAAGGCCAGATGCGGGAGGCCGGCCAGGCCTGTCTCAGGGCGTGCACATGCGGCAGGCCGGTGAGGGTCTGGCTGCCGACGCTGCCGGCATAGGCGAGCTGCCAGACAGATTTGGGCAGTCCGGCTTTCTTCTCTTTAAGGTAGGATTCGCAGATCCGGAATTCGGCCAGGGCCGCGCCATCATAGTCCGGCCGGGTCGCCGCCAGCGTCGAGACGACATCGCGGGTCGGCGCGCCCCAGAACGGGAAGGGCCCCTTGGAGATCGAATAGTTGAGGCCGGCCGCGATGGCATAGCGGGCATTGGAATTGTCCGCCCTGTCCTTGAGCTTGCCGGCGAGGTGGGCCTGCATCGCCTGCCAGGGCGCTTGTTCTGACACATCGAGGCCCAGCGCAGCGGCCGTGCCCGCCGGATAACCCAGCGAGAAGTCGAAACCGATGAGCACCTTGTCGCCGCGCTTGGTCAGCTTGGCGACCATGTCTTCCAGGAAAGCGCGGGCTTTCAGGCGCGTGTCGATGTTTACCGCCCGGAATTGCAGTTTCAGCCGTGCATCCTTGGCCAGCATGCCGATCCAGATCGAGTTGGCGCCGAGCGCCGGCTTCGCGGCCGCGCTCCAGTCCACCATGATGTAAGCGTCGAAAAGTGCGGGCATGGTCAGGCTGATATCCGGGGGAACTGGAAGGGAATGGCGGGGATGGAAGGTCTTTGCGCTGCCTCATCGGCTTTCACCGGCGAGGCTGCAAGCCTTTTCGTCCGCCGAGCCTGCAAGCCATTGCGGCTTGGTCCGGTCATGGCGCGCTCCTTCCTTTCCCGTGTCTTGCTTTGTCGCTTATTGTCATTTGGTGGCGGCAGTTATGTCTTCCACATGAATGCGGGTTTGCTGCCTGTGAAGGGGGCAAGGACAAGAATCCGCAACGCCTGCGACAGGCTGCGCCGTGGCGGGGGTTGCCGCAGGGGCGCCGGACATGGCATGCCGGGCGAAAAGGACAGGGCAGGGATGACGAGGCTGAAAGTGGGCGTTGCAGGCGCCGGCGTATTCGGGAACTATCATGCGCAGAAGGCAGCCGCCTCGGCGCGGGCTGAGCTGACCGGCATATTCGATGTCGACCTGAACCGCGCGGAGACACTCGCTGCCACGTTCGGCGCCCTCGGCTTTTCCGATTATGGCCAGTTCATCAGCCAGTGCGATGCCGTGGTCATTGCGGTGCCGGCCACCTGGCATGAGCCGCTCGCCCGCGAGGCCATCGAGGCGCATTGCCATGTGCTGGTCGAGAAACCGCTGGCACTATCGGGCCTTGCCGCGCGCGACCTCGCCGACGAGGCAGCGGCCCGGGGGCGTATCCTGCAGGTCGGCCACCAGGAGCGCTTTGTCGCCAAGGCGATGGGTGTGCTCGCGATCGGAGAAACACCGCTGCTGATTGAATCCGTGCGGTCAGGCCCGCCCGCGCCGGGCGGACGGGCCGGAGATGTCTCGGTGATCTGGGATCTGATGATCCACGATCTGGACCTCGCCGCGATGATGCTGGGGCGCGATTTCACCCGTGTCGAGGCCACTGGCCGCCGGGTGTTTTCGGATTTCATCGATGAGGCCGAAGCCAAGTTCGATTATGCCAGCGGCGGGCGGGCCCTTCTGAGGGCGAGCCGGGCGGCAGAGTTCCGGGAAAGGACGATGCGGGTGGTCTATCCCTCCGGCGAGATCGATATCGACTTTCTCACCCGCCGCCTCATCAATACGACGCCTTATGAGGTGAAAGTGGATATCGCGGCCGACCTGCCCGATCCGCTCGGCGCGGCGGATGAAGGCTTCTACGCCGCCTGTCTCGGCCTTGCCCGAAGCCCGGTGCCTGCGCATGGCGCGGTTGCGGCGGTGGCGATGGCAGAGGCGGCCGAGGCCGCGGCGCTCGCGGCAGCGGACACCGATTAGGGCGGGCCTGCGTCGGCCTTCGCTTTCTTCAGGGACGGCGCCACCATCGGGATTGTCAGCATCGTGCTGCCCGCCGCCATCAACAGGCAGGCGGTGAACGCATCATTGGTAATGACGCCCCGGTCGAGCAGGATGTTGGCGAAGATGATCATGATCAGCGCTTTGGTCTGCAGGAGCCAGCCAATCAGCGTCGCCTCACCTCTCTTCCAGCCGAGCGCGAGCCCCGCGAGCTTGACGCCCGCCAGCTTACCCGCAACCGAAGCGACGAGCAGCACACCGGCCGCCGCGAACACAGCCATGCCGCCCATGTCCCATTCGGTGCGAAGCCCCGTGGACAGGAAGAAGACCGGCATGATCGCCAGCAGGATATGGTTGCGGAAGAGGTCCATCTGGGCCTCGTCGAACGTGTCACGTTCGAGCACGGCGCCGGCGAGGAACGCGCCGACCATGTAGTGCAGACCTGCCCAGTCGGAGACCAGTGCGGCCAGCGCCATCCAGATCAGGCCGACATACCAGCGGTCCCTGGACGGAATACGGATCATCAGCCAGCGCACGCCCCGGGCGATGGCGGCGAAAAGGACGAGGAAGATCGCCTGCCGGCCGATGCGCTCCCAATCGAGCAGGATCAGCGCGAGCACACCCCAGATGGCGATGTCATCGAGGCTCGCATAGCGAAGGATCCGCTGGCCGATGGGCTGGCGCAGGATTTCAAGCTTTTCCATGAACAGGACGAGGATCGGCAGCGCTGTGACTGCGCAGGCCATGCCGATGCCAAGGACAAACTGCCAGGTCTGGCCGTTGGGGCCCACCCAGCCATCCCCCATCTGCAGGACGATGAGGGCTGCGCCGCAGCCGAACACGAGCGGTGTGAAGAGGGCGAGGCCGGCGGTCGTCCCCGTCTCACCGCGGTTTTTCCAGGCGGATTTCAGGTCAAGCTCGATTCCCGCGATCCAGACGAAGATCATCACCGCCCAGGTCGCGATGCCGTTCAGCATGCTGATGACTTCCGGCCGGAAGACGAAGCTGTAATAGGACGGGAAGGCTGCGCCGAGAACGCCCGGCCCGAGCAGGATGCCGCAAAGGATCTGGATAACGACAAGCGGCGCGTAGTACTCCGTCTTCAATCCGCGCCAGATCAGATAGGGCACGGTGAAGATGATCAGCATTGCCACCAGATAGATTTCGGTGATCGTCATGGTTCAGCCCCGGTTGCCGCGAATCAGGTCGAGACGGTGTCCCGGTAAGCGATCCGCGCGCCGGTACGGGTCTCTTCGGCTGAGACGAGTTTCACGAGTTGGCGCGCCACCTCTTCCGGCGTGGGCAGCGTCATCGGGTCTTCACCCGGCATCGCCTCGGCGCGCATGCCGGTACGCGTTGCGCCGGGATCAAACAGGTTGACGCGCAGCGGCAGCTTTTCGTTCTCGTCCGCCCAGGCCTTCACCAGGGCTTCAAGCCCCGCCTTGGAGGCCTGATAGGGCCCCCAGAAGGCGCGTGGGCGCGGGACGACACCGGAGGTGATGAACACTGCCCGCGGGGCCGTTGACTGATGCAGGGCGGGGCCAAGCGCACGGATAAGATGCGCGTTGGCAGTGAGGTTGACCTGGATGGTCTCCTCAAAGCTGCGCGGGCCGCAGGTCTCCACCGGTCCGAGCGTGCCGAGCAAAGCGGCATTCGCGATGAAACCGTCCAGCCGGCCGAATTGCCCGGCGACGACCTTGCCGAGCGTGTCGATCCCCCTGGTGTCCTTCAGGTCCATCGGGACAAGGACAGCTTCGGAGCCGATCTCGCGGATCTCATCGTCCAGCTTCCGCAGCGCGGCCTTGGAACGGGCGACGGCGATGACGATGTCGCCCTGCCGGGCAAGCTCTAGGCTGACCGCACGGCCAATACCGCGCGACGCGCCGGTGACGAGGACAAGACGGGAAGACGGTGTCATGGCGCGGTCGTCAGCGTCCACATCAGACATCGTCCAGCAGGGAAAGCTGGCGTTCCTTGTCGGCCTGGTGGCGGTGATAATCCTGCAGCGGGGTCGGGTAGTCACCGGTGAAACAATGATCGGCGAATTGCGGGCTCATGCCATTGCGCATCGGCTCGCCGATCGCCTTGTAGAGCGCCGGGACGGAGAGAAAGCCGAGGCTTTCGACCTTCAGTTCACGCACCATTTCCTCATGGTCATGGATCGCGGCAAACAGTTCTGATTTGGCCGCCATGTCGATGCCGTAGAAATCGGGATTCACGATCGGCGGGCTGGCCGAGCGGAAATGGATCTCGCGGGCGCCGGCTTCGCGCACCATCTGCACGATCTTCTTGGATGTATTGCCGCGCACGATCGAATCGTCCACCAGCACGACCCGCTTGCCTTCGAGGATGGCGCGGTTGGGGCTGTGTTTCTTGGAGATGGCCGTCTGGCGTCCGGTCTGGGTCGGCTGGATGAAGGTCCGCCCGACATAATGGTTGCGGATGATGCCCATCTGGAAGGGGATGCCGGAGGCTTCCGAATAGCCGAGCGCGGCCGGCACGCCGGAATCGGGTACGGGCACGATCACATCGGCGTCTGCGGGCGTTTCCTCGGCAAGATGATGGCCCATCCGGCGGCGCACTTCGTAGACGGAGCGGCCCTGGATGAAGCTGTCCGGGCGGGCAAAATAGACATATTCGAACGCGCAGGGGCTTGGCGGACGGGGCGGGAAGGCGCGGATCGATTCAATCCCGGTCTCGCTGATGATCACGACTTCGCCGTTCTCGATCTCGCGGACGAACTCTGCGCCGATGATATCCAGTGCGCAGGTCTCCGAGGCGAGCACATACGCCGCGCCGATCCGGCCGAGCACGAGCGGGCGCAGGCCCACCGGATCGCGCGCGCCAATCAGTTTCTTTCCGGTGATGCCGACCAGCGCATACCCCCCCTCGATCCGGTGCATCGCATCGACCAGCCGGTCGACAAAACGCGACTTGGGGCTGCGCGCCACAAGGTGAAGAATGACCTCGGTGTCCATGGTGGACTGGAAGATCGCCCCGTCGCGGACGAGTTGCTGGCGCAGAAGGCGCGCATTGGTGATATTGCCGTTATGAGCGACCGCAAATCCGCCTGTGTCGAGGTCGGCAAAGATCGGCTGGATGTTGCGGATGACAGGCCGGCCCTGCGTGGAATAGCGATTGTGACCGATGGCGGCATGGCCAGGCAGGCGCTGGCGCAGGTCGCCGCCGAAATTCTCGCCGACGAGGCCCATGTGCCGCTCGGACGAGAACCGCTTGCCGTCAAAGCTGACGATGCCGCACGCTTCCTGTCCGCGATGCTGGAGGGCATGAAGGCCGAGGGCTGTGAGGAGGCTCGCTTCGGGGCTGCCATAGACTCCGAAGACGCCGCATTCCTCGCGGGGCTTGTCGTCATCATGATCGAAATAGACCATTGGACGTTCCAGCTTTCGATGACGGCGCCACTAACGAGGCGGGATATAGGCCGGTTTGCGCGGCGGTGAAAGAGCGCCGGTGACAGAAGTTTCACAAAAGCGCAGCTCGGCGGCCGAGGCTCACAGACCCGGCGGCCGGGTGAATGTTCCATGCAGGAACACGATATCGGCGGCCCAGGGGTGGCTGGCATTCATCCAGGGCCGGGTTTTCGCCTGATCATCCCGCCAGGTCCCGATCCGGGGATCATCCGGCAGGGCCCGCAGATCGATCCAGCCATCGCTTGCGCCGGTGATACCGAGTGTTTCCTGGAAATCCTGGACGATCCAGACATGGTTCTTGCCAGCAGGTTCTCCGCGCGCGGCGGCGGCTAAGTCCTTTTCGCTCATCGAGGCGGGCGGTTCAGTGAGCCCCCAGAAGATCGCAGGGCGGTGCGGCGCCGACTCGCGCGCCGCGGTGCAACCCTTGCCGGCAATACGCACCGGCGCATCGATGTTGACCGCGTTCCAGCCGCGCAGCTGCGTCATAAGATCAGCGAGGACAAGGGATTTCAGCGCCGGAACAATCCCGGCCTGACGCACGATGTCCACTGCCAGGTCACCCGTCTGCGCCCCCCCGATATAGGTATCGAGAATGGACGCTCCGCCGCAGGGCGTGTCCAGGATCAGCACGCCAAGGTCATGCTGTTCGGTGAGCGCCAGCGTCAGCGCGGCCTTCAGGCGCGCGTCTTCCTCGGCATAGCTGCCATGTCCCATGAAGCTGACGAGATCGGCGCCCGCGACCGCATCTGCGAGCGCAATGATGCCGGCATCCGCTGGCGAAAGATCGGCGGTAGGCTTGAAGTAGGCCGCGGCGGGGTTTGGGTCGGCCATTCCGGTCGGCAGGGCCGCCTCAACGGGCGCCGGAGCCAGAGGCTCGCTCGCGCAGCCGGCCAGTAAGCTGAGCGCCGCGAGCATTGCCGGACCGAGGCGGTTCATAGGCATGCAGACACCCTCATCCTGCAGAGTTTACAGCTCATCCTGACCTTAAAGTTTGTTCTGGCCGGTGCGCAAGGCCGGACTCCTCACAGGCTAGCCGGACGTCCCGCTTCGCGTGTCCGTCCCATTTCTTCCGCTTCGCCGGTGATCCGGTCGGCGAGGCGTTCAAGATGCGGATAGGAGAAACTCTCGGTGATGAAAGGCGGAACGCGGTCATGATCAACGGCAACATTGAGCAGCACGGCAAAGAAGGCGAGTGCCACAGCGCCGCGGAAAATGCCGAAGAAGAGGCCGGCAATATGGTCGAACATGCCGATGTCGCCGTCCGTCATGATGGACTTCGACAGGCTTTGCCCGAACCATGCAACGATGACATAGACGATCAGGAAGGCCGTCACGACGAGGATGATGTCCGGCGCAAGCGGGTGCGTACCCTCCGGCAGCAGCCCAGCCACGGGGGCAGACAGGAATTTGCGGGCATAATAGGCAGCTGCCAGCGCGCCGATAAAGGCGCCAAGCGTGGCCAGTTCACGCAGGAAGCCGCGCGCGAATGCCATGATCGCCGAAACGGCAATCACGGCGGCCACAATTCCGTCAAAAGCTGAAATGGATTCAAGCATCAAGGCCGTCCGGCGCGAGGAGGTCGACGAGGGCGATAAGCCTTGCAATCGGGCTGACCGTCAAGCCGCTGTCTGCGCCTGCGCTGCTATCGGGCGCAAATGCCTTATGGAAACCCAGCCGGGCCGCTTCCTTGAGGCGCTGATCCATGCGCGGGGCCGGTCGGACGGCGCCAGAGAGCGCCACCTCGCCGAAGAAAACGCTGCGCTCCGGCGCAGGATTGCCCGACAGTGAGGAGAGGAGCGCGGCGGCGGCGGCCAGGTCGCCGGCGGGTTCCGTGATCCGGTACCCGCCGGCGACGGACAGATAGACGTCCATGCCGGCCAGGTTGATGCCGCAGCGCGCCTCCAGCACCGCCAGCAACATGGCGAGGCGGCCGGAATCGAATCCGATGACGCTGCGCCTTGGTGTGCCGAACGGGCTCTTGGCGACCAGGGCCTGAACCTCGGCCAGCACAGGGCGGGAGCCTTCCATGGCCGCGAACACCGCCGTGCCGCCGCCGGCCTCTGCCTGCGCCGACAGAAACAGGGCGGATGGCTCCTTGGCAGGGGTCAGCCCCAGGGCGTGCATTTCGAAGATGCCGATCTCGTCGGTTGGCCCGAAACGATTCTTCACGGCGCGCAGGATGCGGAACTGATGCCCCCGCTCGCCTTCGAAATAGAACACGGCGTCCACCATATGCTCGACCACGCGGGGGCCCGCGATGGTGCCTTCCTTGGTGACATGGCCGACGAGGATCAGCGCTGCGCCGGACTTCTTGGCCCAGCGCACGAGCTCCTGGGCGCAGGCGCGGACCTGGGCCACCGAACCGGGCGCCGCTTCGAGACTATCCGACCAGAGCGTCTGGATGGAATCGATGACGACGAAATCAGGGCGCGCCTCGTTCAACGCGGCAAGGATCTTGCGCAGGTCCGTCTCCGTCGCGAGCTGGACCGGGGAATTGGCAACTTTCAGGCGTTTCGCCCGCTCCTGGATCTGGGCGGCGGCTTCCTCGCCCGAGACATAGACGGTCTTCACGCCGTTGCGCGCGAGACGGGCGGCGGCCTGGAGAAGAAGCGTCGATTTGCCGATGCCGGGATCGCCGCCAATCAGCGTGGCCGAGGCCGGCACGATGCCGCCGCCAAAGACGCGGTCGAGCTCGTCGACGCCGATGACGATGCGGCTGACGGCTTCGGTTTCGGCGTTGAGGGCCGTGAATTCTGCCCTGGGCCCGCGCTTGGCGGGCGATTTGCCGGCCTTGAGGCCGCCCGGCGGCGCGCGCGCTGTCTCTTCGACCATCGTGTTCCATTCCCCGCACGCCTCGCACCGCCCGGCCCATTTGGGATGCGCCGCGCCGCAGGCCTGGCAGACGAAGGTGGAAGTGGAGGTCCTGGCCATAAGGGAATCGATTTTCGAATGGGAATGCAGCAGGCGAGTCTATGCGCCGGCGGGGCGCGGCGCAAATCCAAAGCCCCCCTGATCAGGTGACTTGCGGCTGGCGGCGCCTTTCGCGATGTTGCGAGTGGCCATTCAATTGGGGACGACTGATGAGACTGAGACCACTTGCCGCTGCCATCCTGCTGGGCTCGGCCGCCCTGCCGGCGGCGGCGCAATATGACGATTCCGCCAACATCAATGCCGCCTTCCACGCCGGCAAGGCGTCCGGCGTCACCCCGCAGACGACGCGCGAGACATGGAGCTGCGCGGCGTTCTGGTTTGTCTGGTCGCAGTTCGTGGAGGATGAGTTCGGCGAGGCGATGCGTGCAAAGCTGGACCCGGCGCTCGCCAAACCCGGCGCGCTGGCTGCCGCCAGCCACTGGGAAAGCGCCGCGACCGCCCATCTCGGCATGGCCGAGCTCGACCCGGAGACCAGGAAATATATTGACCAGCAGGTCGCCCTCGCCTGGATGATGGGCGAGGGCATCGTGATGGGCGAGGACTATGACTTTGCCGACATTCTTGGCAGCTGCGCCGTGCCGTTGCCTGAGTAGCTGGCAACGCCTGCGCCCGCCCGCTAAAGGGGCGGGATGAAACAGATTGCGATCATCGGGGCGGGGCCGGCTGGGCTGATGGCGGCGGAGGCTGCCCTCGAGGCCGGCGCGCGCGTTTCGATTTACGATGCGATGCCAAGTCCCGCGCGCAAATTCCTGATGGCCGGCAAGAGCGGGCTGAACATCACCCATTCGGAAGATGCCAAGATATTCCGGTCCCGGTATACCGCGCCGGACGCGCGCCTCACAGCGTTCGTGGAAGCCTTCGGTCCGGACGAGATCAGGGCCTGGATGGCCGGGCTTGGCATTGAAAGCTATGCAGGCTCCTCGGGCCGGGTGTTCCCGGTCGGCATGAAAAGCTCGCCGCTGCTGCGCCGCTGGCTGGCGCGGCTGGGCGCAGCAGGCGCTGCGCTGCACACCCGCCATCGCTGGACGGGATGGGAGGCGGGGGCGCCCGTGTTCGAGGCGCCGGTGGGGCCGGTGCGGGTTGAGGCGGATCGCGCCATCCTCGCCCTCGGCGGCGCCAGCTGGAGCCGGCTCGGATCAAATGGGGCGTGGGCGGATATTCTGGCGGCGCGCGGGGTTGAGATCGAGCCTTTCCGGCCCTCCAATTGCGGCTTCACGCTGGACTGGTCCGATCGGTTGCTTGCAACGCATGAAGGCGCCCCGGTCAAGGGCGTCAGCCTGTCCGTGGGCAGACAGCCTCAAAGGGGCGATTTTGTAATTACACGAACAGGCATCGAGAGCGGCGCCGTCTATCCGCTGGCGGCCGCGCTGGGGGCGGCTATTTCGGCCGGTGGCACGGCGACGCTCACCGTCGACCTTTTGCCGGATACGGATGAAGCCGCCCTGGCCGCACGCCTTGAAGCGGCCAGCCCGAAAGTCTCCGTGTCGAACCGCCTGCGCAAGGCGGCGCGGCTCGACGCGGTGAAGATCGCGCTCGTCAACGAAGTGACCCGCGGCGCCCCGCCAAGGGACCCTGCGACCCTCGCCCGTTTCCTCAAGGCTTTGCCCCTGACGCTCACCGGGACAGCGCCGATGGACGCGGCCATCTCCACTGCCGGCGGCGTGTCATGGGCGGCGCTGGATGATCACCTGATGCTGAAGGCTGTTGGAGGCACGTACTGTGCCGGCGAGATGATCGCCTGGGACGCGCCGACCGGCGGCTATCTGCTGAGCGCGTGCCTTGCGATGGGGCGGGCCGCGGGAATTGCGGCGGCTCAGCCCTCGTAGTGCCCCGGGCAGGTTTGTCTGCGCAGTCGCTGGCATGCATGCAGGGGCGGCTTGCCTTTTCTGCGCCGAATGGTTGTCTAGAAGTGCAATCTGGAAAGCCCTTTTCATGGCCCTCAGTATCAATACCGAAGAAGCAGACCGCCTCGCGCGCCTGCTCGCACAACTGACGGGCGAAACGATGAACGAGGCCGTCACCAGATCTTTGCGGGAGCGGCTGGACCGATTGCGCGGGGCGCAATCGGTTGAACTGTATGTCGCAGAAGGACTGGCTTTCGCAGGGTCCATTCGCCGCCGATACGGCCGGGCGAGGCCTGTCACTGCGGAAGAGTGGGACGATGGGGGCGGCGATGATTTCGACCGGAAAGCGGGTTGAAACTCGTTGTAGATTCCTCGGCCATAGTGGCGGTTCTGCGCGGCGAAGCTGTAACGGAGCGATGTCTTGCTGCGCTTGCGGGAGGCTGGCGAGACCTGATCAGGGCCGCAAACCATGTGGAAACAGGGACCGTGATGGCGCAGCGCGCGCTACCGCCGGACCGAGGGCAGGCTCTGCATGATCTTGATCGGTTTTTGAGCCTGTATGAGATCGTGATCGCTCCGGTGACGCAAGACCATGCCCGCATTGCCTTCAATGCCAGGATCAGGTTCGCCGGAGGATTTGGCGCAGCCGCAGGTCGGAATTTCGAGGACGGCTTTGCCTATGCGCCGGCGAAGTCCGAAAATGCGAAGCTACTCCATGTCGGCAATGATTTTGGAATGACGGATGTGGAGAGTGCGCTACAGGCGCAGCTTTAGATCGCCGGCTGGATCGGCCCGTCCGCCCGTCCGTTCACGAACTGGTCGACATAGTCGTTGCCGCTGGCATAGACGTCCGCTGCCGCGCCACGCCAGTTGATGCGGCCTTCGAAAAGCATGGCGATTTCATCGGCGATCTTTCTGGCCGACGCCATGTCGTGCGTGATCGTCACGGCGGCGGCGCCGAGGCCGCTCACCATTTCGCGGATCAGGTCGTTGATTGCATCGGCCGTGATCGGATCAAGGCCCGTGGTCGGCTCGTCAAAGAAGATCAGTTCGGGTTCGGAAATGATGGAGCGGGCCAGCGAGACGCGCTTCTGCATGCCGCCTGAAATCTCGGCCGGAAACAGTTCTGCAACTTCCGTCCCGAGGCGGACTTTTTTCAGCGTCGCGATCGCGCGTTCTTTCGCGGCTTTTCGGTTCATGCGTTCGGAATGGATCAGGCGGAAGGCGACATTTTCCCAGACCGTAAGCGAGTCAAACAGCGCGCCCGCCTGAAACAGCATGCCGATGCGCGCGCGCATCGCCTCGCGCGCCTTGCCTTTGGCATTGGTCACATCCTCGCCGTCGAACAGGATGCGGCCGGTGCCGGGCGTCATCAGGCCGAGTGCGGTCTTGAGCATAACCGACTTGCCGGAGCCCGATCCGCCGATGATGACCAGGCTCTGCCCGCGCGCAACATCAATGTCCACGCCGCGCAGGACATGGTTCTTGCCGAAAGACTTCTCGACATTCTCGAGTTTCAGGAGGGGCTGCACGGCGGTCTCCGTCACAGGCCGATCCCCACGAAGATCGAGGACAGGACATAGTTGAAGGCGAGGATCAACACCGCCGCACCGACCATCGAAAGCGTCGCTGCGCGGCCCACGCCGGTCGCGCCGGCCTGGCTGCGGTCACCCTGATAGCAGCCCATGACGGCGATGATGGCGCCGAAGAAGACCGCCTTGATCAGGCCGACCGCGATGTCATTGCCGGTTACGAAGTCGATCGTGTTGCGCAGGTAGACGGTGGAGTCGAAGCCGAGCCCGTAAATGCTGACCAGCCAGCCGCCCATCACGCCGATGATGTTGGCCAGTCCCACGAGGATTGGCAGGGTGACCAGCGCCGCCAGGAAACGCGGCGCGTAGAGATAGCGTTCGCGCGGCGCGGAGAGCGTTTCGAGGGCGTCGATCTGTTCGGTCACGCGCATCGCGCCGATCTCCGCCGCAATGCCCGCCGAGACGCGGCCCGCCAGCATCAGGCCCGTGATGACTGCGCCAAGTTCCCGCGAGATGCCGAGCACGACGATGCTGGGCACGAACTGCTCCGCGCCGTAGCGGCTGCCGCCTTCATAGATGTTGAGCGCCAGCGCTGCGCCGATGAACACGGCGGCGAGGCCGACCACGGGAAGCGAGTAATAGCCGATCCTGACCATCTGGCGGAGGATTTCCGCGCCATACCAGCGGGGCGTGAAGGCCGCCGTGATGACCCGCCCTGAAAAGAGGCTCAGCCGCCCGATCTCGGCGAACAATCCGAGCGTCGCCCGGCCGGTGAGCTGTATGGGGTTGTGCATGGTCAGGCTTCAGCGGTAGACACGTTGAACACGGGGGCCAAGTCCTGTCAGCAGTTCATAGCCGAGCGTACCGCACGCAGCCGCCTGCGCTTCTAGCTTGGCATTCTCCCCCAGGAATTCAACCCGGGCGCCCGGCTTTGCGGCGCGCGCGCAGCCAGTTACGTCCAGCGTGATCAGATCCATGGAGACACGGCCGAGCACCGGGCAAGCCTGCCCCTCCAGCCAGCCCGTCAGCCGGTTGGCGCCCGCGCGCGGCAACCCGTCCGCATAGCCGATGGCGCAGGTCGCAAGGAGGCGGTCTTCCTCCAGCCTGTGGGTCGCGCCATAGCCGACGCTGGTGCCCTTGCGGCCGGTGAACAGGCTGAGGATCGCCGCTTCGAGGACGACGCCGGGCTTGAGCCGCACGCTGGCGGGCGGCACCGAGCCGCCAAAGAGGGCAAGGCCCGGCCGCGTCAGATCATAGGCATACCCCTTGCCCAGATAGCAGCCCGCGGAATTGGCGAGGCTCGCCGGTGTGTCCGGGAAAGCGTCGGCGATGTCGTTAAAGGCGGCGCGCTGCGCGGCGTTCATCGGGCTGTCCGCCTCATCGGCGCAGGCAAGGTGGCTCATCACCAGCACCGGTTGCAGCCGGTTGAGCGCGGTGGACCCGGTGGCCGCCATCGTGGCCGGCAGGCCCAGCCGGTTCATGCCGGTGTCGAAATGCAGCGCGCAGGTGCCCTTTGGCGCGGAGGACCACAGTTTGACGTGTGCCTCGCTGGAGAGCACTGCGGTCAGCCCGGCATCACGGTAGACGGCGAGTTCGCCGCGCTGCGGCCCGTTCAGCACGAAGATGCGCGGACTTCGGCCCACGGCCTTGCGAACGGTCAGGCCCTCTTCGGCAAAGGCGACGAAGAAGGTCTCGCACCCTGCGGCGCGAAGCGCCCGCGAGACCCGCGCCGCGCCGAGGCCGTAGCTATCGGCCTTCACCACCGCAGCGGTGGTTGCAGATGGGTGGAGCGCGTCGAGAACCTGCCAGTTCTCAACGATGTTCTGTGTCATGACATGGGCGCGGGGCATGAGGCTCATGGCCTCACCGCTAGGCCAGTTTCAGCGGCTTGTCATCCTGCCCGCCCTCCCGGTTCATGCCGTTGGACCCAGGCGGAGCCCTTCATGTTCCAGACCGGCGTCGAAAGCGCGATCCAGACGATCAGGATCAGCATGCCGCCGGCCGGCACGACGGCGATTTTCTGCGGCCCGAACAGGTCCACCAGCGCGCCCATCATGGCCGCGCCGATGGGCGCGCCGGCCATGAAGCCGAGCTGGTAGATCGACAGCACGCGGGCCAGCTGGGCCCTCGGGGCAGCGTCCTGCACGATGGCGCGGCTCATCGCGATGGAGATGCCGGCGGCAAGGCCCCAGACGAACACGATCAGCAGGAAGGCCCAGTGCGGCACGGTCCAGAACAGGACGAGGATGCTGGTGGACCCCAGGAACTGCGCGATCAGCAACAGCCGCCCCTGCCGCTTGATCCGCCGGAACACCGCAAGCACCACGGAGGAGACGAAGGCGCCCATCCAGAACGTCACGAACATGTCGCGGATACCGGATGAGCCTAGCTGGTAGACGTCCCGGTTGATAATCGGCAGCACCACGAGGAAAGCGCCGATGACGAACACGCCGACGCCGAACATCAGCAGCGTCATCGCCCATAGCTTGCCGTCACCTCGCACGGCGCGCATACCCTCCAGAATGTCCCCGAACGCCGCACCAAAGCCCTGGCGCCCGGTGCGCACCTGCTTGCCGCGTGCCATGAACAGCGCAAAGCCCGCGCCAAAAGCGAGGCAGATCCCCTGGATGGCCAGCAGCGTCTGCGCCGAAACCGGCCCGGCGAGGAACCCGCCCAACCAGGCCGGCATCCGTGTCGCCTGGTCGGCATAGCCGGCGAGCGTCAGCCCGGCGATCTGGGCCAGAAACTGTGCCATGGTGGCCAGTGTCACGCCGAGTTGCAGGGTCAGGCCCGAGCCCACTCTCATGCGCCGCTCGACCACCTCGTTCACGATCGCGTCGCGGGCCGGCATCATGAAGGCGCCGACCGTGCCGATCGAGAGCCCGTAGAGGATCATGCCGCCATAGCTGAGCTCGCCGCGTGAGACGGCGAGGGCAAGGAAGAGCGCCGGCAGCGCCGCCAGAAGGTGCAGGAGGATCAGCAGACGCCGCCCGTCTGCGCGCTCAGCCACGACGCCGCCGATCAGCAGGAAGATCACCGACGGCGCGGAGAGCGCCATATTGGCGAGGCCGAGCGCCAGGCCGTCCAGATTGAGATGGCCGCGGCCGGTGATCAGATAGGGAAAAAGCACCAGCTGCAGGCCGAAGGCCATGAACCAGCTGCACTGGACGCCGAGATAGGCCGGAAGCTCGATCTTCACCCCGCGCCTCAGGCGCCGGGCCCGCCAGCCATCGGCGGTCACAAGCAGGGAGGCCCCGGCCGTGATCGCCTCACTCAGCCCGCTGACGGGCGAGGTCGTGTCTGCCTGCGCGTCGCCCGGCGTCTCCCGGGCGGCAGGGTAATCGTCGTCACCGGGAGGCGTCTGGTTCGTCATCTGTCCCTTCCACACAGCCGGTGAACACCATGCCACGCGCCACTGCAAGAGAGGCCGGTCCGCCGCCGCCTGGCCCGGTTGCATTGGCCCGGCCGGCCCGGTAAGTTCGAGGCTGGTAAGCCAGCGAGCGAGGCACCTGATGAGGACGTTCCGGCACTTGATCAGCTGGGTGCTGGCCCTCGTGCTGATCGCCTTCTGCCTCCACCTTACCCTGCATCCCCTGCCTGAGCCGCCGCGGGGCATGGTGAAGTTCTTTGACCCTCCCGGCGATCATGCCGTCTTTGCCGCATTGGCGGACCGCACGGGCCTCACCCTGTTCGAACCGGCGGGCCGGTTCGTTGCGGGTGTCCTTGAATTGCTGGCGGCGCTGTTGATCCTGGTACCGTTCACCCGCCGGCTGGGCGCCGGGATGCTGGTGATCATGTTCGGGGTGGGCCTTGGCCTCCACCTGTCGCCCTGGCTTGGCCGCGAAGTCATGATGGCCGGCGGGATGACCGATGACGGCGTGCAGTTCCTCAACACAGTTATTGTGTTCGCCCTCGCCATCCTGCTGCTCGTCGTGCATCCGGGCAAGGCGCGCGGCCGTTAACATCCTGAAAGTAAAGGTTTCCGGGCGCCGGCCTTCAAGGGGCTCAGGTCCACAACTCGTTAACGCATTGGCGGTTATCATAAAGGCTCGAACCGAGGCGGGCAGATGATTGATGAGCCAGAGTCGGACAAGGCCAGCCCTGCCGGAGCTGCACGCGATGCACTCCTGAGGCGTATTCTTGATGTGGTCTCCCTGCCAGCCTCGCGCGTGCCGCCGCAGGACCGCCAGATGGCGGGAGACATCCTGCTCGACCTGTTGTTCCATGCCGGATCGCGCGAGCGCATGATGTGCGCCCAGCGCCTGGCGGCGAGCCGGGAAGCGCCGCGGCGCCTGCTGCGCTACCTCGCCCAGTCCGAATTCCAGATCGCCCGGCCGCTGCTTGAGGAAAGCGAGGCGTTCGACGACTGTGATCTTGCAGAGATCGTGCAGCTGGGAACGGCCGAACACCGGCTCGCAATTGCGAGGCGCCGCAATCTGAGCGTGGCCGCGACCGCCGCCCTTTCGATCCATGGCGAGGCGCATGTCGTGCGCGACCTGCTGACCAACCGGACCGCCGCCTTCGCCGAGACAACGATTGACCGGCTGGTTGCCAAGTCGCGCGAAGAGCCGGCGTTCTGCGCCCTGCTGGTTGACCGGATAGAACTCAAGCCCTCGCATGCGATGGCGATGTTCTGGTGGTCGGACGGGACGACGCGCCGCAAGATCCTGACACGCCATGCCGCGGACCGGGCAGAGCTCATCTCGATGTGTTCCGATGTGTTTGAGATGGCCGCCGCCGAAAACTGGAGCGATCCCGTGGCGCGCAAAGGCCTGCAGCTTATCGAGCGGCGCCAGCGCAATCGTGCGGCGATAGAGCGCAGCCCGTATGGAAGCCTCGAAGAAGCGATCGAGGCGGCTGGCAGTGAAGGCATGAACGCGCAGATCGCGCAGGAGATCGGTTATCTTTCGGGGATCAAGCCGGTTACCGCTGCAAAGATACTGTCCGATGCCGGCGGCGAAGGCCTCGCGGTCCTGTGCAAGGGCACCGGCCTCAAGCGTGGATACCTCCCCATGCTGTGGAAGGCGCTGCGCCGGCCCCTGGAGCTCGATGTGGGCATTCAAAATCCGCATTTCGCGCTGGTGTCTGAAATTTATGAAGTGCTCTCGGTCGCCCGGGCGCAGACGACGCTTCGATACTGGAACTGGTCGCTCTCATCCGCCTACTCGCCCTCGGCGCTGCGCAATGCGCAGCAATTGGGCGATCCGGCGAATGAAGAAGCAGAATTTTCCGCCGCTCAGCGCACGGCTCGCCTCGTCTTCGGGCGGTAGTGTCTTTTTCGTCGCACGCAGGCTTCCCAAGCTGGCCTCTGCCCTTTAGGTGGAGCGTTCACCAAACGGGACTGTTCGGAGTTGAGGGGCGCAGTGGCGTATTTCCTAGCACTTTTGACGGCCATTACGGCGTTCTGGCTGGGTAACTCCGGCCACTACAAGCCGCTGATGCTGTTCTTCGGGACGGCGTCTGTCATCCTGACGCTGATCCTGTCGCGGCGGCTGGGAATCATAGACCGTGAAGGCGCACCCTATGTGCGCCTGCTCGCTTTGATGCGCTATTATCCCTGGCTGACCGTGGAAGTGATCAAGTCAAACTGGATCGTCATCAAGGCCTGCCTGAAGGCCGACCTCGACATCGTGCCGACGCTCACCAAGATCCGCACCCGGAGCGGTTCTGATCTCGGCCGGGTAACCTTCGCCAACTCGGTCACGCTGACCCCGGGCACGGTGACGGTTGAGATCGACGGCGACAAGCTGCTGGTTCACGGCCTGTATGAGGTCAACACCCAGCCGGAGGGGTTCCTGGAAATGGACCGCCGCTGCGCCGAAGCCTGTGACCGTGCCGAGGTGAAGCCATGACCGGCGCTGCGCTTGTCGCCCTGTTCATCGGAATGGGCCTCCTGCTCGTCCGCGTGCTGGGCGGCCCGACGATGTATGACCGCATCATGGCGTTCAACTCGTTCGGCACCAAGACCGTGCTGGTGCTCGGCCTGCTGGGCTATGTCATGGGCCGCCCGGACTTTCTCGACATTGCGATGCTCTATTCCCTGATCAATTTCGTCTCGACCATCGCGATCCTGAAATTCTTCCGCTACCGCTCCTTCCAGGTGCCGCTGTCGCGCCGCGCCGATCCGGCGAAGGGAGGCGATGCGAATGGCTGATTTCTTCCATATTCTCGGAGGCGGCTGGGACGCGCTGCGTCATCCGCTGGGGGCAGCGGCCTGCCTCGCAGGCGCGCTTCTGTGCCTGATCGGCACGATTGGGGTGCTGCGCTTTCCGGACTTCTACACACGTCTTCACGCGGCAAGCATCACCGACACATCCGGCGCTGCTATGGTGCTGATCGGCATGGCGCTGATGGCACCTAACTGGATCGTGCTGGTCAAGCTGTTTTGTATCTTCATCTTCCTGTTCCTGACCGGACCGACCAGCACCCATGCCGTCGCCAACGCGGCGCATGTGGCCGGCCTGCAGCCTCGGATCGGGCCGATGGACGCGGAAGATGATTTTGAGGAGGGGCGGTCATGAGAGAGCTGTTCGCGCTCGATGCCGGACCGGCATTGATCAACATTGCGCTTCTGTCGATCCTGTTCGTCGTCGCCTTTGCCATCGCGCGGCTGCGCAGCCTGTTCGCCATCGTCATGCTCAGCGGCGTCTACTCCCTGATCTCCGCAGCCTGGTACATTGCTGTTGACGCCGTCGATGTCGGCTATACCGAGGCCGCTGTCGGCGCGGGCATGTCCACCGCAGTTCTGCTGGGCGCGATGCTGCTGACGGCGCGCACGGCAAAGCCTGAGAAACCGCTCAGCCGCATCGGGCCGTTCCTGGTCTGCGGCGCGACCGCGGCGATGCTGATCTACGCCACCGTCGACCTTCCCGGCATCGGCGATCCGAATTCGCCTGCCAATACCGGTCCCGGCTACACCTACCTTCAGATCAACTGGTTCGACACCGGCGTCCCGAACGTCGTCACCACCGTGCTCGCAACCTACCGGGCCTTTGATACGTTCGGCGAGGTCGTCGTCGTCTTCGTCGCCGGTCTTGCCGTTGCCATGCTGCTGGGATTCGGCGAGCGGTCGCTTGAGGAAACGCTGCGTCATGGCGGTGCGCGTGCCGCCAAGCCGAGGCCGGCCGCCCGCGAGGCGGAGGGGCCCGGCGACGGGACGGGCAAGGAAGGGGGCCCGACATGAAGACCGATCATCACGTGATCCTGCGGGTGATCGCGAAATGTTTCATTCCGCTGATCGTCATCTATGGTTTCTATGTCCATTTTCACGGCGAAGTCGGCCCCGGCGGCGCCTTTCAGGCGGGCGTCATTCTCGCTGTCGCGCTGATCCTGCATTCGCTGATCTTCGGTCTCGCCAACACGATGAAAGCGGTTCCGCCGGTATTTGCCCGCTCGCTTGCGGCAGTCGGTGTGCTTATCTTCGGCGGTGTCGGCATCTGGGCGCTGGTGCAGGATGGCAACTATCTCGAATACCAGGCACTGCTGGGAGAGCCGCCAGGCGGCCATGACGGACAGCATGCCGGCATCATCATCATCGAGCTTGGCGTCCTGTTCGCGGTGGCCGGCGCCATGGTCACGATCTTCTACGCGCTTGCCGGCCGGGTCGCGGAAATCCGGGACGAGGACTGGTAGGCCATGCTCGAATTCATCCTCGACCGCGCCAGCTACTGGGCGATCATCGGGCTGATGATGATCGGCCTGTTCATCGCCTTTTCGGCGGAGAACCTGATCAAGCGCCTGGTCGGCCTGTCCATTTTCCAGACCACGGTCTGCCTGTTCTATGTCGCGCTTGCCAAGGTCGATGGTGGCACCGCGCCGATTCTGTTGCCGGAGGATACCCCCTACGGCTACGCGCCGCCTGTAATGGAAGGCGCCGATGACATGACGGCGGCGACCGGCGAGCGCTTTGCAGAACTCGTGCATGTCTATTCCAACCCCCTGCCGCACGTGCTGATGCTGACCGCCATTGTGGTCGGCGTGGCCACCCTGTCGGTCGGTCTCGCCCTGATCGTGCGTATCCGCGAAGCCTATGGCTCGATTGAAGCCGATGAGATGCGCGAGATGGATATCGAAGTGGCCGAGGCCCAGGAAGCCGAGGCTGCCAGAGACCTGAAAGAGGCATCGGTATGATCCTCGAAACCGTGCTGTCCTCGGCCCCTGGCTGGATGGTCGCGCATGCGGCTGTGCTGGTTGTGGTCTTCCCGCTTATGGCGGCGGCGCTGCTGGTCATGTTGCCGGGCGGCCGGCTGCCCTGGGTCCTGACAATTCTGACGACCGCGGCCTCGTTCATCTGTGCGCTGATCGTGCTGGCGACCGTGCAGAGTACGCCGCTCGGTTTCATCAGTTATCAGCTGGGCGGCTGGCCCCCGCCGATCGGGATCGAGTTTCGCATCGACGCGCTGAACGCGATGATCTTCCTGATCGTCACCTTCACCGGCCTGCTCGCCTCGATCTTCTCCTGGCCGACAGTGACGGCGGAGCTGAAGAGCGAAAAACTCGGCATGTTCTACAGCGCCTTCTTGCTCTGCTTCGCAGGCCTGCTGGGCGTGGCGGGAACGGGCGATGCGTTCAACATGTTTGTATTCCTCGAAATCAGTTCGCTGGCGACCTATGCGCTGGTCGCGATGGGCGCACGGCGCGACCGGCGTGCGCTGCCGGCGGCGTTCAATTACCTGATCATGGGTACGCTCGGGGCGAGTTTCTTCGTGATCGGCGTAGGCTTCCTCTATGGTGCGACCGGCACGCTGAACATGGCAGATCTCGCCGAGCGCCTGCCGGCGCTGACCGGGAACCGCAGCGTACAGGTCGGCTTTGCCTTCATAGTGGTCGGCCTGGGGCTCAAGGCGGCGATGTGGCCGCTGCACCAGTGGCTGCCGAACGCCTATTCCTACAGCCCCAGCTTCGTGACGATGTTCCTTTCGGCAACGGCGACGAAAGTCGCGCTGTATGCGCTCGTCCGCTTCCTGTTCACTGTCTTCCAGCCTGAATACGCCTTCGAACAGGCCAGCTTTGTCTGGATCTTCGCGCCGCTGGGTATTGCCGCGATGCTGATCTGCTCCTTCCAGGCCTGTTTCCAGACCGATGTACGACGCATGCTCGCTTATTCCTCCGTTGCGCAGGTCGGGTACATGATCCTCGGCATTTCGCTGGCAACAGCCGCAGGCGTCGCGGCGGGCCTGCTGCACCTGTTCAATCATGCCTTCATCAAGGGCGCGCTGTTCATGGCGGTCGCCGGCGTCTGCCTGACCTTCAAGGGCTCGCATATCCGCGACTTTGCCGGCGCCGGGCGCAGCGCGCCCTGGACGATGACGGCCTTCGCCGTCGCCGGCCTGTCTCTGATCGGTGTGCCGCTGACATCGGGCTTCATCTCCAAGGTACAGCTTGGCTATGCGCTGTTTGAAGCCGGATGGTGGTGGGCGGTCCTGCTAGTCGTGTTCTCCAGCTTCCTCGCGGTGTTCTACATGGGCCGGGTGTTACAGGCGATCTTCTTCATGCCGCCAGCCGATCCGCGCAGACTGCCCAGGGAAGCACCGCTGATCATCCTCGTGCCCCTCTGGGTGCTGGCGCTGGCGAACATCTATTTTGGCGTTTCAGCGGACCTGCCGATCGGCCTTGCGCGTGACGCGGCGGTTGCCGCGCTTGGACTGGAGGCGTTCCGATGAGCCCGGAAACCCTCATCATTGCAGCGCTCTGCCTGCCGCTGCTGATCGCCGCCGGCATTGCGGTGGCGGGCAAGTTCCCGAACATCCGCGAAGGCGTGACGATTGCCGGCGCGATCTGCCTGTTCTGGGTCGTCATCCAGCTGAGCCTGATGGTTGCGGCCGGTGAGCGCCCCGCGCTCTATCTCGATGACGCGGCGCCCGGGCTCTCTTTCTCCTTCCGGCTTGAACCGGTCGGCGCGCTGTTCGCTTTTGTCGCGAGCGGGCTGTGGATCGTCAACTCCTTCTATTCGATCGGCTATATGCGGGGCGCCCGCGAGCGCAACCAGACGCGCTTCTATGCCTGTTTCGCGATTGCGCTGTGCGGCGCGATGGGTGTGGCGATGGCCGACAACCTCTTCACGCTGTTTATCTTCTATGAAGTGCTGACCCTGTCGACCTATCCGCTGGTGGCGCACAAGGGCGATGCGGCGGCGCAGCGCGGGGCGCGGATCTATCTGCTCACCCTGCTTGGCACCTCGATCGGCTTCTTCCTGACCGCCATCATGTGGACCTGGGTCATCGCCGGCCAAAACCTCGATTTTGTCGAGGGCGGCCTGCTTGCCGGGACAGACGCCTCACCGGCGGTGCTGGGCGCGCTGCTGCTCCTCTTCATCTTCGGCATCGGCAAGGCGGCGATCATGCCGTTTCACCTCTGGCTGCCGAATGCGATGGTCGCGCCGACGCCGGTCTCCGCCCTGCTGCACGCTGTTGCGGTCGTCAAGGCAGGTGTGTTCACCGTGCTCAAGGTGACGATGTATATCTTCGGCACGGATGTCCTGGAGCAAGTGCCGACGCGCGAGTTCCTCATGGACCTTGCCTGTTTCACCATCATCGCCGCTTCGCTGATTGCCCTGACGAAGGACAATCTCAAAGCCAGGCTTGCCTATTCGACAGTGGCGCAGCTTTCATATGTCACGCTGGGGGCGATGCTCGCGCATGAGGCCGGCTTCCTCGGCGGCTCGTTCCAGATTGCGGCGCATGCGGTCGGCAAGATAACGCTCTTCATGTGCGCGGGCGCGATCTATGTCGCCACCGGCATCACCAATGTGTCGGACCTGCGCGGCCTCGGCCGCAAGATGCCGCTGGTCTTCATCGCCTTCTTCATCGCCTCGCTGTCGATCATCGGCATCCCGCCCTTCGCCGGGGACTGGGCGAAGTATGAGATCGTGAAAGGCGCGAATGCGCAGGGCTATGGCTGGGTGCAGTATGTTCTGCTGACCTCGGCCGTGCTGAACATCGCCTATCTGCTGCCTGTCCCGATCCTTGCGATGATGCCGGCGGGCGGCGGCAAGCGGAAGGAGTTCAAGCGCCCCGGCGGCGCCCCGGCGCTGACAGTGGCCGCGCCGGTATTCACCGCCTCCCTTTGTTTCCTGCTGTTCCTGCTGGCCGAGCCCGTGATCGATTTCCTCACGCCGGCTATGGAGGCGACCAGCAGCCGCGTCGAGGAAGGGTACCTGCCATGACCGACGAGACAAAGCCTGCAAAGCGCGACGCGTCCGGCCGCTTCATCCAGAGCGCCGCCGAGCGGGTCAATGCCCTCAGCCGCACGGGTCCGGGCGGTGAGCACCCGATGGGCAAGATTTTCTGGGGCTGGACGGAGTCGAAAGCTGCCGGAGCGCTGGTCTTCTGGGTCGTCGCTGTGCTCGCCGTCCTTCTGATCGTTCTGGATTTCTTGATCGGGCGGACCGAGCCGGTCGCGCTGGCGGGAGCTGCGGGGTTCTATGCCCTGTGGGGCTTCGGCGCCTTTGCCGTCATTGCGCTGGCGGGCTGGCCGCTTGGCCGGCTGCTGCGCCGCGACCTGAATTACTATGGCGAGGCCAGCGGCCCGCCGGCCGATATCGATCCGGCGATTGCCGAGGCGATGGGGGCGGGCAAGCCCGGTGCGAATGAGGGAGATGTCTGATGCCGGACTGGCTGGCTTCCTTCAATCCCGGTTTCCTGCTGATCCTTGCGGGTCTCATCGTCAGGGTGATGCCGTCGCGCCAGGGCCGTCATCTCTTGATGATGGTGGCGCCGCTGCTGGGCATCGCGTTACTGGCGATCGCGCCGCACCAGACCGACCTGATGAACATCCCGGTCTTCAGCTACAGCGTCAGCGTCTACCGCGTGGACGGGCTGAACTTCCTGTTCGGCCTCGGTTTCCTGATCGCGGCGCTGCTCGTGGCGATCTATTCGCTGCACACCGATGATCCCCGGCGGGAAGGCATGGTGCTCGCCTATTCGGGCGCTGCCATAGCCGGTGTCCTGGCGGGCGATCTTGTGGCGCTGTTCATCTTCTGGGAGCTGGCGGCGTTCGGCTCCGTCCTGCTCATTTTCCAGGCCGGCTCGCGCGGCGCCTACTATGCCGGCATGCGCTATCTGGTCATCCAGCTGATCTCGATGATCATCCTGCTCTATGGCATGTCCTATGTCGGGCGCTACACAGGCGACCTGTCGCTCAAGGCCTTCACCAGCTTCAGCGATCCTGGCGCGATTTACGTGTTCATTGCTTTTGCGATCAAGGCGGCGTTCCCTTTCTTCCACAACTGGCTGCAGGATGCGCTGCCGAAGGCGTCCGTGGTGGGCACCGTCCTGATGGCGGCCTTCACGACCAAGATCGCCGTCTATGCCTTTGCGCGCCTCTATCCGGGGTTCGACATCCTGATCTGGATCGGCGCGGCCATGGCGCTGTTCCCGGTGTTTTTTGCGCTGATCGAGAATGATCTGCGCCGGGTGCTCGCCTATTCGCTGAACAACCAGATCGGCTTCATGATCTGCGCCCTCGGGCTGGGCGTCGCGGGCACGGGCAATGCGACGGCGCTGAACGGCGTTGCAGCGCATGCCTTCGTGCACATGATCTACATGCTGCTGCTGTTCATGAGCATCGGCGCGGTCCTCTACCGCACCGGCACGGCGCGGGTTACGGAGCTTGGCGGTCTCTACCGGTCAATGCCCTGGACGGCCCTGTTCTGTCTCATCGGCGCAGCCTCGGTCGCGGCCCTGCCGCTGTTCTCGGGCTTCATCGCCCATTCGATGATCCTGAGCGCGGTGGTCTCCGAAGCGGCGTCACAACCCGGGTTGATCGCCGTCTGGCTGATGCTGCTGTTCGCCATGGGGGGCGTCGCGGCGCATGCCGGGGTCAAGGTTCCCTATGCCGCCTTCTTCGGCAGGGACCGCGGCCTGCGCGTCAAGGAAGCGCCATTCAACATGCTGCTGGCAATGGGCATGGCGGCCTTGCTGTCGATCACGATCGGCCTGCCGGCTCTGGCGCCCGGTTTCGGCCATAGCTGGCTCTACGGTCTCCTGCCGCACACGCTGGAAGCTGCGACCTTCCGGCCGTTCACGGCAGGCCACGTCCTGGCGCACCTGCAGCTCATTGTGCTGGCGCTGTTCGCCTTCATCCTGATACGCCGCATGGGCCTTTATCCGCATGAGAAGCCCGGCCTGATCCTTGATACTGACTGGCTCTACCGGAGAGCCGGCACCGGACTGGTCAGCTGGGCCGGCACCATCCTCGGCAAGACAGGGCCCGCGATTGGCGCCGTCTTCGCGGGCCTGTCCCGGCGCGCCTATGACCGGCTGGAGGCCACATTCAGCCCGCAGGGAAATCTCGCCCGCGGCGGTCTGTCAGGCGGGGCGACAATCTGGATGGCGGTCATTCTGGCGGCGATCCTGCTGCTCTCTTTCTTCAATGCCTGACAGCGCCGCAGAGGCAAACCCGCCCGGCTCTGCAATCAGCATTTGACGACGACGTCATCAGACCTACGCTTTTTTGTGTTGAAACAAGGAAAGTCCGATGACGGTAGCCTCCGAAGCCCGCCTGGATACGGCTGAATACGTAGCATATGCGACAGAGATCGTGGCCGCCTATGTCAGCAACAATGCGGTCGGCCCGTCCGAATTGCCGTCCTTGATTCGTGATGTGCATCACTGCCTGACCGGCCTGTCGGCCGGCGAACCCGGACCGGCCGTGCTGAAACCGGCCGTTCCGGTGAAGAAATCCATCCAGGATGATTTTATCATCTGCCTCGAGGACGGGATGCAGTTCAAATCTCTCAAACGCCACCTCCGCTCGAAATACGACATGTCGCCGGAGGAGTACCGCGAGAAGTGGAACCTTCCGGCTGACTATCCGATGGTTGCTCCGGGCTATTCGGCTCAACGCTCAAGACTCGCCAAGAAAATGCGTCTGGGTAAGCAGAAACGGTAAGCAGAAACCAAGAAATTGCCATTTATTGCGTCGCCGGAATGATATATTCCGGTCAGTATTGTTAACAAAAAGCTTCTGCGACTCTTGATCCCGGAGTCAACTCGCGTAATAGGTGAGTCTTGCGAATCACCACGGGGGTGGCGAAACATGCGTCAACACACGATTTTTGCCGGGGTGACACCGGCGCAGCAGGCCCTGATCCGTTACTGGCAGGCCCGGCGGAACACGTACGGCACCGTACCGCGCGAGAGCATCGATCCCGGCGCTCTCCGCAGCATGCTCGCCAGTATTTCGATCGTCGCGATGGATGAAGAGGGCGAAGGCCGGTTCCGCATCGCCGGCTCAAGGCTTCGTGAGATTTTCGGAACCGAAGTCAGGGGGCGTCCTGTCGCGGAGATCGCCGGGGCGCACGGCGAGTGTTATGCCCTTGGCCTTGCCGCTGCTGTTGACCGCGGCGAACCTGTCGGCGGGCTGATCGAGACGGGCGGCCGCGTCCATGCCTGGCTGCGCCTGCCGCTCGCCGGTGAGGACGGACGCCTGAGCCAGGTTCTCTGCCATGACGAATTGCTTACGGCGTCGGATCTGCGCCGCAGCCCGCCGCCTGAGGGCGGGCTTGTCCAGCATCCGAGGCCGCGCTTCGCAGCCTGAACGGCGGCTTCCTGCCCCGGGGCGCAGCAGCGCGCCGCAAGCGTGACGGGTCTGGAAGACCGCCAGCAGGCGCCTCAAAGACCTCTGGAGGCCGCCAACGGCCCGCGCGCCTTTGCCGCGCACACCTCGTTCCCGCTCAGCCGGCGAGCGCGGTCTGCGCATCATCGCGAATGCGCGCGAGCATCGAGGCCAGCCCGTTGGACCGCTGGGCCGTCAGCGCGCCCTTGACGCCGATCTCGTCGAGCAGGGCTTCGGCATCGAAGGCGTTGATCTCCTGCGTTGGCGCGCCCGAATAGAGGCGGATCAGCAGGGCGATCAGCCCTGAGACGATGATCGCATCGGATTCGGCCCGAAGTTTCAGTTTGCCGTCTTCGACATCCGTCACCATCCAGACCCGCGAGGCGCAGCCGCGCACCAGCGTGTCTTCAGTGCGTTCATGCGGGGCGAGGGGCGGATTGGATTTGCCGAGATCGATGATGTGCGCATAGCGCGCCTCCCAGTCTTCCAGCCAGGAAAACTCTTCACGGATGTCGCGGGCCGCGGTCTCAATACTCATGCGCGTTCATCTGGGTGCATCCGGCACAAAAAGAAACCCCGGTACAGTGATGTACCGGGGCCGTGTCGAGATACATGTTGCTCAGCGCCTAGCGGTAAACGTCACCGAGACAGTCGGCGATTTCCGAGAGCGCATGCTGGCTGATGCAGTGGGGGACTTCAAATTCGACCCCGACACCCGCCACGCAGCCCTGCAGCTGGAGGTTCTGCATCTGCATGCAGCGCTGAATGCTTGGTTCGAGCATGACGCGGCTGAGGCGGGCATCGTCCACGCCCTCGGCGCCGATGATGCGCAGAGCGGCCAGGGACGCGATCTGGTTGGCCACTGGCTCCTTGCCGCCTCTGACCCGCTGGCGGTTGCTGGGCGTAAGGCCGGCCGTCATGAAGGCTGGCAGGCGTACGGCAGTCGTGACGTCGCTGACGGCTGCCACCGCATTCGTGACCGCCGGATCGGCCAGCGGTGTCTCGCCATGCGGGGCGATCAGGGCCGAGAGGATCATGTCGCTCGCGCTGTTGCCCCGGCCCTGCAGGAATTTGAGATCATTGGCGCGGCGGTTGCTGTCCCGGATGCGCGACTTCGCCCAGCCATGGCTCTGCAGCGTGTAGCCCTGCTCCTTGACCACGGCCGCCGCCGAGTAGAGACGCGGCAGATCGCGGTCCGTGGCGCCGATGGCCGAGCCGACAGCATTGTCGCCGCCCTCGAGCGACCGGGCATACCCGCCGCCGCTGGCAAAGCTGCTGATGACCCGGTCACGCCCGTAATAGGCCTCGATATCGCGAACCTTCGCGCGGAACTCCGGATCCTGCGAGGCAACAAGCGCGGAATAAGAGACCCATCCGCGCGTGAGCTGGTCAGCATTGTATCCGCCGAGCTTGGCGAGCGCAGCATCGATGTCGCTCGTCGACCGGAATGGGGTGGCGCTGACTTCATCCGCATCGGACTGATAGGTCATGTAGATGGCCGCTTTCTGCGACACTGGGTCGGAAGTCTGAGATGTGGCCGTACCCGCCAGACCCAGGACGGCAATCGCCGCCGCATATACCTGTAATCCACGCATAGTGTTCTCCCTCTCGCACTGCGCGATACTGTTGCCCCAACTTCCCCCGAGGGGGAACCTCACCTTGCCTCTTTGTTTCATTACAAATACAGCAGAGGATCACTTGGGATGAAAATACCTAAAACTTGTGTCTGGGGTGTTAACGCTTGGACCCCCGCATGCTTCAAAAGCGATTACAGTTCGTTCACTTAAGCTGGCTGTCGCTGTGCGCCGCCGTTGGCCTGTCCGGCCTGCTGGCCGGAGTGCCCGCGGGTATGGCTGCGATGGTGGCAGCGGCCGCGGCCATACCGGGCCTGACCGGCCTGGTTGCCCCGCCCCACCGGCATTTCGGGCGCGGCCTAATCATCACTTCGTGGAGCGTGACCGCCCTCTCGGGGTTGATCCTGAGCGGCGGCGGCACCTCGCCATTGACAGTCATGCTGATCGCCGCGCCCCTGATTGCCTTGCTCCTGGGGGCTCGCCGGACGGCAGCCGAAGCCGGTGTTTTCGCCGCCGCGGCGCTGTTTCTTGTTCTGGTTGCAGGCGAGGCGGGCTGGCTGCCGCCGGCCTTACCGGAACTTGCGCCGCTTGCCGCCTCCTTCGCCTTCGCCGGCCTCGTCCTGGCCGCCCTGATGATCTGGCTTCTGGTGCAGCCGGCCGGCGCGGCGGTGCAGGCAGCGCCGGTTCCGGAGGACAAGCCGCCGCGGCACGCGGGCACAGCCGAAGGCCTGCTCCTGCCGGCCAGCGGGGCGGCGCTCCTCGATGTGACCCCGGAAGGACGCCTGCGCAAAGTCTCCGGCGACCGGTTCGGCCTCTCGACCCTGCGGCCTGGCACAGCGCTCAGCGCGCTGTTCGAGCCCGGAAGCCTCGCGGCGGAACCCGGCCGTCCCGGCGCGCGGCTGACCTGCGAGGCGAGGCTGATTTCTGGCCAGGCAGTGCTGGTTGCGGCCGAAACCTGGGCTGAAGGCATGTCGATGCTGATCTTTGCGCCGCTGAAGGATCATCAGGGCGCATCCGAAGAGGCCAGGGCGGCGTTCGAGGCTGAGCTGAAGGCCCGGACGGCTTTCTTTGCCTCGCTGGGTCATGATCTGAAGACGCCGCTGAACGCCATTCTTGGTTATTCGGAGATCATGCAGGCCGAACTGATGGGACCAATGCCCCCACCTTATGCGGACTATCCGGCCATCATCCATGACAGCGGCAACGACCTCCTGCTGATCGTTGACGATATGCTCGACCTGGCCCGCGCCGATGCCGGACGGACGCGGCTGGAACCCGAACCGGTGGACCTGACGGCGTCGGCCGAATCCGTCATGCGCCAGATGGCCGGCCAGGCGGCGCGCGCCGGCGTCACCCTCAAGCTCAAGTCCGACGGCGAAGTCTGGGCCGAGGCAGACCCGCGCGCGGTACGCCAGATCTGGCAGAACCTTGTCTCCAATGCGGTCAAATATTCCGGCAGCGGCAAGACCGTCACGCTGGAAACCCGGCTGGACAGGGGCGTCACCCTGATGCGTGTGACAGACCGGGGCGCCGGGATAGCCGCGGAAGACCTCAGCAAGCTGACAGAGCCTTTCGCCCAGGCGAGCGGCGCGAAACCCGGCGCGGGCCTCGGCCTGTCGGTCGTGCGCCGGTTTGCCGAACTGCATGGCGGCGGGCTGAAACTGACCTCTAAGACCGGCAAGGGCACGAAAGCCGAAGTCACCCTGCCATGCGCCCGTGAGGCGGACCTCCTCCCGATGGACGAAGCGGCGGAGTAAAGGCGCGCGGGCCCGGTAGTCCGCATAATGGACCTGCTGGTCAGGCGCCGGCAATCATGCAATTCTCGCTTTACTAACAAGGATTGAAGGGGACCCGGTCCATGAAACCTATGCTTATCGCAGGCGCTCTGGCGCTCGGCCTGGCTGCCTGTGGCGGCGGCGGCGGCGCGAAGGCCAAACTGGCCGCGTCGTGCAACGCAAATGGCATGCTGGGCGACGAGATCTGTACCTGCATCGCTGACAAGCTGCAGGCGAGTCTCGACGGGCGGACGTTCAGCGTCGTTGCCAATGCCTGGGGCGAGGGCCCGGCCGGTATGAACAGCGCATTGGGCGGTCTGTCCCAGGCCAAACAAAACGAAGCGCTTGGCGCCATGACATCCAGCACGGCAGAATGCGTCACTGCGGGTATGGGTGACTGGTAGAAGCAGGCGCCGCCTGCCCTTTGCGCTTATGATGGCCTCAACATGATGGAACGCCTACCAGCCAGACTTTGGGCGGATGCGCTGATCCGGCGGGCAAGTCTCGCCGGGGCCAGCGCCTTCGTAATCCAGCACGGAGATGACGACCGCGGCGATGTGCTGATCAAGGTCGCGCGCCTCGACGGCACGGCGGCGGCCTATGCGCCCTCGATGAACCTGGAGGGGGAACGGATCTTCCTGAACCTTGCGGTGCAAGGCGTCGGCCCGGACGAAAAGGCCGTGGACGAATATGTCCGCCGCGCCAAGGCCCGCGACAGCGACGTCTGGATCATCGAGATCGAGGACCGCGAAGGCCGGCATTTCCTGACCGAGCCGGTGGAGGAAGGCGCCCCCTGAACGGGTGGGCGACACCCGGCCCCGCAAACGTCTAGGCAGGGATGAAAGACGACACACAAGGTCCCCCTATGGAGCCACGACAATGATCCGCTTTACCCTGCTCGCCTTCGCCCTGTCCGCCGCCGCTCCGATGGCTGTTTCCGAAGAATTGGCCTGCGGGCCAGAGCTCGATCAGGCCACCACCACCGCGCGGGAAGCGGAAACCCGGCTCTCCCGGGAAGCCAGGGACGCTTACGAAATGATCGGCTGGATCACAATGGATTATGACGAAGGCCTGATCGATGCAGACGAGGCGCTGAAGCTGATCGCTGAGGCGGAGGAGAAGCAGGAAGCGGCAATGGTCAAGCACGACGAGGCCGCTGCCCGGCTCGCCGCTCTCAGGGAGCAGCTGATCGCCTGCAAGGCGGCCGAGACGTGAAGGCTTCTGGCGCTCATGCCGCTGATCGCAGCTGCAACCTTTGCCAACGTGCATGCAGACACCTGTGTGCAGGCTGAAGCGGCTGCCGGTGCGCGGGCCGCCGGGGGGCAAGCCGTCCTGGCGCAGATGCGGGACGTGCAGAGCCGGCACACGGCGGCTCAATGGCGCAGGCTGCGCGCGGCGCCTATGGATGGGACCCTGAGACCGAAGATCATATCAAGGCGATGCTGGCCTCGCTCCGCACGATCGAACAGCGCAGGAATACGCTCACTGCGGAGCTGGCCGGGCTGGATCCGATTGTCAGGGCGGCCCTGCAGACCTATGAGACAGGATGCGGGGCGGAGGCGGGCACCGCATTGCGGCTCGGCGAGCTTGGTCTGAACCCGGACCAGGCTGGCGGGCTTGGAAGGGGCCGGGATGAAGCGGATTGTGGCTTGTATCATTGCCGCGGTATTCGGAGCGCCTTTGGCCCTCGCCTGCGAGTCCTATGTCGAGGATGTGCGCCGGGCGGCAGCGGATGTCCGTGCCCAGTCTGAACACCTCGAAGACATCCAGGCGCGCTATATGGAGCTCGGACGCGAGCGCGACGATATCCTCTACGAGGTTGAGATCTACGGTCCGTTTCCCGCCTGGGAGGAAGCCCTCGGCTGGGTTGATGCAAGCATGATCGAAGTGCGGCTCGAACGGGACGCGGTCATGCCGGACGCTCAGGCGGCCGATGCCTCGCTTAACGCGGCGCTCGACGCGCATGTCGGTGCCTGCGGGCTGGCGGCGCGTCCCGGAGCGCTTCTGGAAGCAGCGGGCCTCTATGTGGACTGACATGCTGCGGGGCAGATAAACCTGCTGTTTACCCTATCGCCCGCAATTTGCGATTCGCGGGACTAGAGGGGGGCCGGGCAGCCATGCTGTTCCTACTGAACGATATCGTCACCGACATCGAGTCGCCGGAAATGCGGCTCATCGTACGCGCCTCCGCCTTCGGGGCGGATGTGCACACCCTGCGCCCGCGCGACGCGATGGACCTCGTCCGGCGCAGGCTGCAGGCCTGCCTTGACCGCGGCGGCGTTCCCGATACCGCTATGGTGAATGACCTCGCCGCGCTGATCATCGCCAAGACCGGCGCCAATGCCGCGCTCTTCCCGGTGCATGAAGGCCGCGTCGCCGAAGCCCGCCTGACGATCCTGCCCGAAGCGATCCTGGACGCCGTGCGCGCCCGCTTCGCCGAAGGCCAGCGGCCGGACATTTCGACATTCTGGACGCGGGCTGCCTAGCGCAGCGCTACAGGAGAGCGGCGGAAAGCCGAACGGCAGTAAGTCCTTCGCCGCAAACGGTCATTTGTTGTGGCAATCGGAACGACCGCCTTCGGAGCTAGCCCAAATAAATTCACGCTGGTGGTCGAACGATCTTGAATTATTCCTATCTGCGTGAAAGCAGGCACTCTTATCACGATGACCGCCGCCTTGCATTTGTTCCGATTGGAACAAACATTGTTCCTATCGGAACTTAGGAGCAAGCCATGTCAGCCCTCGAAAACATTACGTCCGAACCTGCTCGGATCGCGCACGTCATTGGGTTGTCGCATACGAAGCCCATATCAAATCAGATCTTGGCCCGCCGTGTGGCAGAGGGTTTGCCGCCCAGCACTGCGGGCGTATTGGCGCGCTACATAGACCCCAAAGGCCATACAGTCGTCGCAATGGATATCGTTCCCTAAACAACGCTTCACACCCACACAAAATCAAAGCGAAATCTGAGCAAGGATCATAGCGAGGTCGTCTATGTGATGGGAAAGGTCGTGGCTGAATCGTTCAGGCTTCTGCGAGACCCTGAAAAGGTACTCATTTTCCTGACGAAACCCCATCCAATGCTTGAAGGAGACAGCCCATTCGAACTCGCCAAGAGTTCAGTGGCGGGGGCCGAGGTTGTGATGAATCTTTTGGCTAATGCTGATGCCGGTACAGCGGTCTAAGTGACCCAGCGAAAACTCGAAAGCGATTACGTCGTCTACCGGATTGGCGACGCCGCCGGTCGATTTCCAATATTCAGCGGCGAGGGCTCCAAACTGTCAGACGGGCGCTGGCATCAAAAAGGACAGAATCCGATTTATGCCGCCGAGCATTTGAGCCTAGCGATGCTCGAAAAGCTTGTGCACCTGAATGGCGTTTTTCCGGCCAGACAACACAGTATGAGCATCACGATCCCAAGCAGAACGGCCTATGAGGTCGTAACCCCCCATCAGATTCCGCAATGGTACGATGCAACAGGGAACGCGGCACGTGCGTTTGGAACGAAATGGTTCGATGAAAGGCGGTCTTGCATCCTGATTGTTCCGAGCGTCGTTGCGCGCGTAGAAAACAAAGTTCTGATCAATCCGCATCACTCGGATTTCAACGCCATTACAGCGAGCCTCGAACAAGCTGTGACTTGGGACAATCGACTATTCTCTCCGTGAGTCGCCGGCTGAGCGAGACAATAGAATTCTCACTACCGAACCGCCCTCCCGAAACCAACCACGCTTTCGGCTCGCCCAGACAAAGAAGTCCAAGGTTGCGCAATCGCGACATGGCGATTCAAGCGCTGCCCCCAATCCCCCACCGCCACAGCCAGCCCCTTCATTCCATTCGCCAAATCGGCTAGGGCGTCAGGCGAAGAGAGAACCTGATCCATGTCGCATGTGACCGAAGCCGCCCGGCGGCGCA
>CAYPDA010000005.1:0-69137 GCA_964409375.1 uncultured Hyphomonas sp.
AAAACCTCGTCGAATCCATCCTGTTCGGCCATGAGAAGGGCGCCTTCACCGGCGCGGTCTCCAAGTCGCCCGGTAAGTTTGTCGAGGCCGATAGCGGCACGCTGTTCCTCGACGAGGTCGGCGAACTGCCGCTCGACGCACAAGTCAAACTCCTCCGTGCGCTGCAGGAAGGGGAGGTCGACGCCGTCGGCTCCCGACGCCCGACCAAGGTCGATGTCCGCATCATCTCCGCGACCAACCGCGACCTCGCGGGGCAGGTGAAAGCCGGCACGTTCCGCGAAGACCTGTTCTACCGCCTCAACGTGTTCCCCATCGACATGCCCTCGCTGCGCGAACGGCGCGAGGATATCCCAGCGCTGGTCGAGCATTTCATCGGCCGCTTCAATGCCAGCGAAGGCACCAAGATCTCCGCCGCGTCGCCGGATACCCTCCGGATGCTGAGCGGTTATGACTGGCCGGGCAATGTCCGCCAGCTCGAGAATGCCGTTTTCCGCGCCGTCGTTCTGTGCGATGGCGACACGCTCCGCCCGCAAGACTTCCCGCAGGTCGCCGGCCAGGCTGGCGTGCCCGCGAGCCTGCCATTCCTCGCCCCCCGCGAGGACGCCCCGGCGCGCCCGCCCGCCAACGACGTCGCCTCCGATACGCCTGTAGCGATCCGTGACGAGGACGGCGAGATCCGCAGCCTGCAGGATATCGAACGCGATCTTCTTCAGTATGCGATCGAATTCTATGGCGGTCATATGAGCGAAGTGTCCCGCCGCCTCGGCATCGGCCGCTCGACGCTCTACCGAAAGGTGCGCGAATACGATCTCGATGTGAAGGGCGAGCGCGAAGCGGGCTGACCCTTCCTCAGCTGGTTTCGATCACGCCCGGCCGCCGCCTGCGCGCGCCCCAGATCGCCAGCACCAGTCCGCCCCCGGACAGGATGACCATGATCCAGTAGATCCGCGTCTGCGCCTCGATACCGCCTGGCGCGAGCGCGTCATAGGCCAGGCCCGCGACAAAGCCCGCCAGGGCAAGCGCCGGCCCGAACACCACCGCGCTGTTGATCGAATAGGCCAGCGGCAGTGTCTCGTCCGGCAAGGCGGCCTGCAGGTAGCGCATCGTCGCCATATGCGTCAGTGCAAAGCTGGCCGCATGCAGCAACTGCAGCACATAAGCGCTCTCCACCTGCAGGATGAAGCCCGCAAAAACCCAGCGCACGAGAGCGCCAATCGCCCCAAGCGTCAATATTAGGTGCGAAGATAACCGTCCGAGCAGCCGGGTCGACAGCAGCAGCAGGACGATTTCTGCGCTCACCCCGGTCGCCCAGAGCGCGCCGATATGGCTCCCGTCGATGCCCTGCGCAATCCAGATGTTCGCGCTGAAGGCGTAATATGCGCCGTGACTGGCCTGCACGAGCGCCGCCGCCAGGATGAACAGGAAAAAGCCCCGCGCGCGGTACAGTTCAAATCCGTCGCGAAACGTCGTGACCAGGCTGCGCCGGGAAATCGCCTTGCGCGCGCCCCGGCGGGTGAACAGCGGCGCGAGCGCCGAGATGGCGGCGGCCGCAATCAGATAATGGAGCACCCAGTCCGGCCCATAGGCGCTGAGAATGGCTCCTCCCAAGAGGTTGGCGGCCACGAAGGCCAGCGAGACCAGTGCCCGCGCCTCGCCATAATCCGGCCGCCCTCCGCGCGTGCCATGCACGAGGATTGCCTCGAACAGTGGCCCGGCAACATTGAGAGCACTGTAGATCACCACGCAGAGCAGGAACGCCACCATCCGGGGCGAGTCCGGCACCAGCAGCACATAGCCTGCAAACGACACGAGCATCGTCAGCGCCAGCGTCCCGCGCAGGCCGCGTTCCTGGGCAATACCCGCCGTCAGCGGCCCGGCGATGATCCGGATCAGGATGGCCAGCGTGCTCGCCCCGCCGATCTCGGCGCCGGACATGCCGGCCGCCCGCTCCATCCAGACCGGCAGGTAGGGCAGGTTCGCGCCCATCACGAGGTGGATCGCGCTGGCCGCGATCGCCGCCCGCCAGGAATCGCTCATCCGCATGGCATGTCCCCGGCTTCCTTTGCGCCTCACCCCGGCAACCCTCTTACGTCAGTTGCCGGGGCGCGGGTAAGGGGCTTCAGCCATTGTTGCTGCGGCGGCTCGCAAATTCACTCCGGACAATTTCGCCGATCTCACGGGCCTCCGCCTCGCGCGGGCTGCCGGTCTTCCAGGCGATACCGATCTGGCGTCCGATGACAGGCGTCACGAAGGGCCGGATTGCGACATCCGAGCCGATCGGCAGGCCGTAGTCCGCCGCCAGCCGGGGAATGAGTGACACGCCTAGACCGCCCGCGACCATGTTCACAAGCGTGCCCAGAGAGGTTGCCGCGACCTGCTCGCGCCCCGGTCCCGCCTTCAGCCGGCAGAGCGAAAGGGAATGCTCGCGCAGGCAATGCCCGTCCTCCAGCAGAAGCAGGTCTTCATCCTTCAGGTCATCCGGCGACAGCCCATTCTTTCGGCTGAGAGGATGGCCCGCCGGCGCTGCCAGCAGGAACTCGTCATCCAGCAGGGTCAGCACCTCGATGCCCGGCGCGTCCCAGGGCAGGGCAATGAACGCCGCGTCCAACGTCCGCGCGCGCAGCTGGTCGACCAGGCGCTGCGTTCGGTCTTCGGTCAGGTAGAGTTTTAGATCTGGATATTTCCTTGTCAGCAGCCCGACGATCTGGGGCAGCACAAAGGGCGCAATCGTCGGAATGGCGCCGAGATGGAACGGGCCGGAAAACAGCGCGCCTGCGCAGGTCACCGCCTGCACGAGCGCGTGGGCGTCCGCAAGCAGGGCCGAGGCCCGCGCAACCGCGATCTCCCCGGCATGGGTCAGCGTTGCGCCCCGCGCCTCACGCTCCGCAAGCGGAACGCCGAACAGGTCCTCCAACTCCTTGATCCCCGCCGACAGCGTCGGTTGCGTGACATGGCAGGCTTCAGCCGCACGCGAGAATGAGCCGCTCTCGCCGAGGGCCACAAGAAATTGGAGCTGACGGAGGGTGGGGATGACCATAGACAAATCCTATACCGAGAATCAGAATTATCAATTTTGTTTATCTTGTGCAATGCACCATTTCTTCCAAGCCTGCTGTCACCGATGCAGGCTCATCCACTTGACCGCAGGAGTCCTCCCCAATGTTTGGCATAGGCCAGAAACTGCCTGATTTTTCGATCACCGGCGTGAAGCCGAAGTTCATGCGCCATGAAGAAAATGGCGAGAGTGCCTTCGAGACCCTCACCCAGGACAGCTTTACCGGCCTGTGGAAAGTTATCTTCTTCTACCCGAAAGACTTCACCTTCGTTTGCCCGACCGAGATCGCGGAATTCGCTCGCCTCGCTCCGGAGTTTGCAGACCGTGACGCCGTTGTCCTCGGCGGCTCGACCGACAATGAGTTCGTCAAGCTCGCCTGGCGCCGGGAGCATCCGGATCTCAGCGAACTGAACATCTGGCAGTTCGCCGACACCAATGGCTCGCTCGTTGACGGTCTCGGCATCCGTGAGCCGGACGCTGGTGTAGCGTACCGCGCGACCTTCGTTGTCGATCCGCACAATGTCATTCAGCACGTCTATGTCACCAACCTGAACGTTGGCCGCAACCCGCAGGACACGCTCCGCGTGCTCGACGCGCTGCAGACCGACGAGCTTTGCCCCTGTAACCGCCCGGTCGGCGGCAAGACGCTCGAACTGGCCTGATCTTCGCCGGAACACCATCCGGCTGCGGCCCGTGCCTAGCCTCGCGTGTCTCCCCACCCTTGGGGCGCAGGGCGTGCGGCTGGATGGTGACTTCCCCTATACCGACCACCTGACAGGAGGGCGCAATGTCGCTTGAAACCCTGAAGACGCTGATTCCAGACTATGCCAAGGATATCCGCCTGAACATCGGATCGCTCGCCAATGAGACGATCCTCTCGGACCAGCAGAAATATGGCTGCTATCTCGCCTCAGCTCATGCTGTGGGCGAGCCATCTGCGCTCCGTGCCATAGAAGCCGAAGCGCGCAGCAAGCTGTCGGCGGAAGCGCTGAACGCCGCGAAAGCGGCTAGCGCCATCATGGGCATGAACAATGTCTATTATCGCGCCACGCACCTTGTCTCGAACGAGACCTACACGACGATGCCGGCCCGCCTGCGCATGAACGTCATCGGCAATCCCGGTGTCGACAGGGCCGATTTCGAACTCTGGTCGCTGGCCGTCTCTGCCATCAATGGCTGCGGCATGTGCCTCGATGCGCATGAAGCCGAGTTGCGCAAGCACGGCGTGACGAGCGAGCAGATCCAGGCTGCCATACGGATCGGCGCCGTCGTGAACGCAGCGGCCCGCGTGATGGCCGCCGAAGCCGCTCTGGCGGCGGAGCCGGCCTGACCCACCCGGCGCGCTCGACATGAAATCCCCTTAAAATGCCGCCGGCCCTTCCCGCAGAAGAGCCGGCTCATCATTGTGGGCGGAGATCCTGGGAATTCACCTCCGGGCGCCGGAAAATGCAGCATGTTTGCGCGCCAGGAGACATCCGGCGCTGCAGCGCAACAGGCGCTGCCAAGCCCCGGTTTCTGTTAAGGATTATCTCCCCTTCCCACGCATTCCCAGCCGAGGGCATTAACGGGTTGCTCTCCTGTATGCTATCTGTTCCCTTATTGACCCAATGTGGAAATCCCGCTGCCCATGATGTGCCCATTGAGGCCCATCAACTCCCATGATACTCCATATCTGCACATGCTTCACCCATGGCGGGGTTTAGGCAAAACTGGGATTGGGTAAGCGGGTGTTTGTTTCCACCTATGAGGGCGCTATTGATGCGAAGGGGCGGGTTTCGATCCCTGCGCCTTTCCGCGCCGCCTTGGGCGGAAGTCCGCGCGTATTCCTCTGGCGGGCACCGGACGGGTCCGGCGCGCTCGAGGGTGGCGGCGAGGAATTGATGGAGCTCTACCGCGAAACCCTGGCCGAGTTGCCGCTCCAGTCGCCCATCCGGGAGGCCATCGTCACCTGCATCATCGCCGCGGCCGCTGATCTCAAGATCGATGAGACCGGCCGGGTCAAGCTGCCCGACGACCTCTGCGAAGCGGCTGATCTGACCGGCAAGATCCGCTTCTCCGGCCAGATGGACAGCTTCCGCATCTGGAACCCGGAGCGTTTCAACCTCCACCAGACGCGCATGCGCAGCATTGTCAATTCGCCGGAAACCCTCGATGCCTTCGCGTCCGCCTATAACAAGGTCCGCCAGCGCCGCGCAGCTGCCGGCCGGACCGGGGAGGCCGTATGATGAACACCCAGGCCCCGCCCCGCAATTCGGCCGGCTCCGGCGGGCATCTTCCGGTCATGCTGGCCGAAGTGCTCACTGCGCTCGCCCCGGATGATGGTCAGGTCATCATCGACGGCACCTTCGGCGGCGGCGGCTACACCGCCGCGATCCTGAAGGCTGCGGACTGCCACGTCCTCGCCATCGACCGCGATCTCGACGCCATGACCCGCGCCGAGCACATGGCCGCCGCTGCGCCCCGCCTCGTGCCGTTGCTCGGCTGTTTCGGCGATATGGACGCAATTGCCGTGCAGGCGGGCTGGCCGCAGGTTGACGGTGTCGTGCTTGATATCGGCGTCTCCAGCTTCCAGATCGACCAGGCCGAACGAGGCTTCTCGTTCCAGAAGGATGGCCCGCTTGACATGCGCATGGGCGGCGGCGGCCCGTCAGCAGCCGAGGTCGTGAACCGGATGGCCGAGCGCGACCTCGCCGATATCCTCTACCGTCTCGGCGAAGAAAAGCAGGCCCGCCGCATAGCGCGCGCGGTCGTTCAGCGCCGCACCGAGGCACCTTTTGAAACCACGCTCGACCTTGCCGCCGTCATCGAAACCGCCCTCGGCGGGCGCCGCGGCGCGCGGGTTCACCCCGCGACGCTCAGTTTCCAGGCGATCCGGATGTATGTGAATGACGAACTGGGCGAGCTTGCCAAGGGCCTGTCTGCTGCAGAACGCATCCTCAAGCCCGGCGGCCGGCTGGTGGTTGTCACCTTCCATTCGCTGGAGGACCGGCTGGTCAAGCAATGGTTGCGGGAACGGTCGGGCTCAACCCCCGGCGGCTCGCGCCACATGCCGCTGGCCGCAAAGGGCCCTCCGCCTGCCTTCAGAATGCTGGAAAACAAGGCGGTACAACCGTCTGAAAAGGAAGTGGAAACTAATCCGCGGGCACGATCGGCGAAGTTGCGGGCGGCGATCCGCACCGATGCGGACGCGGCCCCCGATAATGCGAGCGACGGCATGAACCTGCCGCCGCTCTCAGAACTGGAGAGGTCGAAATGAGCCGCCGTGTATTCTTCTTTGGTCTGCTGGTTGTGGGCCTGCTGATCTTCAGCCTTTACCGCGCCAAGTACGGCGCCAATGACACCGCCGCCGAACTGCTCGGGGTCGAGTCCCAGATCGAGCAGGCGGTGCGCGAACGCGCGCTCCTGGAGACTGAACTCGCCCATATGAGCCGGCGCGACTGGATCGAGGAGTATGCCCGCAAGGAACTCGGCATGGCCCCGCCCCGGCCTGGCCAGATGGTGCATGAGAGCGATCTCGACGAGATGATCGGCCCGCCCGTCACCGGCTTCCCCGCCGCTGCCGCCGCGCCGCGGCCTGACCCCAATGATGCGGAGCAGGCCGAATGAGTGAGGCCTCCCGCCATCGGACACGGCTGGTCGGGCTCGGCCTCGCCTTCCTGTTCGTCGTGATGGCGGGGCGGGGCAGTTTTCTTGCGTTGTCCGAGCCGCCAGCGCGCGGGCCGGGCGCGCTGCTCACAGCGTCCCTCGACAAGCGCGCCGACATTGTCGACCGGAGCGGTGAGCTGCTTGCCACATCGGTCGTCTCCTGGTCGCTCTGGGCCAATCCCAGCCTTATCTGGGACGGCGAAGAAGCCGCCAGCAAGCTCGTAGCCATCTTCCCGGATCTGGACGAGGCGACGCTCGCTCGCCGCCTGTCGCAGCCGGGCCGCGAATTCGTCTGGGTCAAGCGCGGGCTCACCCCCCGCCAGCGCGAACAGGTCGTCGAGCTCGGCGTCGAGGCGCTGGATTTCCGCGAGGAGGCCCGCCGGGCTTATCCGCGGGGCGTGCTCGCCGGCCAGGTGCTCGGCTATACCAATGTCGACGGTGAAGGCCTCGGCGGGGTCGAACTCGCCTATGACACCTCACTCCGCACCGGCGCCGCGCCGGTGCGGCTCACGCTCGACATCGGCGCACAGGCTGCGCTTGAAGCCGAACTCGCCACCGCCGCCATGGACTATGACATTATCGGCGGCGCCGCGATCCTGATGGACACCGCCACCGGCGAGATCCGCGGCATGGCCAGCTGGCCGCCCTTCGATCCCAACCGGGCCAACGACACGCCCGCGAATGATCCCGGCCGCACCAACCGGGCCATCGGCGCCGTCTATGAGCTCGGCTCGGTGTTTAAGCCGCTGACCGTCGCTGCCGCCCTGGAGGCCGGCGCCGTGCGCCGGTCCGATCAGTTCGACATTGGCCGCCCGCTGCAGGTCCGCGGCTTCCAGATCCGCGATACCCACTGGATCGCTCAGCGCGCAGGCCTCTCTCTCATCCTTGCCGAAAGCTCCAACATCGGCACGGTGCACGTCAATCTGGCGCTCGGCGCGCAGCGGCAGATGCAGTTCCTGGAGCGCGCCGGCCTGACGCGCCGCGCGCCGATCGGCCTGCCGGGCAGCGCGGCGCCCCTCGTGCCTGCGAGGCTCGACGAAGTCACGTCGGCCACGATGTCCTATGGTCATGGGATCTCGGTCACACCGCTCGCCTTCCTCACGGCGTTTGCCGCCCTGGGGAATGAAGGCCGCCTCGTCACACCAAAGATCATCGCGGGAGAGGCTTCGGCCGGAGAGCCTGCCCGGCTCGTCTCCGAGGCAACGGCCCGCATGGTCACCGATATGATGCGCGAATCCGTCCTGAACGGCACAGGCCGGCGCGGCGAAGTCGCCGGCTACCGCGTCGCCGGAAAGACCGGCACAGCGGAAAAGCCGGTTGCCGGCGGCTATGACGCAGACCGCAACGTTACCAGCTTTGCGGCAGTCTTTCCCGCAGACAGCCCCCAGTATGCCCTCATTGTGACACTGGACGAGCCCAAACCCATCGAGGACGGAGGCATGACGGCCGCTGTGAACGCCGCCCCGGTGGCCGGGCGGATCATCGAACGCGTCGCGCCCCTGTTCGGCATTGATCCCCGGCTCGAGGATCTGCGCCCGGCCGCATCCGGCCCGCGCAGCCTCACCGGCAACAGGAGTGAGCTGTGAAGCTGAAGGACCTCTTCCCCCTCGCAGAAGACGGTGAGACCGAGATTATCGGGATGACGGCCGACAGCCGCCAGGTGAAGCCCGGCTGGCTGTTCGCCGCGCTGAAAGGCAGCGTCCATGATGGCAGCCGCTTCGTGGCGCAAGCGATCACCCATGGCGCCGCCGCCATCCTTTCGGATACGAGCGTCACCGGGCCCCTCGCCGTGCCGCACGTCATCGCTGACGAGCCGCGCCGCGCCCTCGCGCTCGCAGCCAGGCGCTTCCATGCCGGTCAGCCAGCCTACATCGTCGCGGTCACCGGCACCAACGGCAAATCCTCCACTGTCGATTTTGCCCGTCAGATCTGGAGCCGCGCCGGCCTGAGCGCCGCCTCGATGGGAACGCTCGGCGCCATCGGCCCGGCCGGCAAGATCGATGTCGGCCATACGACGCCGGATCCCGTCACAGTACACGAGACTCTGGCCGCACTCGCCGGGCAGGGGGTTACCCATTGTGCGCTCGAGGCCTCCAGCCACGGCCTCGAACAGCAGCGGCTCGACGGGGTCGATCTCGCGGCGGTCGGCTTCCTCAACTTCACCCAGGACCATCTCGATTATCACACGACGATGGCAGCCTATCTGGATGCCAAGCTGCGCCTCTTCCGGGACCTCGCCCCGAACGCCATCCCAGCCATCATCAATGCCGACAGCGATCAGCGGGACATCTTCGAGGCCGCTGCCAAGGAGGCCGGCCTGACGGTCGTCTCCTTCGGCTGGCGCGGCGAGGATCTCTGGATCGACGAGCTGATGCCGAAAGCCACCGGCCAGACTTTGTTCCTCTACTGGCGCGACGTTGAACAGAAGCCGGTCGAGCTGCCACTGATCGGGGAATTCCAGGCGCTGAACGCACTGGCCGCTGCCGCCTTCTGCCTGTCGCTCGGTATGGACTTTGCCGCCGTGGCAGACGGCCTTGCCCATCTCAAACCTGTGAAGGGACGGCTAGAATTCGTCGGCAAGACCGAAAGCGGCGCCGCCGTTTTCGTGGACTATGCGCACACGCCGGATGGGCTTGACGTGCTGCTCCGCGCCGTTCGTCCGCACACGGCGGGACGGCTCAAGGTCATCTTCGGTTGCGGCGGCGACCGAGACGCCAAGAAACGCCCCCTGATGGGCGAGATCGCCGCCCGCCAGGCCGATGACGTGATCGTCACCGATGACAATCCGCGCTCGGAAGACCCCACCACGATCCGCTCCGCCATACTCGCCGCTGCGCCCGACGCCCGCGAGATCGGGGACCGCGCCGAGGCGATCCGCACGATCGTTCGGGAGTTGCAAAAAGGCGACACGCTCGTGATCGCCGGCAAGGGTCACGAGACAGGCCAGATAATCGGCACAGAAATTCTCCCCTTTTCGGATCAGGACGAAGCGCTCGCCGCAATCAAGGACGGCGCCCTATGAGCGCGCCGCTCTGGACCTCCGAGGATATCGAACTCGCCACCGGCGGAACCGCCAGCGCGCCGTTCAGCGTCAGAGGCTCGATCTCCATCGACACCCGCTCGCTGAAGCCCGGAGACCTGTTCGTCGCGCTGAAGGACCAGCGCGACGGCCATGACTTTGCAGGCGCCGCCTTCAGGGCAGGCGCGGCCGGCGCCCTCGTCGCGCGCCCCATCTCTGGCGGAGGCTATGTTCAGACGACTGATGTGCTGGACGCGCTGACACAGCTTGGCATCGCCGCCCGTGTCCGTTGCGGCGCGCATCGCACCGCGATCACAGGCTCGGCCGGCAAGACCTCGGTCAAGGAAATGCTGGCGCGAATCTACCGCGCCTTCGGCCCCGCTCACTGGAGCGACAAGAGCTTCAACAATCACTGGGGCGTGCCGCTGACCCTCGCCCGCATGCCGGAAGAGACGGCCCGCGCCGTCTTCGAGATCGGCATGAACACACCTGGCGAGATCGCCCCGCGCAGCGAGATGGTCCGTCCACATACGGGCCTCATCACCTGCATCGCTGCCGCCCATCTCGAAGGCCTTGGCTCGGTCGCGGGCGTCGCCGAGGAGAAATCGAACATCTTCGCCGGCCTCGAAGCCGGCGGAACGATCATTCTGCCGGCGGACGATACGTTCCTCGAATATCTCACCGGCCGTGCCCGCAAATTCTGCCCGACCGGCAATGTCGAAACCTTCGGCACCTCTAGTGATTCCACCGCGCGCATTCTCGCTTATGACACCGATGGCCGCACAAGCCGCATTGGGCTCGACATCGTAGGTCGCCGCGCCGTGGTGACGCTCGACGCTGTCGGCGCGCACTGGGCGCAGAACGTTGCTGCCGCACTCCTGGCCGCCAGCCAGGCGGATCTGAGTGTGGCCGACTGCGCCGAAGCCCTCTCGGGATACGCTCCGCCGCCCGGGCGCGGCACGGCCGAGCGGCTGGTTCTTCCTGATATTGGAGAGATTACGCTGATCGACGACGCCTACAACGCCAATCCCGCCAGCATGCGCGCCGCCCTGCAAGGCCTAGCCGAGCGCACAGGCGCCCGCCGCCTCGCCGCCCTCGGCGACATGCGCGAAATCGGAGACGCGTCTGCCGCCGAGCACCGCGCGCTGGCGAGCCCCGTCGTGGAAGCGGGTGTCACCGGAATTTTCCTCGCCGGTGCCGAAATGCAGCACCTTTCGGAAGCGTTGCCGCCGAGCCTGCAGCAGACGTCTGCTCCGACCTCTGACGAGTTGTGGATACCGCTGCAAAAAGCCCTCCGCGCCGGCGATGTCCTCTTGATCAAAGGGTCGAATGCGTCCGGAATGCATAACTTAGCGGACCGTCTGCGCCAATGGAGCGTGGGGGCCGGAACGGGCAAGATGGTAGACGACCCAGAAGGGGTCGCAGGGGCCGGCTGATGTTGTATGAACTGCTCGCCGCAGACAGCGGTGTGTTCAATCTCTTGAACTATATCACCTTCCGCGCTGGCGCAGCGGTGGTCACAGCCTTTCTTGTAACGGTGATCATCGGCGACGCGCTGATCAATTTCCTGCGCGCCCGCCAGGGCAAGGGCCAGCCGATCCGCGACCTGTCGCTGGAAGCGCAGATGTCCAAGCAGGGCACGCCCACCATGGGCGGTTTCCTCATCTGGGCCGGGCTGCTCGTCGGCGTCCTGCTCTGGGGAAACCTTCAGAACCCCTACATCTGGGTCACGCTGTTCGTTACATTCTCTTACGCCTTTCTTGGTTTCCTCGACGACTATGCCAAGGTCACCAAGCAGTCGACCGATGGTGTCTCTGCCGGCGCGCGCCTGCTCGCGGGCTTCGCTATCGCGGCCCTCGCCTGCGCCGTCATCATGGGCCTGCACGGCGCACACACACCGGCCGGCCATGCCGAATGGGGCCCATTGACCCCGCTCGCCCAGTGGATCGCCGGCTACGCTCCGCAGACCACCGTCCCGCCGGCCGATCCGGCCTTCTCCGGCGGCGTCGCCGTGCCCTTCGTCAATGACTATTTCTTTCCGCTCGGCGGCCTGTTCATCCTGTTCGGCATGGTCGTCATCGTCGGCGCCGCGAACGCCGTGAACTTCACAGACGGCCTCGACGGTCTTGCCATCGTACCGATGACCTTCGCCGCCGCCGCCTATGCGATGATCGCCTATCTCACCGGCAACTTCGTCTTCGCCGACTACCTCGGCATCCAGTTTGCACCCGGCGCCGGCGAACTCAGCGTCCTCCTGGGCGCCATGATCGGCGCTGGCATGGGCTTTCTCTGGTACAATGCCTATCCCGCCAAGGTCTTCATGGGCGATACCGGTTCGCTAGGTCTCGGCGGCATGCTCGGCGTCGTCGCCGTTGCTACCAAGCATGAATTCGCACTCGTCGTCGTCGGCGGCCTGTTTGTCATTGAGGCGCTGTCGGTGCTGACCCAGATCGGCTGGTTCAAGATCACCAAGCGCCTCACCGGCGAGGGAAAGCGCATCTTCCTGATGGCGCCGTTGCATCACCATTTCCAAAAGCAGAACTGGCCCGAGACACGCGTCGTCGTGCGTTTCTGGATCCTGTCTGTCCTGTTCGCCCTTGCGGGCCTCGCCACCCTAAAGCTGAGGTGACGCAGAGGCCATGATCCCCATTACAGAATACGCTGGAAGAGACGTTGCGGTGTACGGCCTCGGCCGAACCGGTCTCAGCGCAGCCAAGGCCCTGAAGGCCGGCGGTGCGCGCGTCCATGCGTGGGATGATAATGAGGAGACCCGCGCCAAGGCCGAAGAGGCCGGCATTGCCCTGTCGGACATCAACAAGCGCGACTGGCAGACCTTCGCTGCCCTGGTCCTGTCGCCCGGTATCCCTTACAAATATCCCCAGTCCCACCGCCTCGTGCGCATGGCCGAGATGACTGGCGTGCCAGTGATCGGCGACATGGAGCTCTTCGCCCGCGCGGTTCAGGCGCTGCCGGAGCGGGCCCGTCCTAAGATCGTCGGCATCACCGGTACGAACGGAAAGTCCACCACCACAGCGCTGATCGGCCACATCCTGAAACAGGCGGGGCGGGACGTCCGCGTCGGCGGCAATATCGGCACCGGCGTGCTGGATCTCGCTGCGCTGCATTCAAACGCCGTTTATGTACTCGAACTCTCCTCATACCAGCTCGACCTCGCCAAGAGCCTGCGCTGCGATGTGGCCGTCTTCCTCAATCTGTCCCCGGATCACCTCGAGCGCCATGGCGGTATGGATGGCTACCAGGCCGCCAAGATGCGCATCTTCTTGAACCAGACCGACAAGGACAACGCGATCGTCGGCTTCGATGATCTCTACAGCCAGTCAATCGCGATCGGCCTGTCGGCGCGCGGCCCGCAGCAGGTCGTGCAGATCTCCTCGACCTACACCCTAGGGCGCGGCATCAGCAGCGTTGATGGGCGCCTCTATGACAATCAGTCCGGCAAGGCCGAACTCGTCGGCAAGCTGACGGATTGCCCGGCCCTGATCGGCCGCCACAACTACCAGAACGCGGCAGCTGCCTATGCCGCCTGCCGGGCGCTGAACCTGGATCCGGCGACGATCATGGCGGGTCTGAAATCCTTCCCCGGCCTGCCGCACCGGATGGAAGCCGTCGGCGAGATCGAAGGTATCCGCTTCATTAACGATTCGAAGGCCACCAATGCACAGGCCGCTGAACAGGCCCTGCGTGCCTTCAGGAACATCTTCTGGATCGCCGGCGGTGTGCCGAAATCAGATGGCATCGTACCGCTCGCGCGGCTCTTCCCGCATGTCACGAAGGCCTATCTGATCGGCCAGGCAGAGGATGCCTTTTCGGCCACGCTCAGCGGAAAGGTGCCCGTGCAGCGCTGCGGCACGCTCGAACGCGCGGTCGAGGCGGCTTTGCGCGACGCCAAGGCAGCCGGCACGCCGGACGCGGTGGTCATGCTCTCGCCGGCCTGCGCCAGTTTCGATCAGTTCAAAGATTTTGAACATCGCGGCGATGTTTTCCGCAGCCTGGTTCATGCGCTGAGCCCCGTCGGCTTCAAGGTGACCGCGTGAGCTTCGCTGCCAACCCGCCGCTGCTGCCAAGATCGGACTCTTCCTGGTTCAATGAATGGCGCCGCACGCTGGACTGGGGCCTCGTCGCCGGCGCGGTGCTTCTGATGGGCATCGGCCTGCTCATGTCGCTCGCCGCCGGCCCGTCCGCGGCCGCCCGCATCGGCCAGTCCGATCCTTATTTCTTCGTCTACCGCCAGGCTTTCTTCGCGGTCATAGGCTTTGCGGTCATGATTGTGGTCAGCCTGCTCGACCGTAAATGGGCGCGCCGCTTCGCCGCCCTCGTCTTTGCCGCCTGCCTGGTGCTGATGATCGTCCTTCTCGGTTTCGGCCATGAAGCCAAGGGCGCGCAGCGCTGGCTTAGGATTTTCGGCGTCTCGATCCAGCCGAGCGAGGCCATCAAGCCGGCCCTGATCCTGCTCTGCGCCTGGCTTCTGTCCCAGCGCGAACATTTTACCCGCGGCCCCTGGACCATCCTGGCGTTCACGCTCTACGCGGCCACGCTCGCCCTCTTGCTGCTGCAGCCGGATGTCGGCCAGTCAGCCCTTCTGACCACCGCATTCGTTACGGTGTTCTTCATCAGCGGCCTGCCGAAACGCTGGGTCGCTTTCTTCGCGGCAGGCGGCGCCGCGCTCGCTTTCCTGCTCTACAGCCTGCTGCCTTATGTGCGTTCACGTATCAACATGATCATCAGCCCCACTTCCGCCGATACCTTCCAGATCGACCGGGCGGCTGAGGCAATCAGCCGGGGTGGCCTGTTCGGCGCTGGGCCGGGTGAGGGGCTGATCAAGGCCCGTCTGCCGGACGCGCATACCGATTTCATCTTCGCGGTCATGGCGGAGGAATTCGGTCTCATCGCCATAATCGGTCTGATCGCCATCTATGCGTTGATGTCGATTCGCGGCTTCCGGTCTGCGGCGCGAATCGAGGACGGCTACGCGCGCACCGCAGCCGCCGGCCTGATCGCCCTGTTCAGCCTTCAGGCGGTCGTCAATGTGGGCGTGAATCTGGCCATTCTTCCGCCCACAGGGATGACTTTGCCATTTGTGTCCTATGGCGGCTCATCGATGGCGGGGATGGGATTGACGCTCGGCCTCGCGCTTGCTCTCGTCCGGGGTGAGGGCACGAGGAGTCGTGGACGGTATGGCTGACACTCCGGACACCAAACGGGTCATCATCGCGGCAGGCGGCACCGGCGGACACATGTTTCCCGCGCGCGCCTTCGCCGACGAGATGCGGGCCCGCGGCTGGGAAACCGGCTTGATCTCCGATTCGCGCGGGCTGCGCTACGCCGCCGATTTCCCGGCCGGCTGGAAAGAACAGGTCGAGGCAGCAAGCCCCAATTTCCGCAAGCCCTGGACCATTCCGGGCGCCGCAATGAAGATCAACGCCGGGATCGGCCGCGCGAAGCGGCTGATGCAGCAGCATCGCCCGGCCCTGGTCGCCGGGTTCGGCGGCTATCCGGCCTTTCCGGCCCTCGCCGCAGCCCGGCGGCTCGGCGTTCCGATCGTCATCCATGAACAGAACGCGGTCATCGGCCGGGTCAACCGCCAGTTCGCCGCCCACGCCCAGCTGGTCGCCAGCGGCTTTGAACGGCTCGACCGCCTGCCTTCCGGCGCCGTCCATATGCCGCTCGGTAATCCCGTGCGCACCCCGATCCTTGAGGCCGCGGCGACGCCCTATCCCGATACAGACGGCGAACTCACTGTATTCGTAACCGGCGGCAGCCAGGGCTCGCGCATCATCGGCGAAATGGTGCCGCTGGCGATCGCCAATCACATCCCGGCGCCTCTCCGCAAGCGGCTGAAAGTGGTTCAGCAGGTGCGCGAGGAGCAGTACGAGATCGTCACCAGCATCTACCGCAATGTCGAAGTCGCATGCGAACTGTCCGCCTTCTTCAGCGACATGCCAGCCCGACTGGCCGCGGCGCATCTCGTGATCTCCCGCTCCGGCGCCGGCACGGTCAGCGAGCTCGCCGCCGTTGGGCGCCCGTCGATCCTGATCCCTCTGGCCATCGCCATGGACGACCACCAGGTCGCCAATGCCGAAGCGCTGACCTCCGTGGGCGCCGCCGACATGATACTCGAGACCAATGTTTCGCCCAGACTGCTCGGCGAACTGATCGCCGCGCGGCTGTCAGACCCCGAGGAGCTGAAATCCCGCGCCGCCGCGGCAAAGTCTGCGGCTCGCCCCGATGCGGCCGGGATGCTGGCGGATATGGCGGAGCGGATCGCGGAGCTGTAAGGCCTTTGGCCAGCCCGATCCGCCCGCCAAAGATTTCCGGAGTGCCCTCATGACCACCCCCACCCCCTTTCCCGTCGGCCCTGCCCATATCGTTGGGATCGGCGGCATCGGCATGTCTGGCATCGCCGATGTGATGTTGACGATGGGCTATCAGGTTCAGGGCTCGGATGTTGCCGAAAGCGCCAATGTCGAGCGGCTGCGCAACCGCGGGGTGAAGGTGTTCATCGGCCACCAGCCCGAGAATGTCGGCGGCGCCGGCACGGTGATCATCTCAACCGCCATCCGCCGCGACAATCCGGAAGTGCTTGCCGCCCGCGCCGCCGGCATCCCGGTCGTGCGCCGGGCCAACATGCTCGCCGAGATAACACGCCTCAAATACACCGTCTGCGTCGCCGGCACGCACGGCAAGACGACGACCACTTCGCTCGTCGCCTGCCTCCTCGACGGGGCAGGGGTGGACCCGACCGTCATCAATGGCGGCATCATCCATGCCTATGGTTCGAACTACAAAGCGGGCGAAAGCGACTGGATGGTCGTCGAAAGCGACGAGAGCGACGGCACCTTCACCAAGCTCCACCCGACCTGCGCGATCGTCACCAATATCGACCCCGAACACATGGACCATTACGGCACCATGGAGAAGCTGCGCGAAGCCTTCGACACCTTCGTTGAGAATCTGCCCTTCTATGGCTTCGCTGTCCTGTGTACGGATCATCCGGAAGTGCAGGCGCTCGCCGCCCGCGTCACAGACCGGCGCCGCATCACCTATGGCTTCAACCTGCAAGCCGATATCCGCGCTGTGAACCTGCGCACCGATCTCTCCGGCGCGCATTTCGATGTCGAAATCCGCCGCAGTCCCGGTGAGGCACCTCGAAGCATCGAAAACCTCACCCTCCCGATGGCTGGTGAGCACAATGTTCAGAACGCGCTCGCCGCGATCGCCGTGGCGCTCGAACTCAGCGCAACCGATGAGCAGATCCGAACCGCGCTGGCGCGCTTCGGCGGCGTCAAGCGACGCTTCACACCGGTCGGCGAATGGCTTCCTGCAGCGGGCGGCGAACCTGTGCGGGTCATTGACGACTACGGCCATCACCCGGTCGAGATCGCTGCGGTCCTCAAGGCCGCCCGCGCCATGCAGGGCCCGCGACAGCTGATCGCCGTCTGCCAGCCGCACCGCTATACCCGGCTGCGGGACCTGTTTGAGGATTTCTCCACCTGTTTCGACCAGGCCGATCATGTGCTCATCGCGCCGGTCTATGAAGCCGGCGAAGCGCCCATCGCCGGTATCAATGCCGAGGCGCTTGTCCGCTCCATCCGCCAGCATGGCCATCGCAGCGCCGACACCCTCGGCCCGCTTTCCGATCTACCCGAGACGGTTCGCCGCATCGCCGGCCCCGGCGCGATGGTCGTCTGCCTGGGGGCCGGCGACATCACACGCCACGCCGGCGAGCTGGTTAGCCGCCTCGAAGCCTGACGCCGCGTCACAGATAAATCCGCTTCCCCTTTGGCGGCGCACCGATACTCTCGCCCCTCAAAGGCGCATGTCACAGGCGCCGGGAGGAGAGATAAATGACGGATGCGATCCTTGGGGCCGCAGCGGCGCCGGCCAGACCGGTCATCGCGGCGGGGGAGGGGGGGGGCCTTCGGCAAGACCGGCTTTGCCTGGGCCTGGTTCGAAGCGGCCCGCAATCCCTATTATATCCTGATCGTCATCTATGTTTTCGCACCTTACTTTGCGCGCGACATCGTTGGCGCCGACATTCTCGCCAGCGGCCGCCTTGAAGGGCTGAGTCCCGAAGCCGCCCGTGCCGCGGCCGGCGCCGAAGGCCAGGCGATGGTCGCCAGCCTGTCGAAATGGGCCGGCCTCGTCGCTGCCTTCACCGCGCCCTTCCTCGGCGCCGCGTTTGACCGGGGCCTGCGCCGAAAGCCATTGCTGCTCATCTGCCTGTCGCTTATCTCTTTGATCAGCATGTCCCTCTGGTGGGCAGTTCCCGGACCAGAGGGGCTGTCGACCGGCATGATTATGCTGCTGCTGATCGTCGGCTATGTCGCCTTCGCCTACAGCGAAGTTTCACATAACTCGATGCTGCCGGACGCGGCGCGGCTGAATGCGCTTCCCGCTGTCTCAGGTCTCGCGCTCGCCCTTGGCAACGCCGTCGCCACCGTCATGTTCATCTGCCTCGTGCTGTTTTTTGCCCTGCCGGATGTCCTCGGCTGGCCAGCGCCCGAAGCGCTTTTCGGCATCGACACGTCGCGCTACGAGCATTACCGGCTTGCCGGCCCCGTCTGCGGCGTCTGGATGCTGGTGTCGATGTGGCTATTCTTCGCTAATGCGCGCGACACGGGCGTCAAAGGCACAGCTGTCAGTCCTGCCATCCTGCAAGGCGCGCAAGGCGTCATCCGCACGGTCCGCCACGCCGCGCAGCACCGCGAAGGTTTCAAATTCCTGATCGCCCGAATGCTCTATGCCGATGGCATGGCGGCCCTCCTGATGATGGGCGCCGTGTATGTCAGCCTCTTTCTGGGCTGGAACCTCATCGAGCTCACCATCTACGCCATCTGGGCCTCGGCATGGGCCGTCGTGGGCGGCATCTTCGGCGGCTGGCTCGACCAGCGCGCCGGCCCCAAGAATGCCCTTGTCCTTGAACTCATCGCGCTTGTGGCGGTGCTCTTCTTCGGCCTTTCGATCACGCGCGAGGCCGCCCTGTTCGGCCTGATCCCGAACCAGCAAGTCTGGGATGTTCCGTTCTTCTCCGGCACGTCGGACCTGCTATATCTGATGCAGGGCGCCCTGATTGCGGTCTTCGCGACCGCAAACATCTCTTCCAGCCGCTCGATGCTGGTGCATGTCGCGCCGGTACATATGCGGGGGGAGTTTTTCGGGCTTTACGCCATTGCCGGCACGGTCACGGTCTGGCTGGGACCGCTGATGGTGGAACAGTTCACGCGGGTGTCCGGCGACCAGCGCATCGGCATGTCCGCCATCGCCATTCTGTTCATTCTCGGTCTGGCTGTCCTGCTGACGGTGAAGCCGGGAAAGACCGCGGAACCGCCGCTCTAGCTGCCCCGTCCGAAGGGAACAGAGCCAGACGGTCCGGAGACGCGGTCAATCTTCTGCACACGGCGCGGGCGAAGATAGAAGCGGTCTGACAGCTTCACATCCGACTTGAGAAAGAACCCGATATTGCTGGAATAATCGAACTCAACCTCGGTCAGGATGACCGATCCGGGCTGCTGCACAATACCGTCAGGCACATCGATGAGTACACCCGGTGTCAGGGCGACCATGTTATGGCCCTCTGACCAGCCGACCCGTTTTTCCCCATTGCCACTGTCTACGACGGAAGTGATTCGCATCCGGGTCTGGGCGGCCGGATAGGGCTGCATCAGGATCACCGCCGAGTCATAGAGTTCGGCAAGGTCGTCATTTGTCACTGTGCCCAGGCGCGCTGTCAGGTCACCGAGGGTGGAGGCGGTTGCCGTAACGCGCCGGTCGGCTCGCATCATGAGGCTCACCTCGACACAGCTCAGATAGATGAAGATCAGCAGCGGTGCGATAAGGGCGAACTCGACGGCGGAGACACCGCGCTGCTCACGCGCCCAGCGTTGCAGCGGGGAGAGAAGCCCGGGTCCAGACTGGCGCAGACGCGTTCGTTGCATCAGTCTTCGCTGCCTCCGGTTGCGTTGGTGAAAGGCTCGTTGCGGAACACCGCTGAGGACTGAAGCAAATGTCGGTCGCCGGACATGTTCGCCAACGGTTTGGAAATAAATGGTGTGATCAGGGACCATTCATAAAAAACCCGCACGGCCACAATCTCGCTGGGGCCGCCTGCATTGAAGATGAACTGGTCCGGGTCGATCATGCCGGTGGAGTCCATGGGCAATAATGTCGGGGTCGAAGAAAACCGGTCGATCGAGCGCACATCAATGTGTAGCCGATGATTGCAGTCGAGCAGGCCAAAGACTTTGCCGCACACGGAAGTTCGAAAAGCATATTGGTCAACAGCTGCGCGCTGGGCCTCGCCTGTCCGGATCGGGCGCGATGTCTCATACACGGCATAGTCGAGTACAGCCGATATGATGAAGATCATGCAGACCTCGATCAGCCCGAATAGCAGAAAGAAGAAAGGCGCAGCGATCATCGCGAACTCGACCGCGGCAGCGCCCCTGCGGTCTTTTGCGAAATTGTCCAGTCGCTGACGAAGGCGCGCCGTCACACTATGACGCTGGCAGGCATACATCGGCTCGGCCCCCTCCGGGAATAGCCACAGATGTCTACCAGTCCCCGGTCTGCGCCGAGTTTACAAGATAGGTGAAATTTTGCGGACCGGCGCTCAGGCGCGCCGCATCAATTGCCTTCGCTCAGGCTCTGCATCTGGAACTGCTGCTGCACGAGCGCGTCGAAATGCGCCGGCGAGTCGCCAAGATTGACCGCGCCGCGGCAGACCGGCGCACAGTCATAGCTGAAAGGCTGGCCGGCGCGGGTAACGACGACGAGGCTCGTAGAGTTCGATGTGACAACCACCTCGGTGTTGTAGATTTCCTGCCCGTCGCGGTTCACAACGATCAGGTTGGTCGTGCCATAGCTCTTGCCGGTCACGAACAGTAGATTGTCACTGTGGACGGCGACGTCGGCGATGTTCTTGTTGCCGAGGATGACGCTGGAAGCCTGGCCGCTCAGGCGGACGGGCACGCTCTTCGACGTCTCGACCGAGAGCTGCTGGGCATGGGCAAGGCCGGCGCAGGCGAGCGCCAGGCAGGAGACGAGGGCAGGCTTCACCAGTTGGGTCATCGTTTGGAGGCTCCGGCACTAACTCATCAGACCGTCGCTGAATATGGTTTCACTTTTCCTAACTGGCCCGTACGCGATCTTCCCGGTCCGGACAGTCTGACTGTCTCCATAAGGAAACACGCACGCGGAAGATGCCCGCCACGCGGGCCAAAACGGTAAACAAGTCTTTGATTTTGCTTCACGTATTTTCTTTCCGTAGAAACGAGATGTTCGGACTGCTCGTGTAGAACGATGGGTGTTCCGGGAAGAAAAAGTTCAAGCCGGAACTGTTCAATGCATGATGGGAGTTTCCAATGTTTGCACGTTTCCTGAAAGACGAATCCGGCGCCACCGCGATTGAGTACGGCCTGATCGCCGCACTCATCGCTGTCGCCATCATCGCTGGCGTCGGCGCCCTCGGCACCGCCACCAACGACACATTTGAAGCCGTTGCTGACGGCATCACAGGCGCTGGCGAAGAGTAATCGCTCGCTCAAAGCCTAGCCTGAACGAAGAGAGCCGCCGGGTCCAACCCGGCGGCTCTTTTCATTTGCGCCCCCGAATGATGCTGCGGAAAGGCTTCCTTCAGGCTTTTGCGCCACTGTCTAGGCAAGAAAACAAGCCGGAGACACATGATGGCCCTGATCATCCTCGCTGCCCTTTTTCTCAGCCTTTGCCTCGTCGCGGCCGCCTATGACATCAACCGGCTGATCATTCCGAACTGGTTGAACCTGACCCTCGCCGGCCTGTTTGTACCTGCTGCGGCCGTCTCCGGTCTGCCGCTCGAGATGATCGGCGGCCACCTCCTGGCCGCAGCCCTCGCTTTCCTGGTTGCCTTCGGCCTGTTTGCGCTGCGCATTTTCGGGGGAGGGGACGCCAAGATGATCCCTGCCGTCATACTGTGGATGGGACCGATGGCAGCCTTTCCCTTCTTGTTCTGGATGGCGCTGACCGGCGGCCTTTTCGCCTTGATGATCCTGTCGGTTCGCCGCAGCATGCCGGCCGAGATCATTCCGGGCTTCGTGCGGGCGCCGTTCCAGCCCGAGGCCGGGGTCCCATATGGCGTTGCTATCGCGGCAGGCGCCTTCCTCGCCGGGTCCAAGTCCCCTATGCTCTCCGCCCTGTTCGAAACGGCGGGTTTCGTCAGTTAACGTTCCTTTAGGCGGAGCGTGCAATTTTTAACCCAGATTGATGAAACGAATCCAGGCCCGCCGCTGCGCCAGCCTTGATCGTGAGGGAGTAAAGGGCAATGTCACCTGTACGGATTGTGATCCTTTTGCTGGCCCTTTTGGCGGCAGGCGGGGCGGCGCTTCTGGTGTCCCGGATGAGCGCGCCGCAATTCGTCACCGAAACTGTCACTGAGCAACAGCGGGTTATCCAGACACGGGAAGTGTCCCAGACGAAGGTGCTGATCGTCACCCGCGATCTCACCATCGGTGCGCCGGTGACTGCCGCCGATCTCGCCTGGGCCGACTGGCCGGAGAAGAGCGTCCTGCCCACCCACTTCACTCAAGCGCTCGCCCCGGACGCCATAGAGGAAATCGCGGGCGCCATCGTCAAGATGCCCATCTATGCCAGCGAACCGGTCCTGCAGCAGCGCATCGTCAAGCGCGGCGAAGCCGGTCTCCTCCCGGTCCTGATGGAGCCGGACATGCGCGCCATCGCGATCTCCATCTCACCTGAATCCGCCTCGGGCGGTTTTGTCCTGCCCAACGACCGGGTGGATCTCATCCTGACCTTTGAACAGGAAGCCTCCCCCGCCACCGGCATCATGACGGACCGGACGCTCTCGCAAACCCTGCTGAAGAATGTCCGCGTTCTTGCCATCGACCAGACCTATGCGACTCTGCCGGATGGCGGCTCGACCCGGATTGGCAGTACAGCCACGCTTGAGCTGGCGCCGGCCGAAGTTGAACTGGTTACACTGGCCAACCGCATCGGCAGCCTGTCGATTGCGCTCCGCCCGCTGACCGAAGACGCCGTACGCTCGGCACGCGAGCCTCGCTTTGACCTGATGAGCGGCGATGGCGGGGCGCGCGGTATCACAATTATCAGAAACAGCAGGCCGGCCGCGGCCGGGGTGGGAGGCAACTGAAGATGCGCAGCTTATCCGCGCTGGCCGGCGCCGTATGTCTGACACTGGCATTCCCGCTCATAGCTGGCAGCCAGACGAGGGTGAGCGCAGTGCCGAACGGCATGAGTGTCAACATCACCTCGCCGGGAGATCAGGCCAATTCACGCCGCGTGGAACTTGGTGTCAACAAGTCGATGATCGTGGAACTCGATCGTCCGGCGGCGGATGTCGTGATCTCAAACCCCGAGATTGCCGATGCCGTGGTCCAGACCTCGCAGCGGATTATCTTTCGGGGCATCGCGTTTGGCCAGACCAATGCGCTGATTTTCGACCGCGCAGGCCAGGTGCTTCTGGACCTCAACATCCACGTCGAAACCGACATGGCCGCGCTGCAGGAAACGGTGTCGCGGCATGTGCCCGATGCGCGGGTAAGCCTGGAAAGCCTTAACGGGAGCGTTATCATGACCGGCCGGGTCGACAATCTCGCCCAGGCCGACCAGATCAGCCGGCTTGTGGCGGCCTTCTTTCCGGCGGGCACTGATGCGCCGCAGCTCGTCAACATGTTGAATATCGCCGCGGCCGATCAGGTCATGCTCGAAGTCCGCATCATCGAGATGCAGCGCAGCGTGATCAAACAGCTCGGGATCAACTTGTCCGGGTCAATCGGATTTGGCGATCTCGCCAGCGAAGCGCTCCAGGCGGCGATTCCAAGCAATGTTTCCCCATTTTCGCAAACCTTGAATGCCAGTACATCGACCGGCTTCAACATCCAGGGCCAGCCGCTCGGCGGCTTCTCCGGCACCACCGGCTACAGGAACCTCGTAGGCGACCGTGTTCAGTCATCCGTCGCGGCCTCGCTGAATGCCATGGAACGGGTCGGCATCGTGCGCACCCTCGCCGAACCCAATATCGTGGCCATGTCGGGCGAGAGCGCGAGATTTCTCGCCGGCGGCGAGTTCCCGGTGCCAGTTGGACAAAGCGACAATGGCGAAGTCACGATCGAGTTCAAGCCATATGGTGTAGGCCTCGGCTTCACGCCCGTCGTTCTCTCCGAAGGCCGTATCTCGCTGAAAGTCTCGACTGAAGTGTCCGAGCTGACTTCGCAAGGCGCCTTTCAGGGGGCCTCGCGGACAGTCGTCGGCCCGGATGGCCAGCCGGTCATTGTTCAGGGCATCACGCTGCCAGCTCTAACCGTGCGGCGCGCCGAATCGGTCGTTGAACTGCCATCGGGCGGCTCGATGATGATGGCCGGTCTGATCTCGGTGAAGGACCGCCAGACCATCGACCAGCTGCCCGGCCTGAAAAAGCTGCCGATCCTCGGCTCGCTCTTCCAATCACGTGACTTCCTCACCGATGAGACCGAACTGGTCATTATCGTGACGCCCTATCTTGTCGGCCCGGCGGGAAAATCTGAGCTGCGCAGCCCGGCAGACGGCTTTGCCAATGCTTCCGATGCCAAGACGATCTTCTTTGGCCGGCTGAACGAGACCTATGGCCGCGACGGGGCGCCGATCCGGCCGGACGAATACCGCGCCCCTGTGGGCTTTATGGAAGAGTAGGGCGATACGAGATGACCAGCCAGACCCGCAAGAAATCCAGATTATTCGTCCTTGGTGCCGGCCTCGCCGCGCTCGGAGCCTGCGCCAGCAGCGCTCCGACAGCCGTGCCGCAGAACCACCTGCACGGCACCGCGCTCGACCAGAACGCCATCAGCGTCGCCAAGCGGACCGAATTCCTCGAAGTCGGGATCGATCCGGCCGCCAGCGAACTTGGTTCGGGCGAAAAGGACCGCATCCGCAACTTCGTCGATGTCTACACCCGCCGGGGCCACGGGCCGCTTGTCCTGTCCCTGCCACAGTCCACTTCCAATCCGCAACTCGCTGTCTCGGCCGTCGCCGAGGCCCGCGCGATTGCTTGGGAACGGGGCGTTGAGTATTCCGAAATGACCGGGACCGCCCATGGCAGCGGATCGGCCACGAGTGAGCCGCTGATACTCGCTTTCCAAGTCTATGAGGCGGTCGCGCCGGACTGTCCGCAGAACTCGGTGATCAATTTCAGTAATATCGATTCCAATAACAGCCTGCCGACGCTGGGCTGTTCTGTCCGCACCAATCTTGCCGCCATGATGGTGGAGCCGGCCGACCTTCTCGGAACGCGTCCGCTGGATCAGGGCGACATGCTTCGGCGGCAGGACATTCTCGAGAAGTTCCGCGCCGGCGAATCTACAGCGTCAGAGCGCTCTGGTGCAGAGTCGGGCGCTGTTTCGAGTGTCGTGAATTAGAGTCCCAGACGAAGCGTTTCGGGGAGCAGGAAACAAGATGGCAAAAGAAAAAGCTCTGTTCGAGGATGATATCGATCCGGACTTCGAAGATGTCTTCGGAGAGGAGAGCACCTCCACGCCGATCGAGAAGGCGGCCGCCACCATCTTCGGTGAAAGCCCTCAGGCGCCGCTTGTCCAGCCTGTGACGGATTTCGTCGGCAAGCCCGCAAATTACAGCACGCCCGCTTTTTCCACGGAGGATACGAGCGTCGGCGATGCGATGCTGCCTGCAATCTCGATCAAGATGTTCTATGAACGTGAGGAGAGCCGGTCGCTTGTTCAGCTCTGCGCGCAGGACCGCCGCATGGGCCGCGCGACGGTCGAGTGTTTCGCGGGCGGCATCCCCGCCGCGATTGCCTATCTCCGGTCCAACCCGACACCCAACCTCCTGATCATCGAATCCGCCGCTTCGGCCGCCCAGGTGCTGACCGAGATCGATGCCCTCGCCGAACATTGCGACGAGCATGTCCAGGTCATGATGATCGGCGCCGTCAACGACATCTCGCTGTATCGCCAGCTCGTCGCCCGCGGCGTGTCGGAATACATCGTGCCCCCGCTCCAGCCGCTGCAGATGATCCGCTCAATCTCCAACCTTTTCACAGACCCGGACGCGCCCTTTGTCGGGCGCCAGATTTCCGTGGTCGGGGCAAAGGGCGGGGTAGGGGCCTCCACGATCGCCCACAACCTCGCATGGGCGCTCGCGGAAAACGTGAAGGTAAATACCACGCTGGTCGACCTTGACCTCTCCTTCGGCACCACCGCGCTCGACTTCAACCAGGACACGCCGCAGACCATCGCCGATGCGCTGCTGGCGCCGGAGCGCGCTGACGACGCCGTGATCGAGCGCCTGCTGGCGCGCGCGACGGAGCGTCTGTCCCTGTTCACTGCGCCGGCCAACATCAACCAGATGATGGATATCCCGGACGATGCCTATTCGATGGTAATTGAAGGCGTGCGCCGCAACGTCCCCTACATGGTGCTGGATCTGCCGCATGTCTGGAACAACTGGGTCCGCTCGGTTCTGATTGCCTCGGACGAGGTCATCGTAGTCTGCCAGCCGGACCTCGCCTCCCTTCGCAATGGCAAGAACCTAATCGACCAGCTCAAAGGTCACCGAGTCAACGACCATCCGCCGCGCCTCGTTCTCAACATGTGCGGCGTGCCGAAGCGGCCGGAAATCCCGGTCAAGGATTTCGCTGCCGCCATCGGTGTCGAGCCGGAGATTGTCCTGCCCTTCGATCCGGAACTCTTCGGAACCGCCGCCAATAACGGCCAGATGGTGTCCGAGACCGGCCCGGCCTCCAAGCCGGCAATGGCGATCGACGAGCTGGCCTCGGCCCTCAGCGGCCGTTCGGTTCAGAAGGCGAAGAAATCCCTCTTGCTGAAACTCCTCGGCAAGTAAGGCAGCAGCAGTCAGGCGATACAGATCATGGCATTCGGCAAACGCCCCGGTTCCTCTTCAGCGGTTCTGCCCGGCCCCGCCCCGGCGGCGGCGCCGAAGCCGGCGCAGCCGAAAACCGCCGCGGCCCCCGCTTCCGCGGCCCCGCGGGCCGCAGAGCCTGCCCGCCCCGCAAGTGAGGTCAAGCTCAAGACCCCGGAAATCAAGCCTGAGCCTGTCCGCAAGGTCACTCAGCATTCCGAACAATACTACATAACCAAAACGACGATCTTCAACGCGCTGATCGACACGATCGACCTGTCGCAGCTCGCTCAGCTCGACATCGAGAGCGCGCGTGAGGAAATCCGCGACATCGTCGTCGAAATCATCAGTATAAAGAATGTCGTGATGTCGATCTCCGAGCAGGAATACCTGCTCGACGATATCTGCAACGATGTCCTTGGCTACGGCCCGCTCGAGCCGCTGCTCGCCCGCGACGACATTGCCGACATCATGGTCAACGGCGCCGACACGACCTATATCGAGGTCAACGGGAAGATCGAGCGGACCAACATCCGCTTCCGCGACAATGCACAGCTGATGAACATCTGCCAACGCATCGTCAGCCAGGTTGGCCGACGCGTCGATGAGAGCTCTCCGATCTGCGATGCGCGCCTCCTTGACGGCTCCCGCGTGAATGTCATCGCGCCCCCGCTTGCCATCGACGGCCCCACGCTGACCATTCGTAAGTTCAAGAAGGACAAGCTGAAGCTCAGCGACCTCGTGAAATTCGGCTCGATCAGTGAGTGCGGCGCCGAGATTCTGCGGATCATCGGCCTGTCGCGCTGTAACGTCCTGATCTCCGGCGGTACGGGCTCAGGCAAGACGACGCTGCTGAACTGTCTCACCGCCTTCATCGAGCCGGGCGAACGGGTCATCACTTGCGAAGACTCCGCCGAACTCCAGCTGCAGCAGCCGCATGTCGTGCGCCTCGAAACCCGCCCGCCGAACATTGAAGGCTCGGGCGAGATCACCATGCGCGACCTCGTCAAGAACTGTCTGCGGATGCGCCCGGAACGGATCATCGTCGGCGAGGTTCGCGGCCCGGAAGCCTTCGACCTTCTGCAGGCGATGAACACCGGTCATGACGGCTCGATGGGCACGCTGCATGCCAACTCCCCGCGCGAAGCCCTCAGCCGGGTGGAATCCATGATCACCATGGGCGGCTTCTCCCTGCCAGCCAAAACGATCCGTGAAATGATCGTCGGCTCGGTCGATGTCGTCGTCCAGGCCTCCCGCCTGCGCGATGGCTCGCGCCGCATCATGTGCGTCACCGAAGTGCTCGGCCTGGAAGGCGATACCATCGTGCTGCAGGACATTTTGAAGTACGAGATCGACGGCGAAGATGACAATGGCAAGATCATCGGCCGCCATCGCGGCATGGGCATCGGCCGGCCGCGTTTCTGGGAGCGCGCCTCCTACTACAACATGGAACGCGAGCTTGGCGCGGCCCTCGACGAACTGAACGGTGCCTGATGGACGCCTCGCTGCTCATCTATGTCGTTGCCGGGCTCGCTTTCCTGGCCATTGCAGGGGTCGGGCTTGTGCTCACCAGCGGGCGGGATGAAGCCGCGCGCAAGCGCGCCAAGGCCATCGGCAGCGGCAAGACCAGTACGGCCCGCACGGCAGTGAGAGGTGTCGACGAGAATGCTCGCCGCCGCGCCAAGACGCAGGAGATGCTGGAAAACCTCCGCCGCCAGGGCAAGGAACGCCGCCGCAACGACCCGATGCGCGACGTTGGCTCCAAGCTGGTTCAGGCGGGTCTCGAGATTTCGGTGCCGGTCTTCTGGATCATGTCGATCATCTGCGGCGTAGTCTGCGCAGGTGCGATCTATATCTCCGGTGCGGATGGCCTCGTCATCAATGGCATTGCTTTCAAGAGCCAGCCCGTTGTGGTGGCTGCCGCCCTGTTCGCCGGCACGATCGGCTTGCCGCGTTTCGTGCTGGGCTTCTTGATTGCCGGGCGCCACAAGAAGATCATCAACCAGTTTGCCGATGGCCTCGACATCATTGTACGCGGCGTCAAGTCGGGGCTGCCTCTTAACGAATGTATCCGGATCATTGCCAAGGAAAGCCCGGAACCCCTGCGCAAGGAATTTCTCACCTTTGCTGATAATCTCTCGATGGGCCTCGGTCTCGAACGTTCGCTCGCCGCGCTCTACAAGCGCATGCCGCTTCAGGAGATCAATTTCTTCGCCATCGTACTGACGATCCAGTCCAAGGCCGGCGGCAACCTATCCGAAGCGCTCGGAAACCTGTCCAATGTCATCCGTTCACGGAAAATGATGCGCGAGAAGGTCAAGGCGCTCTCCTCCGAGGCCAAGGCGTCTGCGATGATCATCGGCTCCTTGCCATTTGTGGTTGGGGTGCTGGTCTTCTTGTCGACCCCGGATTACATCATGCAGCTGTTCATCACCGAGACGGGACACGTCATTCTAGTGGTGGGGACGGTGATGATGGGCGCTGGCATCATGGTCATGCGCAACATGATCAATTTCGACATGTGAGGGCGCAGAAACGATGTATGAATTGATCCTGTCCTTCACCAAACCGCAGACGCTCGCGGCCTGGCTGGTTGCGCTTGCCGTGTTCGGTACGTTGATCACGGTGTTCCTGCCCTATCTTCAGGGCAACAAGCTGGAAACGCGTCTCAAGGCTGTCGCCACCCAGCGCGAAAAGCTGCGCAAGCAAAGCCGCGCGGCACTAGAGAGCAAGAGCTTGCGACGGCGCGATGAAAGCATGGTCGGGAGTATCTCAACCAAACTGAACCTCGCGACCGCGCTCGAGGATCCGAACGTCGTCAAGCTGATGAACCAGGCCGGCATGCGCGGGCCAGGCCCGATCTCGGCCTTCTATTTTGCCCGCATGGCGCTGCCCTTCGTCGGCGCCGGCCTCGTCTTCGTCTATATCTTCTTTGTCAATGATCATGGTTTCAGCACGATGCTGAAATATGGCTCGCTTGCCTTCGGCGCCGCAGCCGGCTTCTATGCCCCGAACCTCTACATTTCGAATGCCGCCCAGAAGCGCCAGAAATCGATCATGCGCGCCTTCCCGGACTCGCTCGACATGCTGCTGATCTGCGTCGAGGCCGGTATGTCAATCGAAATGGGCTTCAACAAGGTCAGCCAGGAGATCGGCACGGCCTCGCCGGAGCTGGCCGAGGAATTCGGTATCACGGTCGCCGAGCTCTCCTACCTGCCGGACCGGCGCCTCGCCTATGAGAACCTCGCCAACCGGACCGGTCATGACGGCGTCAAGGCGGTCTGCATGGCGCTGGGCCAAGGCGAGCGTTACGGCACGCCGCTGGGCGACGCGCTGCGGATGATGGCCAAGGAAAACCGTGAGATGCGTATGTCCGAGGCCGAGAAGAAGGCTGCCGCCTTGCCGGCCCAGTTGACCGTGCCTATGATCCTGTTCTTTCTGCCGGTCCTGTTCCTCGTCGTCCTCGGCCCGGCCTACATCAAATACCAGGCGATGCAGGCAGAAAATGAAGCCGCGCCCCAGGTCATCTCGATGCTCTCGCCGCCTTCCGACTTCGCCTGATCATGAATTGAAACTGAAAAGCGGACCGTGCCGCCCGGTTCAGTTGCGGGTGCGGCGAAGCTGGCGGCCCGCGGTCTCGCCTTCATCCGCCTTAGCGGTTTCCGGCTCCGCCAGCGCCTCATAGCTGCGCGCGGGAGAGACAAGCGCCCGCACCAGCCGGGCGTTCTGTTCGGTCACATTGGCCGGCGCACCGTCGCCGCTGACCGTCTTCATCTCGTCAAACTTCCCCTGCAGACCCAGCACCAGTGCCAGATTCTGCTGCACGCGGACATCCGCGCCCGGCTGCTCCGCCGCGGCGCGCAGCTGCCGTTCGGCGCCTGCGAGATCGCCCGACAGCATCAGCGACAGGCCATAATTCGTCAGCGTGGTGGTCCTGTCCGGTTCGATACCAAGAGCGCGCTGATACGCCGACTGCGCCATCCGGTGTTCGCCTATCTGGTCATAGGCCGTGCCCAGCGCCGCCCAGGTTTCCGCCCGGTCCGCCGCCGCTTCTGCCGCGCGCTCGAACGCGAAGCGGGCAATACCCGGCTCGCCCGCCGTCATGCGGATCCGCCCCAGCATCATGAACATGTCGGCATTGCGCGGATGGATCACGACCGCGCTGGTCAGCACTTCCGTCGCGCGCGCATCGCTGCCAATCCCGCGCAAGGCTTGCGCGAACTGGAGCGTCGCTTCGGCGTCCTGCGGCGCTTTCTGATGCTCCTGCGACCAGAAATTCGCGCGCGTCAGCGGATCTGCCCGGTTGGCGGCCTCACGTTCCTCGGCCGAGGCAGGCTGCAGCGCGGCCTCCATCGCACGCGCAAGTTCAGCTTCCGGGCCGCTGGGGCTACTCGCACAGGCCGAAGCGGCGGCGGCCATCGCCAGCGCAAAGCCGGCAAAAGATGTTTTGGCACTGGACATCGTCAGGCTCCGTATGTGAATCGGGACGCTCTGGCGGAGTCTGGCCCAGCCGGGGTCAAGGTTCGGTTAACGCCGCCGCCTCTTTCATTAACCCCCGACACGCGTCAGGCCGCCAATGCACACAAGCTTCATTTCTTCCGCAACCACCCCCGCAAGGGTGTGGATCTACGACGCCGCTGCGTTTGGCGCGCTGACCGCTGATCCGTTCCCGAATGCACGCGTCGCCGCGTCGGCCCAGGGCTTCAACGGCGGGGCAGGGCAGAGCGTGCTTATCACCCGTCCGGACGGCTCGGTCGGCGACGTGCTCTTTGGTCTCGGGGAAGGCCCGGACAGTCTGGCCGTCGCCGCGCTCTCAGCGCGCCTGCCGGCCGGTGACTATGAGATTGCCGAGACCGGCGGCCTCGCCTTTTCCGCCATCGCGGCCGGCTGGGCCGATGGCGCCTACCGGTTCGACACCTATCGCAAGGAAAAGGCTAACCCGCCACGCCTCGTCATACCGGACACGCTCGACGTCGCCCGGCTCTCGCGTGAGGCTGACGCCGTTGCTGCCCTGCGCGACATGGTCAACACGCCCGCCGCCGATATGGGCCCCGCCGCTCTGGAGGCGCGGATGCAGCACCTCGCCGAACGCCATGGCGGACGCCTCGTCTCCATCGTCGGCGACGCGCTGATCGACGAGAACTACCCGATGGTCCACGCCGTCGGCCGCGCCGCGACCGAAGCCCCGCGCTTTCTCGCCCTCGAATGGGGCGCGCCCGGTCAGCCGAAGCTGGCCATCTGCGGCAAGGGTATCACCTTCGATTCCGGCGGACTCAACATCAAACCCGGCGACGGCATGCGCATCATGAAGAAGGATATGGGCGGCGCCGCCCATGCCATCGCGCTTGCCCAGCTGGTGATGGAAGCACGCCTGCCGGTGCATCTCAAACTCTACGTCTCCGCCGCCGAGAATGCGATTGCCGGCAATGCCTTCCGCCCCGGCGACATCCTCCAGAGCCGCAAGGGCCTCACCGTCGAGATCGACAATACCGACGCCGAAGGCCGGCTCGTCCTCGCCGATGCCCTCGCGCGCGCGTCGGAAGAGTTGCCGGACCTGCTGCTGGATTTCGCCACCCTCACCGGCGCCGCCCGCGTGGCCCTCGGGCCGGACCTTGCACCGCTTTACACTGACGACGATGCCCTTGCCGCTGACATCCTAGCCGCCAGTGCCGAGACAGGCGATCCGGTCTGGCGCATGCCGCTCTGGACTCCGTATCTCGACTATCTGCGCAGCCCGATCGCCGATCTCGTCAATTCCGGCGGCGGCGGCATGGCCGGCTCGATCACCGCCGCTCTGTTCCTGAAACAGTTTGTCAGCGCGAAAAGCTGGGCGCATTTCGATGTCTGGGCCTGGCGCAAGGCGAAATACGGCCGCCCAGACGGCGGCGCCGCCTGCGGCCTGCGTGCGGTCTGGGCGATGCTGGAGACGCGCTATTCGCGCTGAGGGCCCGCGGCCTCAAGCCGGATCGCCTCGCGCAACCGGCCCCGCACCAGCAGCGTATCAATATTCTGCGGGTCCGCCGCCATGGCGGCCTGAACATCGCGCATCGCAGCGTCATAGGCGCCGAGATTGAGATAGACTTCTGCGCGCATCTGATGTGCCAGCCCCTCATCCGGCGCATCTGCAAGCACCCGGTCAAGATCGGCCTTTGCCTCCCTCCACTGGTCGGTCAGCATGTACGCGCTCGCCCGGTCGAGCAGCAGTTCCGTCGTCGCGGGCATCAGCTTCAGGGCCTCGCTGAACGCCACCGCCGCCGCTTCCGCCGCGCCGATCTGGAGCCAGGCATTGCCGGCCTGCGCAAAAAATACCGCCCGCTGCTCCATCGAGCCGCCTTCGACCGCGGTTGCGAGGCGTTCAAGCCGGATCGCGCCTTCCTCAATGTTTCCAAGCGCAATCAGGGCGAGCGCGGTGCACTGACGCGCGCCGGGCCTGTTGCCCTCGAATGTCCAGGCGAGGCCATCCTCATATGCGTCCGCCGGCGATGTTTCGATCTTGGCGACACAGGCCTCGAGCCGCGCGGCTTCGGCAATGGCCATTTCGGCTCCGGTTGGCGTCAGGGTGGACTGCAGGAAAACCACCGCTGCGGCGGTCATCGCGATCAGCGACATGGGCAGGCGACTCCAAAAGCTCTATTTCAGTCCCAGAGGCACCAAGGGAGCGCCGCAGGCAAATGACAACTCAGCCATCTCTGCTGTTTGTTTTCGGGCTTGGCTACAGCGCCCAGCAGCTTGCCCTGCGTCTCATCCCGGCGGGCTGGGAGGTTGCAGGCACCGTGCGCACGCCTGCAAAAGCCGACGCGCTGCGCAGGGAAGGCCTTGCGGCGACGGCCTGGGCAGGGGAGGGGCCGGTGGAGGTGCCAACCGGCGCGCACTGGCTGATCACTGTTCCGCCCGACGCAGACGGCTGCCCCGCCGCCCGCGCCGCCGGCCAGTTTGCCGCGACGGCCGCCTCCATCACCTATCTCTCCACAACCGGCGTTTACGGCGACCTGAAAGGTGGCTGGGCGTTCGAATGGAGCCCTGTCGCGCCGGGCTCGGACCGCGCCGCGGCGCGGGTCAAGGCCGAGACGCAATGGCTGGACGTGTCGGACGGCGACGCCCGCCTCGTCCGCTTGCCGGGCATCTATGGCCCCGGCCGCTCGCCGTTCGACCGGCTGCGTGACGCCACCGCCCAGCGCCTCATCAAGCCCGGCCAGGTATTCTCCCGCGTGCATGTCGATGACATCGCGTCCGGCCTCGAAGCCCTGATGCGCCGCCCGTACGCCACCGGTATCTTCCATCTCTGCGACGACCTGCCGGCCGCGCCGCAGGATGTGATGGCCCATGCCGCAGAGCTTCTGGGTATAATGCCGCCACCTGAGGTTCCGTATGACGCCAGCGCGCTGAGCCCGATGGCAGCGAGTTTCTATGCCGAATGCAAGCGCGTCACCAATGCCCGCGCCAAGGCCGCGCTCGGCTGGCGCCCCGCCTATCCAACCTACCGGGAAGGCCATGCCGCCATCCTCGCAGCCGAAGCCGACGCTTAGCGCCCTGATTATTCTTGCCTCCGCCGCATTCGCGCCCTGTTGGCGCCGCGCCGATCAGGTGTAAGAAGGAGGGGGCGGACACTCGGAGGATACAGTCCATGACAGTTCAGAATCGCGGCCTTCGGGGGGGCGTGAGTGCGCTTCTGTTCGTGTTGCTTCTGCCGTTGATCCTTGCAGCTTGCGGCGGATCGCAGACCGAACCCGTGCCGGGAGCTGACTCCGATGCGCAGGAATTCGTCGCCCGCTCGCCCGCGGACCAGGTCGCCGCCCGCCGCCGCGAGGAGGCCCGTCAGCGCGCCCTCGCCGCCGAACCGCAGGATTTCAGCTATTTCCGCTACCGCATAGACACGTCCACCGAACAGCCGCTCGCCTGTTTTGTCTTCTCCGCCGCACTTGATCCGCAGACCGACTATTCCCCTTATGTTGAATTCCGCCCCGCTTTCCGCCCCGCGCTGACCGTCCAGGGCCGCGAGCTCTGCGTCGGCGGCCTTAGTTTCGGCACCAGCCGAACCGCCACACTGCTCGCCGGCCTGCCCGCCGCCGACGGACGCCAGCTGCGGGCCGGCGAGACGATCCCGATCGACTTTGCTGACCGCCCGCCTTTCGTCGGCTTCAAGGGTACCGGCGTCATCCTCCCGCGCGAGAATGCGGACGGCCTCGCCGTAGAGACGGTCAATGTCGACAAGGTCAATCTCACTGTCTCGCGCGTCAATGACCGCGCCCTCGTTTTCAAGGACATCACCGAAGGCCATACCACAGCCCAGGGCGGCTGGTCCTGGCTCTGGGGCCCGAATTCGCCGGAGGATGTCGGCGAGGTGATCTTCACTGGCTCGATGGAGGTCGCAAACGTCCCCAACGCGCCCGTTGTCACCGTCTTCCCGCTGCAGGACGTCGCCGGCCAGATGACGCCGGGCGCCTACTTCGTCGAAGTCAGCGACGCCGCCCCGCTCAGCCGCGCCGAAGGCCCGCCGGCTTCGTCCGGCCGCTGGATCCTCCTCACTGATCTAGCGCTCACCGCCTACATGGGCGAACACGGCCTCGATGTGACGCTGCGCTCCCTGAAGGACGGCCGCACCGTCACCGACGCGGCCGTCCAGCTCCTTGCCGCCAACAACCAGATACTCGCCGAAACCCGCCCGGACTCCTCTGGCCGCGTCAGCTTCGACAAGCCGATGATGAGCGGGCAGGGGCCGATGGCGCCCCGCATGGTGCTCGCCACCAATGCCGCCGGCGAGCTCGCCGCGCTCGACCTTTCCCGCGCGCCGGTCGACCTTTCCGAGCACGCCGTTGGCGGGCGGCGCACGCCCGGCCCGGTCGATTCCTATATCTATTCCGATCGCGGCATCTACCGGCCCGGCGAAACCGTCGAACTCACCGCCATGCTTCGCGACCGTGCTGGCCGTCAGGTCACAGGCCGCAATGGCCACCTGATTGTCTACCGCCCGAACGGGCTCGTCGCCTCCAAGACCCGCTTCACCAATCCCGCTTCCGGCGCAGTGTTGGAAAGCTTCACCCTGCCGCGCGGTGCCTCCCGCGGCCAGTGGCGCGCCAGTGTCGAGATCGACGGTCTCAGCGCGCCCGCCGGCGAGATGCGTTTTGCGGTCGAGGATTTCATACCCCAGCGCATCGACGTCGATCTGACCACGGATGAAGCGACCCCGATCAAGGCCGGCGGCTCCCGCGCCATTGAGATTGCAGCCCGCTTCCTCTATGGCGCCCCCGGCGCCGGCCTGGCCGTCAAGACCGAAGCGCGCATGGAGCCAGACCCCGCACCCTTCCGCGCCTTCGAAGGCTTCCGCTATGGCCGCCATGACCAGACCTTCGAGCAGCGCATCCTCGAGCTTGACGATGTGACCACGGACGGCGCCGGCAAGGCCAGTGTCCGCCTCGCCCCCGGCACCGCCGGCTCGAATTCCGGCATCCCGCTGCGTCTCAACACGGTCGTAAGCGTTCTCGAACCCGGCGGCCGCGCAGTTGCCGACAGCGTGCGTATCCCGTATCGTCCGGAGGCGGTCTATCTCGGCCTCAAGCCGGGCTTTGACTCGTCCGTTCAGGAAGGCGGCGAGGCCCGGTTCGATGTCGTCTCGGTCAATGCCGAAGGCGCCGCCGTTCCCGGCCGCCTGACCTGGAAAGTCCTGCGGATCGATTACCACTATGACTGGTACCGCGAAGGCGAACAGTGGAACTGGCGCCGCTCGCGAACCGTCACCAAGGTCAATGAAGGGGTCGTCGCGACGCCCGCCGGCGCCACTGCGTCCATCAACGTGCCCGCGCTCGAATGGGGCAGCCATGAGCTTATCGTTGAGAGCCAGACACCGGGTTCGGATGCCGGCGTCTCCATGGGTTTCCTGGTCGGCTGGGGAGGCTTCACCACCGCAGACGGCACCGAAGCGCCGGACCGTGTGCAGGTCACTGCCCCCGAGCGTACGCCCCGCATCGGCCAGCAGGCGGAGCTCACCGTCATGCCGCCCTATGATGGCAACGCCCAGGTCGTGGTCGCGACCGACCGTATTCTGTCGGTCCAGAACCTCAATGTCAGCGCGTCCGGCACCCGCATCACCCTTCCGGTTACGGAAGAATGGGGCGAGGGCGCTTATGTCATGGTCACGGTCTATTCCGGCCGCGATCCCGTGTTGCGGGCGAAGCCCCGCCGCGCGGTCGGCGTCGCGCATGTACCCGTCGACATGAGCTCACGTACCTTCGGCCTTTCCATCGAGGCGCCGGACATTGCCCGCCCCGGCACCACCCAGACGCTTGAGGTCAAGATTGATGGCGGCCCGCGCGAGCCGGTCTTCCTGACGCTCGCGGCCGTGGATGAAGGCATCCTGCAGCTCACCAAGTTTCGCTCGCCGGACCCTGTCGGCCATTATTTCGGCCGCAAAGCGCTCGGCGTCGATCTCTATGACGACTATGGACGGCTGCTCGACCCCAATCTAGGCATGCCGGCGGAAGTACGCACCGGCGGCGACCAGCTCGGCGGCGAAGGCCTCACTGTTGTCCCGGTCAAGTCGGTCGTGCTTTACTCCGGCCTCGTCGAAGTCGGCCGCACGGGGCGCGCCAGCTTGCCGTTCGAGCTTCCGGAATTCAATGGCGAGCTACGCCTGATGGCGGTTGCCTGGTCGCGCACCGGCGTCGGCAATGGCGAAGACAAGATGGTTGTGCGCGAACGCGCGCCCGCCGATCTCGTCATGCCGCGCTTCCTTGCTCCCGGTGACGAGGCCGTCATCACCGCCAGCATCGACAATGTCGAGCTCGGCGGCGGCCAGTTCACGGCGCGTGTTGGCGCCACTGGCGAGATCAACGTCTCTGAAACCGAACTAACCCGCACCCTGCAGCCCCGTCAACGGGCCGACATTCCCGTCCGCGTCACCGCCGCCGGGGAGGGCATCTCGACCCTCCGCCTGAATGTCAGCGGACCGGACCGCTACACCACCCAGCGCAACTATGACATCCAGACCCGCTCGCCCTGGCTGCCGGAAACCCGCGCCACGCGCACGCTGATGCGCCCCGGTGAGACGTATGCGCTCAGTACTGATCTGGTCGAGAACTATGTACCGGGCTCGGCCCAGGTCTCGGTAGGCTTCTCGCCGCTACCTATCGATGCGGCCACGCTCTACGCCTCGCTTGACCGCTACCCCTATGGCTGTACCGAACAGATCACGAGCCGCGCCCTGCCGCTCCTTTACACCGAGCAGCTCGTCGCCATGGGCGCCAGCGGCGACGCCAGCGACGCGCGCAACAAGGTGCAGACCGCCGTCGACACGGTCCTCAATCGTCAGGGGGCAGACGGCGCGTTTGGCCTCTGGCGCGAGGGCGATGGCTATGCCTCGCCCTGGCTCGGCGCGTACACGGCCGACTTCGTGCTGCGCGCCGGGGAGGCTGGCTACGCCGTGCCCGACGAAGCGCTCACCCGCGCCTACGGCGCTCTGCGCAATGTAGCGACCGGCGATAGCTGGCGCGTCTTCGGCTACGACGCTGAAGTCTCGGAGAACGACTACTCCAATGACACCACAAAGCAGCTGATGCTCCGCTCGGCGGCCTATTCGCTTTATGTCCTCGCCCGCGCAGGCGAGGCGGATATCTCGCGCCTGCGTTACCTGCACGACCGCGAGCTGCCGAACATCGACAGCCCGCTCGCTCGCGCGCATCTTGGCGCTGGCCTCGCCATCCTCGGTGACCGCGCCCGCGCCGTCTCCGCCTTCCGCTCGGCAGAGCAGAAGCTCGGCTACGACAATACGGGCGATTACTACCAGACGCCGCTGCGCGATCTCGCCGCCATCACTGCGCTCGCGGCGGAGGCGAGCCTGCCGGAATTCGTCGAACGCCTCGGAGAGCGCCTCGGCCGCGATGTACCGGAAGCCGAAACCCTCTCAACCCAGGAGAAGGCCTACCTGCTCCTCGCGGTCAATGCCCTCACCGGCGGCGAAACCGATGTGCAGGTCCGCACCGAAGGCCTCGGCACGGGCCGGGACAATCAGCGCCAATACCAGGTCAGCGCGTCTGAACTCGCATCCGGCGCAAGCTTCCGCCTCGGCGGGGAGACGCCGCTGTTCCGCTCCATCCTCGTCACCGGCGCTCCGGTGTCTGCCCCGCCAGCGGCCACATCGCGCCTCCGGGCTGAAAAGCGCTTCTACTCCATGACCGGCAGCGCCGCCGATGTCAGCCAGCTGCGCCAGGGCGACCGGCTGGTCATCGCGCTGACGATTACGCCGGAGGAACGCCGCGTGAACCCCGTCATCGTCGCCGATCTCCTGCCCGCCGGCTTCGAGATCGAAGCAGTCCTGCGACCTGCCGATGGTCAGCTCACAGAGTATGACTGGCGCTCCGGCGAGGAACGTATGCGCACCGGCGCCTTCGGCTTCCTCGGCGAGATCGCCCGCGCCCAGAGCATGGAGGCGCAAGACGACCGATTCGTCGCTGCGATCGATGTTGCCGACAATCCCGTTCGCCTCGCCTATGTTATCCGCGCCGTCACGCCGGGCAGCTTCGCCGTCCCAGGCGTCGTCGCCGAAGACATGTACCGCCCCGACGTGTTCGCACGCTCCCAGCCCGGCCGGGTCAGTATCCTCGCCGCGCAGGGCGCTGCCGGCGGACGCTGAGGAGGGGGAGGGCGGCTTGGCCCAGCACGTGCCGAAACGCCTCCTCGCCGGCCTCGCCGCGCTGGTCGCGGCCGTGCTACTCATCGACATCACCCTGCCGCCCCCGACGGAGCGGCCGGGCGGCACCTCCATTCTCGTCACCGACCGTGACGGAAAACCCCTGCGCGCCTTTCCGACCACCGATGGCCGCTGGCGTTTCGATGTCGACCTCGACCAGGTCGATCCTGATTTTATCGACGCTCTGGTCCGGGTCGAGGACAAACGCTTCTGGCGCCATCATGGCTCTGACTGGACCAGTCTCGCCCGCGCCGCCCTTGACAGTGTCCGCGCCGGCCGCATCGTCTCGGGTGGCTCGACCCTGACGATGCAGACCGCCCGGATGTTGGAGCCGCGCCCGCGCAATGCCGGCTCCAAGCTGATCGAAATATGGCGCGCCAACCAGCTCGAACGCCGCCTGTCGAAGCGCGAGATTCTCGAGCTTTACCTCTCCCTCACCCCCTATGGCGGCAATCTCGAAGGCGTGCGCGCTGCCAGCTGGAGCTATTTCGGCCGCGAGGCAGACCGTCTCTCTACGGACGAGATCGCGCTCCTGATCGCGCTACCGCAGTCGCCTGAGGCTCGCCGACCGGACCGGCGCCCTGAAGCTGCCGCGCGCGCCCGCAACTGGGTCGCCGAGAAACTCGTCCGCTACGGCGTCTTCGAGGCGGACGCTGCGCTCGAGGTCGCTTCTGTCACTGTCCCTTCCCGGCGGCTCGACTTTCCTGCCCGCGCCTGGCATGCGGCAGACGCGGTCCGGCTCAGTGGTCCGCCGGGCGACGCGCGCTCTACCCTCGACGCCGCCTTGCAGGCCGAAACCGAGCATATCGCACTGACCCGCGCTGTCGCGGAAGGCCCGGACGTACAGGTCTCCGCCCTCGTCGTGCATATCCCCACCCGGGCTGTGCGGGCACTCGCGGGCTCTGCCACACGCGAGCGCCCCGGGGGCTGGATAGACCTCACCGACCGGCCCCGCTCACCCGGCTCGGCGCTCAAGCCCTTTATCTACGCCCTCGCTTTTGATGATGGCAGCGCCGCCGCCGATACCCGCATCGCAGACCTGCCTCGCCGCTTCGCCGGATACCAGCCGGAGAATTTCGACCGGATCTTCCGCGGTGATGTCCGCGTCTCCGACGCGCTCCAGCATTCGCTCAACGTCCCTGCCGTCCTGATGCTCGACCGGGTCGGGCCGGACCGGTTCTCCGCCCTGCTGGCCAGTGCAGGCGCTCGCCCGCGCGTCTCCGGTGTCAGCCGCCAGGCTGCCGGCCTCGCCATCGCCCTCGGCGGCGCCGGGCTCACCGCCCGCGAACTCGCCGTCCTCTATTCTGCCCTCGGCGATGGCGGAATGGCCAAGCCGCTGGTCTGGCGCGCCGAGGACGAGGTCGCGAGCCGTCACTCTGTGGGCCAGCGCCTGATGGGAGAGGCAAGCGCCGCCGAAATCCTCCGTATCCTGCAGGGCTCGCCCAGCCCCGAAGGCCGCATGCCCGGCCAGCTCACCCGCGACGCCCCGCAGATCGCCTTCAAGACAGGTACCTCCTACGGCTTCCGCGATGCCTGGGCCGCGGCAGTCTCGGGCGAACATGCCATAATCGTATGGGTCGGCCGGGCCGACGGCGCCCCGCGCACTGGCGTGACCGGCCGCGACATGGCCCTGCCGGTTCTGTTCGAGATCGCTGACCGCGCGGCGCATCATCTGCGCGATGATGGCGACAGCGTGCGCCGCCTCAGCGCCGATCCGCGCATCAAGGCGCGCGGCCCCCTGCAGGAGTTTGCCGGTGGCCGTCCACCGGAAATCCTCTTCCCGCCTCAGGGTGCAGAGCTCTGGGCCGGCACGGTCGATGGCCGCCGGCCGCGCCCCTTCGTTCTTTCCGGCCGGGGGGCAGGGGCACTCAACTGGTATGTCGACGGCGAGCCCTGCGACCGCGACGATGCCGGCGCCCCAGTCTGGCGGCCGGACCGGCCGGGTTTTTACCAGGTCACCGCCGTCGACCCCGAAGGCCGCGCCAGCCGCGTCCGCGTCCGTGTGCTGACCGAAGATCCCGCCTGAACCCCTGTTCAGGGGGCGATGCAAGCGTGTCACATCTACGTGACAAATTCACTCGTTCCGCTTTTGTCGTCTTTAATCCGGGCAGGGTAGAAACTAATTCGAGTGTGATAGCCCGTCCTCCCGGTCCGGGCAGTGTGTAGAGTAGAAATCATAACCAAAGTGATGAATGTGTTTACCAAACGTCCCGCCTTCGTGATCGCCCTTCTGGCCGGCCTCATGGCGGCCGCCCTGGCTTTCATGTCCAGCGCGGCCACGGCTGAGAATGTCCGCGCCGATGATGCGCCGAAACGGCTCGCCACGGCGGTCTTCGCCGGCGGTTGCTTTTGGTGTGTCGAGGCCGATTTCGACAAGGTTGACGGGGTCATCGACACGCTCTCTGGCTATACCGGCGGCACGACCCAGCACCCGACCTATCAGCAGGTCACCCGCGGCGGCACCGGCCATTACGAAGCGGTGAAGGTCACCTATGACCCCTCGCGCGTTTCTTATGATGAACTCGCTCGCTATTTCATCCGCACCATCGACCCGCTCGATGGCACCGGCCAGTTCTGCGACAAGGGCGAAAGCTACCGCACCGCTTTCTTCACCGCTTCCGAGAGCGAGCGCCGCGCCGCCGAACTTGTCATCGAGAACGCCGGCAAGCAGCTCGGCGAGACCATTGTTACGCCCGTCCTCCCAGCCGCCCAGTTCTGGCCCGCCGAAACCAGCCATCAGGATTACTACCTGAAGAATCCGGTCCGCTATTCTTTCTACCGTAATGCTTGCGGACGCGATGAGCGCCTGCGCGAACTCTGGGGCAACGTCGCGGCACACTGAGCCCTTACGGCTCAGCCCTCTGCCTCCGGCGCCGGGCAGGGCGGTTCTGGAAACTCCGACGTCCCTTCATGCATCGCTTCCCAGTCCGCCGTTCGCGGCTGCGGGTCGTGGCCGCTGGCGAGATAGAGCTGGAAGACGCGGGTGATCAGGCAGCCATTGCCGCGCCGCCCCAGATCGATCCTCACCTGGCCCGCATATTCGAAGCGCTCAAAGTCGCTTCGGATATGCGGGCGCAGGTCGGCATGCACCGAGGCAACCAGCACCCGCCCGGACATTGCGCCGTCCAGCGCCTCAAGCTCGGCAAAACTCTTCGCTGCGCCATAGCGCTGCCAGGAGATCAGCGGCACATCCCGGCCGCGCCCATAATAATCCAGCCCATGCCAGGTTTCTCGTTCATCAACCAGCACCGCCGTCGCGCCCAGCCGTTCAGCCTCCGCAAACACCGCCGCCGCCGACGCCTCCCAGCCGCGCGTACGCTTCATGGCATTGTCCACGCCAAGGGCCTGCGTCGCTGCCGGTGAGAGCAGCGTCGTCCCCGCCATGAACACCGCTGCAAGCGCGAGGTTCAGCCCAAGGCTGGCCCACAGCACGCGTCCCGTGCCCCGGCTAAACCAGATCGCCACCAGCAGCGCCGCCGCCGGATACGCCGTTGCCGTCCAGTTCGCGTGAGCGCGCGATACGACCGCCTGCGCCAGGATGAAGATCAGCACCGGCAGGATGAAGCAGAGCAGCCAGCGCTGCAGGCGCGCCGCCTCGCCCTGCGCCTTGCGGAACAGAAACAGCCCGCAGACCAGAGCGAGAAAACTGACCGGCCCGAACAGCCCCATCTGGTCGCCAAACCAGCTGACCGCATTTTCCGGATTGAACAGGTCGCCGCCCAGATTGGCATTGTCGACCGTATGGCCGACCGTCGCGAAACTGTTGGCCACGTTCCAGGCGAAGTGCGGTGCCACCAGCGCCGCCGCGAGCCCCGCGATCAGCGCCCCCGCCGGCGACAGGACGACCCGCCGCGACGCCGGATCGGTCAGCGCTGCCAGCGCCATCCCGATCAGGAAATACAACATCGCATATTTGGAGAGGATGCCTCCGGCAATCACCCCGCCCAGCAGCGCAGCGTGGATCAGCCCGCCCCGGCCACTGCGCAGCTGCCAGAAAAGGTACAGGCTCGCGCACCAGAATGCCATGAGCACGCCGTCCGTCGACATCACCGCAGACGACAGAATGACCCCCGGCATCAGGGCATACAGAAAAGCGGCAAAGAACCCCGCCCGGTCGTCCGCCATCGCCCGCCCCGTCAGGAACAGCATCCAGGCCGCACCGGTATGCAGCACAGGCGCGGCTATGCGGATTGCCCAGGGCGCATCGCCCAGCAGCGCGGTCGAAACATGGATCACCCAGGCGATCATCGGCGGCTTGGAATAATAGCCCCAGTCCAGCGTACCCGCCCAGCGCCAGTATTGAGCCTCGTCGGCATAGAGTTCCAGCGGCGTCACCAGAATCGCTACAATCCGCAGTAAAAGAAGCAGAGATAACCCGGTTAGCAAGCTCCGGCCGTAGGCGCCGGACAGGGAAGACGACGGTTCGCGCATGGCGGCTCCTAAAGGCTCTCGCATGTTGTTATGGCGCCTGAAAGCGGCTGGAAACAGGTCCGCACATATAGCTATTCAGGCGCGCTGCGGCTGTCCGGCGTGTCATTTTTGCATCGCATCAAAGAAACCGCATAGGGTTTGCCCTTCGATGCCGAACCTTCAATAGCTTGTCACTATTCTGTCATTCAGCGTCGTTAAGGGCTCGCCTAAACCGAAGCCCGCGAGGGGGCTCCGGTGTTGGTTGAAACCTGGGGAAGTCCACATGATCAAGAATTTCTTCGCCCGCAGCGCGTCCATTGCCGCCCTTGCGGCGCTGGTACCTGTTGCCGCTGTGTACGCACAAGAAACCGCATCCGAACTTCGCGGTGCCATCATTGACCAGAACGGCGCTGCCGTTGCCGGCGCAACGGTGACCATTACGCACGAGCCGACAGGCACGACCAGCACGATGGTCACAAGCTCGAACGGTAACTTTTTCCAGACCGGTCTACGTCCAGGCGGTCCCTACTCGATCGCCGTCGCCGCGCCCGGTTATGCTGGCGAATCGCTCGGCGACATCCGCCTCTCCCCCGGCACCTCGCCGGCCCTGCGCATCCGTATTGCCGCTGAAGGCGACGACACAGCCGTCATGGGTGTTGTCACGGTCACCGGTTCGGCCATCAGCCAACTCGACCTGAACAACGGCGTCGGTTCGAACTACACCTCACGCGACATCGCCAACCAGCCTTCGCTCGCCCGCGATGTCATCGCGACCCTGAACCGCGACCCGCTCGCAATCTCCGGCGGCCCGAACAACCTGTCCGTGGCCGGCGTCAACCCGCGCTTCAACGCTGTCACCATCGACGGCGCCCGCCAGCAGGACAATCTCGGCCTCGGCTCCAACACCTTCCCGACCAGCCGCTCGCCGATCAACATCGACATTATCGAGTCGGTCTCGCTGGTCGCGTCCGACTACTCCGTGACAGCCTCGGGCTTCACAGGCGGCCTCGTCAACGTCACGACCCGCGGCGGTACGAACGAAATCGACGGCTCGGCCTTCTATTACTACCGCGACCAGGACTATCTCGGCTCCAAGACATTCGGCGGAGAGGGCTCCTTCAATCCCGGTGAGTTCGAAGAGAAAGAATACGGTCTCACGCTGCGCGGCCCGATCATTCAGGACCGCCTGTTCTTCTCGCTATCCTATGACAAGTTCGAGACCGCTGAACAGATCGACGTCTCCGGCAACCTTTCCAATCTCGGCATCGACCCGCAAATCTACGGAGTGCTGAATCAGATTGTTCTCGACACCTACGGCTTTGATATGGGTGGGCGTCCGTTGCAGTTTGCTGTGCCGGAAGAAACTGAGCGCCTGTTCGCCCGGATCGATTGGGACATCAACAATGACCACCGCTTTCAGGTCCAGTTCCAACAGACCGAAGAGACCGGGGTTGCAGGTGCCACCAGCGCAACCAACTTCCAGACCGCCTGGAACGACAACCCCTCCAAGCTGACTAGCTACACCGCTCAGCTCTTCTCTGACTGGACACCGGCCCTGTCGACACGCCTGCGGGCTTCGTACACGGAAAACGAACGCCTCCAGAATTGCCGCGGCGGCAACGGAGTTGGCGAGATCAGCATCCAGCTCAACGCCTCTCGCGTAGTCGGCACACCGCTGGAAGGCCTGATCGGCAACAGCACGCGCACTTTTGTCGGGGGTTGTGACCGGTTCCGTCACACCAATACCTATGAAGACGAGCGACTGACGCTGTTCGGCCAGGCTGATTATGTCTGGAACGACTTCATCTTCACTGTCGGCGGTGAGTATGAAAGCCTTGATGCTGCCAACGGTTTCTCGCAGTTCTCGCAAGGCCAGTTTGTCTTCACGGGCAACACGGCCGGCCAGGATCTGATCGACCGGATCGCTAACGTGAACTACCGGAACGTCAATTCCAACGACGTCAGCGAGTACCTCACCCAGTACGCCTATGACCGCTACTCAGCCTTTGCTCAGGCCCGCTGGCAGGTCATGCCGGAACTCGAACTTTCCGGTGGCCTCCGCTACGAAACGATCTCGACTGACAGCGGCGCGGCGAACGATCCGACCTTCCAGCAGCAGGTTGGCATCCCGAACACTACGACCACGGACGGCCTGGACCTCCTGATGCCGCGGGTCGGCTTCCGCTGGACCCCGCTTGACCGCACTACTGTTTCGGGCGGCTTCGGCCTCTTCGCGGGCGGCGACCCGGGGGTCTGGACCCTCAACACAGCGGCTCCGCTCGTTGTGATCCCGCCTCAGATCAACCGTGCCACCAATGTCAATCCGACCCAGGTCCCGCAAGCCCTGCTTGACGCTGTTGCCAATGGCAATGCCAGCGCCATCGACGCGATTGCCCCGAACTTCGAACTGCCATCCGACTGGAAGTCATCACTCCGGATCGACCAGTCGTTCGACCTCAACTTCGGCGGCATCGATCTCGGCCAGGACTACCGCGCGTCGCTGCAGGTCCTGCACACCCGGTCAAAGGACTCCTTCCTCTGGCAGGAATACGCCCAGACCGATGGCGGCCTGACGCCCGGCGTGACCCCGGACGGCCGTCCGATATATGCGGACCTTCAGGCCCTCGGCCTGTCGAACCGAACTGTCCTAACCAATGACTCGGGCGACGAGAGCACTGTCTACACCCTCTCGCTCGAGAAGGCCTATGAAAACGGCCTTGATTTCTACCTCTCCTATGCACACCAGGATGTCGAAGCCATCACGGAGGGCTCGTCCTCCCGCGGCGTCTCGGCCTTCCGCGGCCAGGTGGCTGTTGATCGCAACAATCCCGGCCCACGCCGCTCGGTCTACCAGGTCGAGGACGCATTCAAGGTGGCCCTTGGCTATGAGCGTGCCTTCGTCGGCGATCTTGCAACCCGCGTCGACCTCTTCGGCCAGTTCACCTCCGGCGGGCTGTTCACCTATACCTTCGACATCGACAACAACAATCATCTCTTCGGCCGGACCGGCAACAACGAGAACCCGTTCGACAACAGCCCGCTCTACATCCCGAACCTCTTCGGCGATCCGAACGTGGTCTTTGGCCCGAGCTTCAACATCCCCGCCTTTGGCGCCTATCTCAAAGAGAACGGCGTCGAGCAGGGCAAGACCCACGAGGTCAACTCTTCGGCCTCGACCTGGAACCAGCGCTGGGACTTCAAGATCCAGCAGGACCTTCCGGGCATCTGGGGGGCTCGCCAATTCGTCGGCGACAACCGGTTCAAGCTCGTTTTCGACATAGAAAACTTCGGCAACCTGCTGAACAGCGAATGGGGCACGATCCACAACTCGCCGGGCAACGGTCAGTTGGCGGTCGTCAGATCGGACCTCGTGAGTGCAGCCGACGTGGCCAATCTCGGTGTCGCCGGCGCACCAGCCTTGACGGGCGACGCAGGCCGCACGACCTGCACGTCTCAGAGTGCCTGCCTCTATCGGTACAACTCCTTCCGAGACCTCACCACCGGCAGCCGCAACAACGCTGCCTCCGTGTGGAAGGCCCGGATCGGCATCCGGTACGAGTTCTAGCGAAACGGGCCTTGCGCCCTACATATTAACAGGGAAGGGCGGCTCCCCGGGGCCGCCCTTTTCGTTTGACCCAAGCTATGGCATGGCCCGCGCAAGATGACTGACACGGCAACACCGATCCTCCAGCCCGAATGGGCGCCCCAGGCCGCCCTCTGGGCCGGCTGGCCCCGTCTGGCCGAGGAATGGGGCGGCGAGCTTACCTATGCGCGCGCCGAGATCGCCGCGTTCATCCGCGCTGCCTCGTCTTACTTGCCCGTCCGCGTCGCCTGCGGCTCGCGCGAGGCAGCCGCGTCCGCCCGGCTCGCGACCGGCGGTCTCGCAGAGATTGCCGAGATCCCCACCGGCGACATCTGGCTGCGCGATACCGGCCCGATCATCACCGGCGCCGGCCTAGACAGGGTCGCGCAGGTCTTCCAGTTCAATGGCTGGGGCGGCAAATACCTGATGGCGGGCGACACCGACACCGCCCTGGCGCTCGCCGTCCGCGAAGGCCTGCCCCAGCGCCGGCATGACCTCGTCCTCGAAGGCGGCGGCATCGATGTCGACGGCGAGGGCGCCCTCCTCACCACCCGCCAGTGCCTGCGCAATCCGAACCGCAACCCGTCCCTCTCCGAAGCCGAGATTGAGGCCGCCCTGCGCGCCGCCTTCGGCGCTGACGAGATCATCTGGCTGGGCGAGGGCCTCCTCAACGACCATACCGACGGCCATGTCGACAACATCGCCCGCTTCATCGGGCCGGGCCATGTCCTCTGCCAGCATCCCGCTGACGCGAAAGATCCGAATGCGGACATCCTGCAGGAAATCGAGCGCACCCTGGTCGCGTCCGGCCTGATGGTCTCAAGCATTCCCTCGCCAAGCCTTGTGCATTTCGGCGACGGCGTGCCCGTGCCGGCCAGCCACATGAATTTCACCATCACCAACCGCGCGGTCTTCGTGCCGGTCTATGAAGACCGCTTCTCCGCCGTCGCCCTGTCTGAGATGAAGGCACTGTTTCCGGGACGCGAAGTCATCGGCCTGCCGGCCCGCGCCATCCTCGCCGGCGGCGGCAGTTTCCACTGCATGACCCGCGAAATCCCGATCTGAACCCGCTGACCGTCTGCCAGGAGGCCGCCACATGACCCGCACGCTCACCCTCGCCGCCATCCAGTTCACGCCCAGCGATGACGTGCAGGACAACATCACCCGCATCGCCGGGTTCGTTCGCGAGGCCGCCGCCCGCGGCGCCGACGTCATCCTGCCGCCCGAACTCTTCTGCGGCCATTACTTCTGCAAGACCCAGGACGAAGTGCACTTCGCCCGCGCCGAGGAATGGCGGTCCCATCCGGCCGTTCATCAGCTGGCGGAGCTTGCCGCCGAACTCGGCGTCGTCATCCCCGTCTCGATCTATGAGAAGGACGGCCCGCTGTATTTCAATTCGATTGTCATCATCGACGCCGATGGCACACCTCTTGGTGTCTACCGCAAGAGCCACATTCCGGACGGCCCGGGCTATCAGGAGAAATACTATTTCCGCCCCGGCGATACCGGCTTCCGCGTCTGGGATACTATGAAGGGCCGCATCGGTGTGGGCATCTGCTGGGACCAATGGTTTCCGGAAGCCGCCCGCGCCATGGCCCTGATGGGCGCCGATGCGCTCCTTTATCCCACCGCCATCGGCGCCGAGCCGCAGGACGCTTCCCTCGACACCGCCGCCCGCTGGCGCCGCGGCATGCAGGGCCACGCCGTGGCAAACTGCATCCCCGTCGTCGCCGCCAACCGCGTCGGCGATGAAAAAGGCCAGGTTTTCTACGGCACCAGCTTCATCTCCGACGAGACCGGCGCTATCGCCGCTGACCTTGATCGCAGGGAGGAGGGGGTCATCACCGCGTCTTTCGATCTCGATCACCTGGAGAAGGCGCGCGCCGCCTGGGGCTTCTTCCGTGACCGCCGGACGGATCTATACGATCTCCTGATCTGACGCTCCGTCTGCGGATGTTCCTGACCCACCTCAGCGAACGGCAGCGAACGGCGCCGCCACGCTGCTGTCGTCGATGCTGTTGTTCGCTGCGAGGACAACTGGCGGGCTGCGCCGCCGCTCGCGCTTGCGCTGATCGGCGATACGCATGCTGCCGCCGCCAGCCTGTTTGACATAGTAGAGTTCCGCATCGGCCTGTGTCAGCATGTCGCTGAAGCCGTGCCGGTGATCATGGAAGGCGATGCCTGCACTCGCGCCCACCGGGATGCGCGTGTCCTCATAGACGAGCGATTGTTTCAGAGACAGCAGGAAGGAGTTCGTCTGTGTCAGCATGTCCATGCGCGTCACCCATTGGTAACCGAGCACCAGGAACTCGTCCCCGCCCAGACGGAAAATATCACCGCGTCCGGAGTAGTGCGTGCGCAGCCGCTCGGCCACAGCCATCAGCACGGCGTCTCCGGCGCAATGGCCATGCGTATCATTCAGCGGCTTGAACGCGTCGAGATCGATCGCCACGGCCGTCGCATAGCGCTCGCCCGGCTGGCGGTTTTCAAGGTCGGTAATCCGGTCCAGCAGGCGCCGGTTGCCAAGCCCCGTCAGCGCATCTGTATGCGCCCAGAATTCGGACTCCCGCACCCGCCCGCCCAGAAGGGCGCTGAGATAGGCCAGGGTGAACGCCATCGCGATCGGCAGAAGAAAATGATTGATCGGCAGGTAGGGCGTGATCTCCGGTACCCGCAGATAGATCCACACTGTCGCAAGAAGGCAGGGCAGCCAGGCGATCAGCACATTGCGCGAGCCCTGCACGCCCCGATATGCCATCCAGCCCAGGCCGAGGGCCAGCACCAGCGGCCCGGCGCCGGTGGCGGCAAAGAACAGGACGCGGGAGAGCTCCATCGGAAGGAGGAATCCGAAACCCGTCAGCAGGCCTAGCGAGGCGAAAGCGTAGAAAACCCGGTACAGCCGCGGCGCCGTGGCCTGCATGTCGAGGAAGATCATGATGAAGATCGTGCCGAAAGCCATCGCGACGGCTTGCGAGAAATACACCATCCGTCCGAAATTGAAATCAATCCGGGAGCCCATCAGGGTGCTGAGCAGTCCGGAAGACAAGATGATATAGAAGGCCGCCGCCAGCGCAAAGGCGACATAGATTCTGAACGAGGTATGGGCCGCCATGAACGACATAGACGCGGCATAGATGGCAAAAGCGAGCGCCGCGCCGGCGATCAGGCTCCACAGCAGGGTCGTGGTCGTGATCGTATGAGCGAAGGCGGATTCAGAGGCCAGTATGGCCGGCAACAGGATGATGGTCGAACTGCGTACCCGGACGAAATAGTCATTGGTCTCGCCCGGCGCGACCTGCACACTGAAGGCGGGGAACGCGGCCGAGACAGCCTGGCCGGTAGGGGCCGCCGCTGCGCCCGCTGTGCTGTGGAGGCGGTGCCCATCCTGCTGGGTCTCGAACAGGTCGAACTGTTCCAGATACGGAAACAGGAGGTATAACTTGGCCGACTGGCTTGTCGCGCTGCTGTTTGTGAGGCTGAAGCGTAGCCAGATATCGCCCCTGTTGGCTCTGAATTGCGGCGGCGTGGACGGCGCGGGGGCAAAGCCCAGCCTCTCAGCGCCGGATATCACCGCGTCCGGCGTCAGGTCGGGGTCAACGTCCACTGCAATGTCATATCGCGGCGTCCAGCTTCCGCCTGGCGCCAGCTGGGCAATATCCATCGCGTCCGAGGGCTCGCCCGGCGGCGGGCTGGCCTCAGCCATCAGCGGCATCAGCAGAGCCAGAAGCCCTGCCAGGATGACGCGTGTCATGAGTGCACCAAAAGTCATCAGCCGGCCAAACCCCTTCGGGATCTGGCGTATGGCATTTAAGTAAAGATCAGGTTGTCCCAGCCTTTTGGATTTGTCCGATCCGGGCGATCAACCTGTTGCAGCCAATACAGATGTACAAAATCCGCGGCGCGCACCTGTCTTAAAGCGCCCGCCCCGGGCTGAGATGGCTGGCGGCGGAGACGATGGCGTCGGCGTCGATCATGAAATGCCGGTAGAGGTCTCGGATCGTGCCGGTCTGGCCGAAATGCTCGACCCCCAGCGGCGTCACCGCATGGCCCTTCACCCCGCCGATCCAGGCGAGCGTGGCCGGGTGGCCGTCTGTCACGGTGATCAGCTGCGCATGACCGGGCACGCCCTCCATCAGCCGCTCGATCTGGCTCTTGGCCTGCTTCTGCCCGCGCGCGCGGGCCCGCCGCGCCGCCGTCCAGCCGGAGTTCAGCCTGTCTGCGGAGGTCACCGCCAGCACGCCGATATCGCGCCGCCCTTCACCGATCCGCGCCGCTGCCCGAATCGCCTCCGGCGCAATCACACCCTGATAAGCAATGATCACCTCGGCGTTCGGCCCGGGCTTCCTCAGCCAGTAGCCGCCATCAATCACGCCCTGCCGGAACGCCGCATCTTCGCGCGACCAAACGCGCACCTGCTCGACCGGCCGGGTCGACAAACGCAGGTACACAGAGCCGCCCGTCTCGTCGCGCAGCCAGGTGCGCTCGTCCGGGTCGCCTTCGCCGCTGCGCTGGAGATAGTCAAAGCTCCAGTCCATGATGATCGACAGCTCATCGAGAAAGGCCGGCTCGAACGAGACCAGCCCGTCCTGGCTCATGCCGATAAGCTGCGCCCCGATCGACTGGTGCGCCCCGCCTTCCGGCGCCAGGGTCACCCCGCTCGGCGTGCCCGCGATGATGAAGCGTGCGTCCTGGTAGCAGGCATAGTTCATCGCATCTAGCCCGCGCGCCACGAACGGGTCATACACCGTGCCGACCGGGATCAGACGCTCGCCGAACAGGGAATGCGACAGCCCCGCCGCGCCGAGCAGCAAAAACAGGTTCATCTCGGCAATTCCGAGCTCGATATGCTGGCCTTCGGGCGAGAACGCCCATTTCTGCACCGACGGGATCATCTGCTCCCGGAACGTATCGCTCACCGCCTCGCGCGCAAACAGGCCGCGCCGGTTGACCCAGCCGCCCAGATTGGTCGAGACCGTCACATCCGGCGACGTCGTCAGGATACGGCGCGCCAGTTCGCTGTCGCCCCGCGCCAGCGCATCAAGGATCTTGCCTAGCCCGGCCTGTGTCGACAGCGTCTCATCGTCCAGGAAAACGGGTCCGGGGGAGGCGACTTCGGCGCCGGCATAGCGGCGCGGCCCGGCGGCGAAGAAGGGCGCATCGTCCAGCGCTGCCGCCAGCGCATCCTGATCTGCAACCGTTGCAAATGGCGCCCATTCCTCGCCCTCGGGCACGCCCATTCGTTTCTGGAATTCGGCCATCTGCGCCTTGGTCATCAGGCCGGCATGATTGTCCTTATGCCCGGCCAGCGGCGTGCCCCAGCCCTTGATCGTATAGGCGAGGAACACCGTCGGCTGATCATCCGTGCTGCGATCAAATGCCTGGCACAGCGTCTCCAGGCATTGCCCGCCGAGATTGTTCATCAGCGCGCTGAGGTCTGCGTCCGTCCGCCGCTCGATCAGCGCCGCCACATCGCCCTGATCGCCGAGATCATCCAGCAGCCGCTTCCTCCACGCCGCCCCGCCCATATAGGTCAGCGCCGAATAGAGCGAATTGGGGCAGGCCTCGATCCAGTCTTTCAGCTTTGCGCCGCCGGGCTCCTCGAATGCTGCCCGCTGCAGCGCGCCGAAGCGCAGCACTTCCACCCGCCAGCCAAACGCCTTGAAGATCGCCTCGATCTTCGTCCACAGCCCCTCATGCACCACCCCGTCAAGGCTCTGGCGATTATAGTCGATGATCCACCAGGTATTGCGCAGGCCGTGCTTCCAGCCTTCCTGCAGGCATTCATAGACATTGCCCTCGTCGAGTTCAGCATCGCCGACCAGCGCTACCATCCGGCCCGCTTTGCGAGACCCGTCTCCAAGATCTGTCCACGGACGGGCAATCAGATAGTCCTGGATGATCGAGGCAAAGGCCGTGATCGCGACGCCGAGCCCCACCGAGCCGGTCGAGAAATCAACGTCATCAATGTCCTTGGTCCGCGAGGGGTAGGACTGCGCCCCGCCAAAGCCGCGGAAGGTCTCGAGATTGTCCCGCGTCTGGTTGCCCATCATGTAATGCATCGCATGATACACCGGCGCGGCATGCGGTTTCACCGCCACCCGGTCCTCAGGCCGCAGAACATGAAAGTAGAGCGCCGTCATGATCGACACGATCGACGCGCACGACGCCTGGTGACCGCCGACCTTCACCTCATCATCGGCCTTCTCGCGCAGATGATTGGCATTGTGCACCGTCCAGGCGCTGAGCCAGAGCAGGCGCTGTTCGAGGGTTTTCAGCTGGTCCAGGGAAAGAGGCATGAATTTTACGCAAACCGGTCGGCCAAGGGGTAAGCCCTTTCGCCTAGATCAGGAATTGCGCCAAGTCCATCCACCGCCCTGCCGCTTGGCGCGGCGCCAGTCAGCCGCTAGCCTGCATAAGGGTTTCAGCAGGAGGGCCGTGGTCATGACAGATATCGCGGCGCGCCGCCTTCAGACCGTGCGCGATCACATGGCGATGGAAGTCACCCATGACTGGGACGGCGTCATCGCGACGTTCGAGCATCCCCGCTATGAGCTATATGGCTCCGGCGCGGTCTTCGATGGTGAGGTGGCCGTTCGGAAATATTTCGCGGCCTCGCGTACGCCTTTCCCAGACCAGGGCAATGAGATCATCGCCATTGCCCATGCGGGCGAAAGCGTACTGGTAGAATTCTGGCTGACCGGCACCCATCTCGGGCCGCTGGCGCTTGGCGGGCGCACGATCGAACCCACGGGGCGCACATTCCGGGTGCGCATGGCGGCAAGCTTCGAATTCGCCCCTGGCAGCGACCGCATCCTCTGCGAGCGGCCCTATTTCGATTCTGGCGCCGTGCTGCGCGCGCTCGAGCTTTAAGCCGGCTAGCGGCGGGCCTTGTCGAACATGTCGGTCAGCATGCTGCCCGGCGTGTTGGCCATGGTGTGATACCAGTCCGGCATCGCCTGCAGCATCCCGGCGGTGTCAGCCCAGCGCCGGATATTCGCATCCGCGGCCAGCTGGAAGGCTTCCCGCATATAGGTCTCGTCGGTCTGGGTGAAGCCGTCGGACAGATTGATCGACGAGAAGCGCATCATGCTTTTCTGCAGCGTCAGCATCGTATCGAGCGAGGCGGTCGTGAGGGCCAGCGAGGCCTTCCAGGGCGCGATCCAGAGATCAAACATGAGCTTGCGGTCCATTAGCTATCTTTCACAAATACGATACTCTTGTGCACCGCACAACAAGTCTCGTGCCAAATCCCCGCGTCGGCCCCGTTTCCGACATCCCCGAATGCGCGTAAACCGCTGTCATGCCGCCGGAATCGCCCCTCGCCTTTGAGCCATCGCCCGCCCGCGGGCGCGTACTTGTCTTCGATTCGGGGGTGGGAGGGCTCACGGTCGCCGGCGAAATCCGCGCCCTTGCGCCCCGGCTGAGCGTGCATTACGCCGCCGATACCGGCTTTTTCCCATATGGAGACAAGTCGGACGAGGCCTTGCGCAACCGCCTGCCGCGCGTCGCGAAGGCGCTTGTCGAAGCGGCCCGGCCGGACGTGTTCGTCATCGCCTGCAACACCGCGAGCACGCTTGCGCTGGATGAGGTGCGCGCCGTTCTGGACATTCCGGTCGTCGGCACCGTCCCCGCCATCAAGCCCGCCGCCCGCCTCACCGAGACCGGCTCGATCGGCCTCCTCGCGACGCCGGGCACCATCCGGCGCGCCTACACCGCCCGGCTGATCGAGCAGTTCGCCGCCGACAAGCGCGTCATCCTGCATGGCAGCCTGGAGCTGGTGAGGCTCGCCGAGGCCCATGCCCGCGGCGATGATGTCCCGACCGAAGCGTTCGCCGCTGCCCAGGCGCCACTCTTTGCATCGCCCGGCGGCGCTGCCATCGACACAGTCGTCCTCGCCTGCACACATTTCCCGCTGGTGCGCGGACAGCTCATCGCCACCGCGCCGCATGCCGTCAGCTATATCGATTCCGGCGCGGCCATCGCCCGCCAGACCATCCGTGTAATGCCGGCTGAGACAGGCTCCGGCGGGCAGGGAGGGATGGGATTCCTCACCCGTCCGCCGGAAGCAGGAGACGGGATCTCGCGCGTCCTCAGACGCTACGGCTTTCCCGATCTTCAGTTCGTGGCCATCGATCCGATCGAGATGACTTCAGCGCCTTCAGCCGAGGCGTAGAGCGTCGGCCAGGGCGAATCCTGCACCACCGCCACTTCGGTCTCGCCGAAGCCGTTGAACCGGGTCGACATCGACCGGCCATAGGCGCCGATATTGCCGAACTCGATATAGTCGCCCTCGGTCAGCCCCGCCGGCAGCCAGACCTTGTCCGGCATCATGTCCGCCGAATCGCAGGTCGGTCCGTATACGGTGTATTCCACCATGCGGCCCAGCCGACGGCCATCGCCGGAAATCGCCCGCATCGGGAATTCCCAGCGTTCATGCACCGCATCATACAGCGAGCCATACGAACCATCATTGATGTAGATCGCATTGCCCGACTTCGCGAGATCAACGCGCACCAGAAGGCTTTCGGCCTCGGCAACCAGCGCCCGGCCTGGCTCGCACCAAAGGTCAGCGTTCTCGAGCACGAACATCGTCTCGAACGAGCGCATCACCATGGCAACATAGTCTTCCATCGCAGGCGGGGTTTTATCAGCATAGATCGCCGGAAAACCTCCGCCGACATCGACGATGTCCACGGTCACACCGGCATCGATGATGATCCGGCTGGCGTCGGCCATCGCGGTCGCCCAGGCCGACGGTTTCATCGCCTGGCTGCCGACATGGAACGACACGCCGAGCTCGTCCGCATAGCGGCGGGCCTCGCGGAGAATCTCAGCGGCTTCAGCCGCCGGCGCACCAAACTTGCCAGACAGTGGCAGGGCCGAGCCTTCGCAGGACACAGCAATCCGCACAAGGATCGTCAGATCCTTCGCATGGCCGGTCTCTTCGAGGATCTTGTTCAGCTCCGCGACGGTGTCGGTAACGAAGATGCGCACGCCGAACTCGTGATAGGCGCGGCGGATGGCGCGGCGCGGTTTCACCGGGTGCAGGAAGGCAATCCGCGCGTTCGGGAAACGGCCATGGATCAACTCGATCTCGCGCTCGGAAGCGGCATCAAAGCTGCGGATGCCGGCGTCCCACAGGGCGTCGAGCACGTGCGGGGCTGGGTTCACCTTCACGGCATAGAATGCCTGGGCCGGAAATTTCTCCACGAACCAGCGGGCAGCCGCAGTCACACGCTCAGGACGGAAGCAGAAAACAGGCGCCTCCGGCTGCTCATGGCGCGCAATATGATACGGGGTCGCGTAAGTGTGCATGACACCTAACCTCCAAAGGGCTTCAAACCAGCTTTGGGCGTTAGTACAGGGGGCCCCCCTTTTTGTCGGGTTAGCCCAGATGTCCGCCACATCGAATTTTCAGAAGTGCAAGTAGTGCACAACGCCCGGGCGTGCAAGTGAAAATTTTGCCTGCTACACAGACGTGTCACAAAAGAGTAACAGAACTGCGCGAGTAAGCCTTGCAATATCCTGCAATAATTGCCGCCTGGTGCTCACCTCCGGAAAGCTGATCCAGATCAGGGTCTGCCGCGGGGCTGGGCCGGAAGACTGGCCGGAGGTTTCCAGATGATCGTTTTTCTCTCCCGCGCGTTTGGCGCAGCATGTCTGTTCCTGGCGGCGGCCGCCTGCGGCCAGACAGACCTGTCAAATCTGGAGATGGACCCGGACCAGAAGCCCGTCCCGGCCATCGCGCTGAACCAGAAGATCAAGATTGTCGGCTCGTCCACGGTCGCGCCCTTCTCGCGCACGGTCGCCGAGCGGTTTGGCGCGGTCACGCGCTTCCCCACCCCCATCGTCGAATCCACCGGCACGGGCGGTGGCTTCCGCGCCTTCTGCGAGGGTGTCGGCCCACTCTACGGCTCGATCGCCAACGCCTCGCGCCCGATCACCGATTCCGAAGTTGCCCTCTGCGCCCGCAACGGCGTCACAGGCATCAGCGAAGTGGCGATGGGCTATGACGGAATCGTCCTCGCCGTCTCGGTCAACGGGCCGGACTATAACATGACGCTGGAGCAGCTTTACCTGGGCCTCGCCCAGGATATCCCGGACGGACAGGGCGGCTTCATTCCAAACCCCTACAACAACTGGAACGAAGTCTCGCCGGAATTGCCGGCCGTGCCCATCCAGGTCTTCGGCCAGCCGCCAACCTCCGGCACCCGTGACGCCTTCGTCGAGCTTGGCATGGAGACCGGCGCCCGCGCCGTCCCGCAGATGCAGGCGCTGTACGAAACCGACCCCGCCGCCTTCCGCGACCGTTCGCACACGATTCGCACCGATGGCCGCTGGATCGATTACGGCGAACACGACTCCGCCATCGTCCAGTCCCTGATCCGATCGCCGGAAGCACTCGGCCTGCTTGGGTTCTCTTTCCTCGAACAGAATGCCGACCGGATCAAAGGCGCGATCTTTGATGATGTTGCGCCAACCTTCAACAATATCGCCTCCGGCGACTACGGCCTCGCACGGGTGATCTTCTTCTATGTGAAGGACCAGAACCTGCCGCTGATCGAAGGCCTCGCTGAATTCGTGGCCTTCTCGGTCGATGAGGGTGCCGTCGGCATGGAGGGCTACCTGCTGGAGCGCGGCCTCATCCCGATGCCGGAGGCGATGATGCTCGAACAGCAGGCCATCGCCGAGAATATGAAGGCGATGGTCGGCGCCTACTAGAAGCCCGGACCAGCCGGCGAGCGGCGCCGGCGGATACGCAGCTTCTGCCAGAAGCGCTTGCGCAGCGGGGCGGGCAGGGGCTGGAGGTTCTCGAGGAACGCCTCGGCGCAGGCCCGCCAGCTATAGGTCTCGGCATAGGCCCGGCAGGTTTCGCGGCGAAGCGCGAGGCAATCGAGCGCCCCCTGGCGCAGATCGCCGCCCACCGGCGTGATCGTACCTGCGCCGGAGCCGGGAATGACATCGCGCGGACCGGTCGCCTCATAGGCGGCAACCGGCGTGCCCGCCGCCATTGCTTCCAGCACGACCAGGCCGAACGTATCGGTCAGGCTCGGGAAGACGAACACATCGGCGCTTGCATAATGCCGCGCGAGGTCTTCGCCGAACTTGGCGCCGAGGAAGACGACATCCTTGTATTTGCGCTTCAGCTCTTCCAGCTGCGGCCCGTCGCCGACGATCACCTTTGTACCCGGCAGGTCCAGTTCGGCGAAGGCTTCGATATTCTTCTCGACCGCGACCCGGCCGACATTCAGGAAGACCGGCCGCTGCATCCCCGCAAACGGATCGTCCTTGGCGCCTTCCTCGGCGCGCAGGGTGGGCGTGAACATCTCGGTGTCCACCCCCCGGCTCCAGGCGACGAGGTTGATGAAGCGCTGCTGGCGCAGCTCGTCGAGCAGGGACGGCGTCGCAACCATCACCTTGCCGGAATATTTGTGGAACCAACGCACAAAGGAATAGCCCCAGCTGACCGGCACCGGCAGGCGGGCGGACACATATTCGGGAAAGCGCGTGTGATAGGCGGTGGAGAAGGGGTGCTTCTCGGTCAGGCAGACTGCTCGCGCCGCCATGCCCAGCGTGCCCTCGGTGGCGATATGCACAGCGTCCGGCTCGAAGGCGTCGAACCGTTCGCGGATCTTGCGGCGGGCAAACAAGGCCAGCTTGATCTCCGGATAGGTCGGCAGCGGCATCGTACGGAAACCATCGCCCGGATGCACGATTTCCCAGACATGGCCCATCGCCTCGGCCTCGGCGACGACGCGCTTCATCGTGCGCACCACGCCGTTGACTTGCGGGTCCCACGCGTCCGTTACGAGCATGATGCGCATGCCGGCTCCCTAGGTTTCAGCCCCCCGCGGGCCGCTTGCGGGCGCAATCTGGCGGGCTTGGGGCGGGGCGTAAAGGGGGCAATGCCGCGCCTGCGGCTTTTGCGCTGCCGCGCCAGAGGGGATATTACCGTGCGCAGACTGCGCTATAAGCGGCAGAATATTCCGGTTCTCCAGCCTCAGAGGCCCATCCCATGCCCGATACCCAACCGCACTACCGCCTCGACTGGGACGCGCTCGACACGCTCAAGTTTGCCGATGAGGAGGCTCTCCTCGAGGCGCTCATGAAGGAAGGCGCACTGCCGGAAGGCGTACGCCAGGGCGCCGTCCGCCGCGGGCGGGAACTGGTCGTCCAGGCCCGCGCCAAGGGGCGCCGCAAGGGCGTGATGGAGAGCTTCCTGGAGGAGTTCGGCCTGTCAAATTCCGAAGGCCTCGCCCTGATGTGCCTCGCCGAGGCGCTGCTGCGCGTGCCGGACGCTGATACCCGCGATGATCTGATCGCTGAGAAGATCCGCTCCGGCAACTGGGGCGCGCATCAAGGCCAGTCCGACAGCTGGCTGGTCAATGCCTCCACCTGGGGGCTGATGCTTACGGGGAAGGTGATCGGCGCGCCGGCGAGCGCGAAGAAGGGCCCGGCGAACTTCATCGGCGGGCTGATCCGCGACAGCGGCGAGCCGGTCATCCGCGCCGCAATGATGCAGGCGATGCGGATCATGGGCGAACAGTTCGTCCTAGGGCGGACGGTTGAGGAGGCGCTGAAGCGCGGACGCCGGATGGTCAAGGCGGGGGAGGCGGCGCATTTCAGCTTTGACATGCTGGGCGAGGGCGCCCGCACCGAGGCAGATGCCGCGCGTTACCTTAAGGCCTATGAAGCCGCCATCGCGGCGGTCGCGGCCGGCAAGGACAAGGCCCTGCCGCCGGAACAGGCGAACGGCGTCTCGGTGAAGCTTTCCGCGCTACATCCGCGCTATCAGGCGGTGAAGGACACGCGCGTGATGGCAGAGCTTTATCCTAAAGTGCTTGGCTTGTGCGAGGCGGCGGCGGAAGCGAATATCGGCCTTTGCCTGGATGCGGAGGAAGCCCACCGGCTGGTCATCAGCCTGAAAATCTTCGAGCGCCTGGCGCGGGAGCCGTCGCTGGAAGGCTGGACCGGTCTGGGCCTTGCGGTGCAGGCATATCAGAAACGCGCCCGCGCGGTAATCGAAAAGCTGGCGACGCTGTCGCAGGAAACCGGCGGCCGGTTCATGGTCCGCCTCGTCAAGGGCGCATATTGGGACAGCGAGATCAAGCATGCCCAGGTCGAGGGCTATGCGAACTTTCCGGTCTTCACCACCAAACAGGGTACGGACGTTCACTACCTGACCTGCGCGCGTGAAATGCTCGCCGCTGCCCCGTCCATCTACCCCTGCTTTGCGACGCACAATGCGCATACACTCGCGGCCGTCGAACTGCTCGCCGAGGCTGCCGGGGTCAAAGGATATGAGTTCCAGCGCCTCCACGGCATGGGCGAGCCACTGTATGAAGCCGCTGCCGCGGGCGGCCGGGTGCGCGTCTACGCGCCAGTCGGCGCGCATGAGGATCTGCTCCCCTATCTCGTCCGGCGCCTTCTGGAGAACGGCGCCAATACGAGTTTCGTGCACTCCTTCCTCGATGAGGATGTGCCGCCGGACCAGGTGGTCGCCGACCCACTCGCCAAGGTCGAAGCAGGTCCGCGCCGGCATCCGCGTATCCCGACGCCGCCGCGCCTTTATGGCGCCGGGCGGAAGAATTCCCTCGGCCAGGATCTAAGCCAGGCGGGTGTGCGCGCGAACTTTTCCGCCGCCATCAAGGCGTTGGACAAGGGCCCCGCCTATGCCGCCGGGCCGATCATCTCGGGCATACCGGAGACCGGCGGCGGCGGGCTCGTCCGTATGCCTGCAGACAGAGGCCGAGCGCTGGGCGCCGTGCTGGAAGCGGACGCGGATGCCATCAGCCGGGCGCTCGCCGCAGCGGCGCACTACCAGCCGGAATGGGACCGGTTGGGCGGCGCCGTGCGCGCTGCCCATATCCGCGCGATGGGCGATGCGATGGAGGCGGAGATGTTCCGCCTTGTGGCGCTGATGGCGCGCGAGAGCGGCAAGACGCTGGCAGACGGCATCGCCGAAGTGCGCGAGGCGGTCGACTTCTGCCGCTACTATGCCGCGCAGGCAGAGGCGGAGTTTTCAGCGCCTGTCCGCCTGCCGGGGCCGACCGGCGAGACCAACCATCTCTCCCTGCACGGACGAGGCGTGTTCGCCTGTATCAGCCCGTGGAACTTCCCGCTGGCGATCTTTACCGGCCAGATCGCGGCCGCGCTGGCGGCGGGAAATACGGTGGTCGCCAAGCCCGCCGAACAGACGCCGCTGATTGCCTTCGAGGCGGCGCGGCTGTTCCACAAGGCCGGGCTTCCCGGCGATGCGCTGCATCTGCTTCCCGGCCGGGGCGAGACGGTAGGGGGGGCGCTGACGCCGGACCTGCGCGTCTCCGGCTTCTGCTTCACCGGCGGCACGGCGACGGCGCGGCTGATCAACCGGTCCATCGCCTGTCGGGAAGGGCCGATCATGCCGCTGATCGCCGAGACCGGGGGTCTGAACGGATTGTTCGTGGACACAACAGCACTCCGCGAACAGGTGATCGACGACATCATCATCTCGGCCTTCGGCTCGGCGGGACAACGCTGCTCGGCGCTGCGGATTGCCTTCCTGCCGCATGATACTGCGGACGGGCTGATCGAAGGGCTGATCGGGGCGATGAACGAACTCAAGATCGGCGATCCGGCGCTGGCAGATACCGATGTCGGCCCGGTGATTGATGCAGAGTCTCGCAAAGCATTGGAGATCCATCTGGACCGGATGAAAACCGAGGCGCGGGTGCTGCACCAGCTGGACGCTGGCCCGCTCGGCGAGGGCGGGCATGGCTTCGGCCCGGCGCTGGTGGAACTCGCCTCGCTCGATCAGATCAGCGAGGAGACGTTCGGGCCGATCCTTCATATTGTGCGCTATGATCCGGATGATGTCGCCGAAGTTGGCGCCGCCCTGAAGGCCAAAGGCTACGGCCTGACGCTGGGGGTGCATTCGCGGCTGGAGCGGTTCCATGCCGCCGTTCGCACGGCCATGCCGGCGGGCAACACCTATGTGAACCGCTCGATGACCGGCGCGGTGGTCGGCGTGCAGCCGTTTGGCGGGGAGGGGCTTTCCGGCACCGGACCCAAGGCCGGCGGGCCGCATTATCTCCATCTTTTCGCCACGGAACGGGTGGTAAGTGTCAACATCACCGCCCAGGGCGGCGACCCGGAACTCCTGAGCCTGTAAGGAATTTTTGCCCATGATCCGCTCACTCCTCACCCTATCCGCTGCCGCGCTCGTGCTGGCCGCCTGTATGCAGGGCGAAGAGGTCGGCCCCCCGCAACTTTCGGAGACGCGGACGGCGGAGACGGCGTCGCTGCCGGTAGACCTTGGTAGCCCGGCGATGGAAATCACCAATGACAGCTTCCGCGGCCGCGCCGTGGTGGACCCGCAGATTGCCGCGTTTGACCCGCAACTCGCCGGCCAGCTGATGGTGCGGGCGCGCGAGGCGCTGGAAGAGATGGACGAATCAGCCCGCCGCGATCAGGCCGAATGGGCGGCAGCGGTCGAAGAGGGCGAGGCGGGCTATAATTTCCGCCCGTATGAGATGGAGGTGCGCCACCGTGGTATCTCGCAGGCGGACGGGTTCATCAGTGTGCAGCAGGATATCTATCTCAATTCCGGCGGGGCGCATCCGAACTATTTCCTGGGCGGCGCGCTTTACGCCGTCGAAGGCGGCGGGCCGGTGCCGATCACAGCGATCGTTGCAGACCCCGCCGCCTTTGGCGCGCGCCTGAAGGCGGGCCTGGTCGAGGCCAAGATCGCGCGCGGCTATGACGAGGCGGCCCGCGGCTATGTCGAGGACCAGGTCGAGGAATATCTCGGCGATGATGCCGTGGCCGGCGCGGAATGGGCCAACAGCTACATCTTAAATCCGTCTACGGAGGAAGGACTATTTGGGGGGATCACCGTGCTGTTCTCGCCTTATGATGTCGGCCCCTACGCTGAGGGGAGCTATGAGATCACGATTCCTGCTGCCGAGATCGAGGGCCACTTGACGCCGGCCTGGGCGGGGCGTTTTGGCGGCAAGCCGGTGCTACCGCCAACAGAGGAGTGAGGTCGCGTTCTGCCAAACAGTTCGACGCTCATCCTGAGCGAAGTCAAAATAGGCCCAGCATTCAGCAGCGGCGGAAATTGTAGGTCTGGGCGCGGTCGCCGTTCATGCGGGCGATGGTAGAGGTCATCCGGCGGCCGTCGCGCTGATAGGTGATGCGCTGCGGGAAATCATGGTCCGGGTTGACGAAGGTGATGACGTTCCGCGCGCGGCTTTCCTCCGTGAACTGAGAGGGGCCGAAGCCGCCGGGATAGGCATTGAACACCGCCGGTCGTCCGGCATCGATGCGTGTCTGCTCGAAATAGGTGGCTGTCTCGCCTTCGAGGTTGAGGGCGTAGCCGAACAGATAGCCATGCTCCTCCTTGGTCCAGACTTCCTTATAGCTGCGGTCATCCGTTCGCCAGCAGCCGGTCATCCAGTCGAGCGACTCCTGTGCGGAGGCGGCGGGCGTGCTGGCGCAGGCGGCGAGGCCGAAGCTGAGGGCGAACAGGGCGTGTTTCATGGCGGAAGGTCTCGCGGGTTGTTGGATCAATGAGAGGATAGCATGTACAGCGGGGGCTGGAACCCTTGTGTGTCTGAGGCCGGTGTGATCCGCGCTCAATGGCCTGCGGCCGCGCCGGAGCAGGGGCAGATGCGCGCGGACGGCGCCGACCAGGAGGTATCGGGGAGCCAAGCATTGAGGGCCGCCGCATGGAATTCAACCAGCAAAACGACGAGTTCGCCCGGCAGGTGCAGCGAGGATAGCGGCAGGCCGAAGCGATCGAGATTGAGGTGGGGCTCGGCCGTGGCAACGTGAGATGGTGAGATGGCTGGCGGCGGCGACCCGAAGCGCTTCGAGGCGGCTCAGCAGGGCTTCGCGGGCGGCGTTCGGGTAGGGCGCGGCGCGGGTCGTTGGGGCGGCGAGGCCGCGTGCGTCAACATTCGTCACCGCCGATCGCCATCCGGCAGTCTGACCGCCCATCTCCTGACTTCACAATTGTGAGGCGGGGATCGGGCAGGAGACGGGCGCTCTGATGCGCTTTGTGCATCGGGTGTGACGAAAGGCTTGCAAAAGCCGTACGAGATATTCGCTTGAGCGGAGAGGAGCGGGGTCTTCAGTCGGCGGCCACCAAAAAATGGGCGACGATTGCGGAGACGGGTTCGGCGCGGTTTTCCTGCCAGGCTTCGGCGCGGACCGACGCCATACGGCGGCCCAGCTTCAGGACGACAGCGCGGGCGTAGAGGTCCTTGGCGTGGCCCTGGCGGAGATAGTCGATGGTCAGGTTGATCGGCTTGGGCGGGCGTGGGAGGTCCGACACGAGATAGACCTGCAACATGGCCGTCAGTTCGAGGAAGGATGCGATGGCGCCGCCATGCAGGGCGCGGATAGTGACATTGCCGATCAGCTTGTCCTGGAAGGGCAGGATCGTGGTCATTTCGTCGCCGAGAATTTCGCAGCGCATGCCGAGCGTCCTGACGAAGGGGATGCGCGCGAGGATGGCGTTGATATCGTCCGCCCGCGGATTGGTGGCCGTTTCGGTCATGCGTCTTTCTTCTGTCGGCTACCGCCAAAGCGCGGCTTGTTGATGGCGAAGGTGCCGGCGGCCGTGGCGATCAGGCGGTCACGGTTTTCATGATAGGCCCAGGCGCGGGTGAAACATACCGTGCGGGTGAGGTGGTAGCATTCTGCCTCGCCAATGATGTCGCGGCCTTTTTCGGCGGGGCGCATATAATCGATGCGTAGGTCAATGGTGGCTACGAAGCGCAACTCCGTCATTGCGGCGGTACAGGCCATGCCGCAGAGATTGTCGAGGAAGGTGGTGATGACGCCGCCATGGATCACGCCGGTTTCGGGGTCGCCCACCAGATGCTCCGCCCAGGGCTGGACGCCGCGGACATGGCCGCGTTGGACCTCCAGCACCCTAAAGCCGACCTCGTTGCCCCAGGGGACGGCGCTGTTCATCAGATCGACATGTTGGCGCATCATGGCGGCGATACGGTCAGAGCCGGATGTGTCGTCAGTCATGGAAGGCTTACCCTGCGTCGGGATTTGACGCTTGCTGAACGGCGGATAACATCACTCCCGCCGCTTACAAATCAAAAATGACCGGCGAGGCACATTTCAGGAGGCACTCACATGGCGTTTGAAACGTCGGCAAAACCCAAGACCTGCATCATCGGGGCGGGCTGCTCCGGCTTCACCATGGCCAAGCGGCTGAAGGATGCGGGCCTGCCTTATGATTGCTATGAAAAGTCAGACAATATAGGCGGGAACTGGTATTATCAGAATCCCAACGGGGTCTCGTCATGCTACCAGTCGCTGCATATCGACACCTCAAAATGGCGCCTCGCCTTCGAAGATTATCCGGTGCCGGAAAACTGGCCGGACTTTCCCCACCATGCCCAGCTCTTGCAGTATTTCCATGACTATGTAGACCATTTTGGGCTTCGCGGCACGGTCACGTTCAATACCTCGGTGACTGATGTGGCGGATCTGGCGAACGGGCGCTACCGGGTGACGCTGTCGACCGGGGAGACGCGCGACTATGACGCCGTGTGTGTGGCCAATGGCCATCACTGGGATGCGCGCACGCCCAGCTATCCGGGCGAGTTTGGCGGCTACCAGGTGCATTCGCACTACTACCGCGACCCGTTTGCGCCGTATGATTTCCGCGGCAAGCGGGTAATGATCGTCGGCGCGGGCAATTCGGCGATGGATATCTCCTCGGAACTTTCACAGCGGCCGATCGCGGAGAAGCTGTTTATCTCTATGCGGCGGGGCGTCTGGGTGCTGCCGAAGTACATGGACGGCAAACCTGCGGACAAGGCGGCGCTTCCGGCCTGGATGCCGGCGAAGGTCGGCAGGTCGCTCGCCAAAGCGAAGATCAAGAAGACGATCGGGCGGATGGAGGATTACGGCCTGCCGAAGCCGGATCATGAGCCGCTGGAAGGCCATCCGTCCGTCTCCGGAGAGTTTCTCACGCGGGTCGGCTGCGGCGATATCACCCCGAAGCCCGGCATAGACCGGCTGGACCGGGACGGGGTGGTGTTCACGGACGGGACGCGCGAACAGGTCGACGCGATCATCTGGGCGACAGGCTACAACACGACTTTTCCGTTCTTCAATCAGGATGAGCTGACGCCGAAGGACAATGTGTTCCCGCTGTTCAAGCGGATGGTGCAGCCGGGGCGGGAGACCTTGTTCTTCCTCGGTCTGGCCCAGCCGCTGCCGACGCTGGTGAACTTTGCCGAGCAACAGTCGAAACTGGTGGCCGCGGCACTGGAAGGCAAGTATGTTTTCCCGGCGAGGGACGACATGCAGCGAATCACCACCGAGGATGAAGAGGCGCATCTGGGCCACTTCTATGACAGTCCGCGCCACCGGATGCAGGTGGACTTTGGCCTCTATTGCCGGGACCTGCTTAAGGAAATCGAGCGCGGGGCGAAACGGGCGCAGGTTACCGCGTGAGGGCAGGCAGGCGTCTGATCCTGGCGGCGTGCCTGCTGCTGGCAGCAGCCGCGTGCGCCTCCGGCGGCCGATCGCACCCGAACCAGGCCGTCCTGCGCATGCCGCCGGTAAACTATGGCCCCCCGGGGGATGTGCGTAATCCGGCGCAGGGGCCGTTCCAGCCGAACCAGTTCCTGCGGCTTTGCCCCGGCACGTATGTGTCGAATGCGCCGCCCGCGGACGCCGAGCGCTGGATCCGGGAGTTTCATCCCGTCATCGTGGTGCATGGCATCGTGCTGGCGACGGTCCCCACCAATGATGTGTGTCTGACCTCTGGTTTCGGTTATCGCGGCAGCAGACTGCATGCCGGAATCGATGTGGCGAGCCGGCCGCCGGGCACGGTCTATTCCGGCGGGCCGGGGCGGATCGTCGAGGCGGGGAGTTCCTCCGGCTACGGACTGAATGTGGTGATCGATCATGGCCGCGGCGTGTTCACGCGCTATGCGCATCTGGACTGGTTCGCGCCAGGCATTGCGCCCGGCATGCCGATCGGCTTCGGGCATCCGCTGGGGCAGATGGGCTCGACCGGCAACGCCACCGCCCCGCACCTGCATTACGAAATCCTGACCGGTGACCTCGCCAACCCGCGCGGCTCGTTTGGCCTCCGGGCGCATGACCCGCTCACCTTCCCGCCCTACGACTGGGCGGGGTTTTAGGGTTTAACAGCCCCTGCAACGGGGGGAGGGGCAGAGATGAACCGGACAGCCCTTCGCCAGGTCTGGTCGCCGGCGGTGCTGGCGCGCACCTACCTGGACCGGCTGGCGCTCGCCAATCTGGCGGTCGACCTGTTGCCGGTGGTCGCGGTGCTGGCCTTCGGCTGGGGCGCGGCGCCGCTGGTGGCGCTCTACTGGCTGGAGAACCTCGTCGTCGGGGTGTTCAGCGTGATGCGCATGGCGGCGGGCGCTGCGGCGAAGGGCGCCGGCGCCATGACCGGCGCGGTATTCCTGGGCCTGTTCTTCACCTTCCACTATGGCGCGTTCTGTTATGGGCACGGCATCTTACTCTATACATTTTCGGGGCGTTCGGATTTTCCGGGTCCGGCGGACCTGATCGGCTGGGCGCTCGGCAGCGGCGCGTATATGGGGGTCTTCCTCGCGGCCGTTGTGGGGGTCAACCTTGCGGTATATCTGCGCGACTTCATCGGCCGGGGGGAGTTTCGCGAGGAGAAGATTGATATCCACTTCGCGGCGCCCTATGGCCGGATCGTGACGCTGCATGTCGCCATCCTGTTTGGCGCGGCGCTGACGCTAGGCCTGGATGAGCCGCTGGCAGGCGTGCTGCTGCTGATCCTGCTGCGGGTCGCGTTCGGGGTGGTGATGACGGTGGCGGAGCGGCTGAAGCGGGACGCGCATGTGTTCGCGGCCGCGAGCGTTGTCGATGAGGATGCCTGAGGCGTGACCCGACCGAAGGAGCATACGGCTGCGGCGCGCACGATTCCGTCCTAAAGTTCATGCGGCAAAGACCGCAGTATCCGGAACTCTCCTGTGGCTGCGCCGTTTTATGAAGGCTGGTGTATCCGTCCAGCGTCCCCCCGAACTCTAAGGAAAGGCACTAAAATGGCAGGCCCTAATCCACAGAATCCGAACGATCCGAACCGGAACAAGCAACAGAACGAGCAGGATAGGAACAACCCGCAACAGCAGAACGAGCAGGAGCGGAACCAGAAGCAGAACAATCCGGACCGCAACCGGCAACAGCAGGGCGATCCTGACCGGAAGCCGCAGAACCGCTAAGGTCTGAAAAACTCAAGGGTCCGCTCCGGCGGGCCCTTTTTTCTGGCGAGGGCAGGGCCAGGGTGAGGGCGTAGCCCCCTCCGTCACGCCCCTTCGGGCCGCGCCACCTCCCCCGCTTCGCAGGGTAGGAGCGAGTCGCGCCTGTTGAGAGCTTGTTTTGATTGCACCCGTTGCCGGGGCCAATGGTTTCGGCCAGAAATCAGGCATGAAATCAGGCATGAAATCAGGCATGAAATCAGGCATGAAATCAGGCATGAAATCAGGCATGATCCGCCCGCAGTATCATTTTCGTCCGTCAGAGGACGGTCTGCTCGTCTGGGATGTGCGCCGGTTGATCGCGGCGAGCGAGGGGCTGCCGGTCGAGGCTGTTCCGCTCAGTTCGATTGGCGAGGTGGATGAGACCCATTGGTATGCCTTTGAGGAGCAGGTGCCGACCTGCCGGTCGATCCTCGAACACCTTGCGCTGATAGATGCGGCCGATCTCAGTTTTCCGGTCCTGCTGGACGCCGAGGGCCGGCTGATGGACGGGATGCACCGCGTCTGCAAGGCGATCCGGCGGGGCGACACCCATATCCAGGCGCGCCGGTTTCCCGAAACACCCGCGCCGGATTTTGTTGGGCGCG
>CAYPDA010000006.1:0-65422 GCA_964409375.1 uncultured Hyphomonas sp.
ACATGCCATAATTGCCGGCCCCGAAGCTGCCGCCGGTGACGATGGTGAATTTCGGAACACTGGCTGTGGCAACGGCGGTGACCATCTTTGCACCGTCCTTGGCGATGCCGCCGGCCTCGTATTTCGAGCCAACCATGAAGCCGGTGATGTTCTGCAGGAATACAAGCGGGATACGGCGCTGGTCGGCGAGTTCGATGAAGTGCGCGGCCTTCTGGGCGCTTTCGGAGAAGAGGATGCCATTATTGGCGAGGATCGCGACGGGCATACCATGCACACGGCCGAACCCGCAGATGAGGGTTTCGCCATAGAGTTTCTTGAACTCGTGGAAGTCCGATCCGTCAATGATCCGGGCAATGACTTCTCTCGCATCATAAGGTTCGCGCACGTCTCGGGGGACAAGGCCGTAAAGTTCCGCCGGATCGTAGAGGGGCTCTGCCGGCTCGGTCAACTCGAAGGGCTGGGGCTTCGGTAATGGCAGTGTACGGATGATCGACCGGACGATGGCGAGGGCGTGGGCATCGTGCGCGGCGTAATGGTCCGCGACGCCGGAGCGGCGGGCGTGGACATCGGCGCCGCCGAGGTCTTCCGCGCTGATCTCTTCGCCGGTGGCGGCTTTCACCAGCGGGGGGCCGCCGAGGAAGATGGTGCCTTGCTTGCGGACGATGACGGTTTCGTCACTCATCGCGGGGACATAGGCGCCGCCGGCGGTGCAGGAGCCCATGACGGCGGCGATCTGGGGAATGCCCTTCGCGCTCATCTGGGCCTGGTTATAGAAGATGCGTCCGAAATGCTCCCGGTCCGGAAAGACTTCCGACTGGTGGGGCAGGTTCGCACCGCCCGAGTCGACGAGGTAAATGCAGGGGAGATGGTTTTCCATCGCGATTTCCTGGGCGCGCAGGTGTTTCTTGACGGTGACAGGGAAATAAGCGCCGCCCTTCACGGTGGCATCATTGCAGACGATGAGGCATTCGCGGCCCTCTACGCGGCCGATGCCGGTGATCAGGCCGGCGCCGGGGGCTTCGCCGTCATACATGCCGTTGGCCGCAAGGGCGCCAATCTCGAGGAAGGCGCTGCCGGGGTCGATCAGGCGCTCGACCCGGTCGCGGGGGAGAAGCTTGCCGCGCTCGGTATGGCGGCGGCGGCTGTCTTCGGGGCCGCCGAGGGCGGCTTCTGCGGTGCGGGCGCGCAGATCTCCGGTCAGCGCCTCCATGGCCGCGCGATTGGCCGCGAATTTCTCGCCGGACACATCGATGGCTGACTTCAGAACGGGCATAGGCGTTCCCTTTTCAAGGCTTTGACGCAGGATTAGCCCCGCCCTTCCCGGCTGTCACCCGTTGGTAAACTGTTTTGTGCTAGGGCTCTTGCAGGTCCAATCCCGAGGCGGCACATCCATGCGCATGTTTCAACGGCTGCGCTCTGATTTCACACCAGATCTGAAGGCGATTCCGCTACTCAAGGATGTCTCCCAGCGCGCGATGCGGATGGCGGGCAAGGAAGCGCGCTGGTTCTCGCTGCCGGCAGGCCAGCCGCTGTTCCTGGCGGGGGAAACCGCCGATTCGATCTACTTCGTGCTGTCCGGCGCGCTGGGCACGTTCGGGCCGGCGGGAGAATTTGTCGGGCACATCCGCCCCGGCGAGCCGGCCGGCGAGATGGCGCTGTTCCTTGGAGGAACCGACCAGAACGGCGATGGGGAGATCGAGGACGCCTCCCATACCGGATCTGTCTATGCGATGCGCGATTCGGAAGTCGTGGCGCTGTCGCGGACGGGGTGGAGCCGGCTGGTGCGGTCTGAACCCGAACTGCTGGAAGGGATGATACGGATCATCCTGCGGCGGGTGGGACGCGCGGGGCCGCGCCTCGCCGAGACGCCGCCTAAGGTCTACACGCTGCTTTCGACCTCGCCGACCATCGACCTGAACCTGCGTGCGCGGATGCTGCGGGCGGCGCTGGCAAGGTATGGGCGCAGCGCGGTGATCGTGGACGAGGCCAAGGGCGGCGAGAAGCCGGCGGCGTTCTTTGACGCGCTGGAGGCCGCGCATGACGCGGTGATTCTGATTGCGGTGATCGGCGATTCGGGCTGGTTTCGGCTGGCAACCCGGCAGGCGGACCGGATCTGGGTTCTGGCCCGCTCGGATGCACGGCCGTCGACGCCGCTAATGCCGGAGGACCGCTCGCCGGCGCAGCGGCTGAAGCTCCTGGACGTGATCCTGATCCATCCGGGGTCGGATCGGCGCGCGGCAAGGCCGCAGGAATGGATCGATGCGGCGGGGGCGCGGCGGCTGTTTCACTGGCGCGGCGACAGCGAGACGGATGCGGCGCGGCTGGCGCGGGTGATGAGTGGGCGGTCCGTAGGCCTGATCCTGTCGGGCGGCGGGGCGCGGGCGTACAGCCATATCGGCGCGGTGCGGGCGATCCGCGAACTGGGCATTCCGATTGATCTCGCGGGCGGCGCCTCGATGGGCGCGGTGGTGGCGGCGTGTGTCGCGATGGGCTGGGACGATAACGAGATCGAACGGCGCATCCGCAAGGCGTTTGTCGAAACCAATCCGCTGGGGGACTATAATCTTCCCGTGGTGGGCATGGTGAAGGGCCTGCGTGTTAACCAGCGGCTCGAGGAGCATTTTGGCACGGCGGAGATCGGTGAACTGACGATTCCGTTTTTTGCGCTGTCTACCAACCTCTCGACCGGCTCGGCACGCATTCACCGTGAAGGGCGGCTGCGCGACGCGCTGCGGGCGACGATCTCCCTGCCCGGTATCCTGCCGCCGCTGGTAGACGGGGATGACATTCTGGTGGACGGCGCGGTGCTGGATAATTTTCCCGTCAGCGTGATGCGCGAGATGCACAGCGGCTATGTCATCGGATCGGATGTCTCCCGTCAGCCGGACGGGCTGAACCGGGATGACTTTGTCCGGCCGCAGAGCTTCTGGCGCTGGGTGCTGAAACATGGCTTTTCCTCCGCGCCGCCGATTGCCGGCCTGTTGATGCGGGCGGCGACGATCCGGGATGACCGGCTTGCGCCGCGCGACATTGCGGACATACTGTTGCTGCCGGAACTGCCGGATGTGGAGCTGCGCAACTGGAAGGCCTACGATTCGGCCGTCGAGGCCGGGTATGACGCGGCGATGGCCGTCCTCAAGGATCACGAAATCCGCCAGCTGAGCATCGCGGGCTAAACCGGTCAGTGCCGCCTGGACCCGTCCGATCCTGCTGGTCTTGCGGCAGATCGCGCCGGGGGAGCGGAAAATCAACAGAGTGTTAAGCAAATTGGCACAATATTGCCAAAAAAATCTTCATGCATGATCGAAGGCCAAAGGAAACAGTCCCATGGATGCAAGTCTTCTAGACCTGCTCCCCGTCGTGGTGTGCGAAATGGCGCCTGTTCGCGACGATCAGGGAAACATCATTGACCTCGAATGGGTCGATGCGAACGACCTGATGAACGAGTCGATCCTGCCGCAGGGCGGAAGCATCGTCGGAATGCGGGTGTTCGAATTCGACCCGAGCTACCGCAATTCGGAAATGGTGCAGAAGGTTATCGAGGTGCTCGAGACCGGCGAGCCGCGCACACTGATGACCGGTAAGGGCCGGGCGGCGGCGATGCTGGGCAAGATCATGAAGACGATGATCATCCCCTCGCCGCGCGGGGCCTTGTCCTGCTCCCACGAGATTACTGATATTGCCGAGGAGCGCGACCGGGCGCTGAACCGGCTGAACCTGGCGCGCGCGGCGTGCGACCATGCCATTCATGGGATTGTGATCACCGACGCGGACAGCAGGATCCACTATGTGAACCACGGCATCTGCCAGCTGCTCGGCTATGACGAGGCCGAACTCGTCGGACAGAATGTCGGGATCATGTTCGGGGTAAAGGCTTTCAAGCCGGAAGCGGCGCTGGGCAACCAAGTGGTCGAGGACATCAAGGGCGGCAAGCTCATCCGGCATATCTCCGATGCCGAAGCCTTCACCAAGACCGGCGAGAAGATCCGTGTACAGGCGTCTACCTCCAGCGCGCATTGGTCCGATAACGGGACAATGGTATTCATCACCTATATCCAGGACGTGCGCGAGGAGCGGCGGCGGGCGCATGAGCTTCGCGACGCGCTGAACCGGGCCGAACAGGCGACCCGGCTGAAATCCGAATTCCTTGCGAACATGAGCCATGAGATCCGCACACCGCTGAACGGCGTGCTCGGCATGGCGCAGGTGCTGACGCATAGCGGGCTCAATTCGGTGCAGGCCGAACAGGTCGGCGTGATCCTGGAGTCCGGCAAGACACTGATGGTCTTGCTGAATGATATTCTCGACCTGTCGAAGATCGAGGCAGGACGTATGGAGATGTCGCCGGTGCCGGGCGATCTGCGCCACAAGCTGAGCAGCCTGTTCCGGCTGCACGACACAGCCGCCAGGGAAAAGGGCATCAGCCTGCGCCTGCATGTTGATCCGTCCGTGCCGTCGCGGCTGGTGTTCGATCCGGTCCGGATCCGCCAGTGCGTCAGCAACCTCGTTTCCAACGCGATCAAGTTCACAAATGAGGGCGAAGTCCTGACGGTGCTGACGGCATCGAAGAATGATGACGGCAACTACACCGTCACCGTGCATGTCACCGATACCGGCTGCGGCATTGATCCCAGAAAACTGGACCGGATTTTTGAATCGTTCGCGCAGGAGGACGGCTCGACGACCCGCAAGTTCGGCGGTACGGGGCTTGGCCTCTCCATCACGCGCAAGCTGGCCCGTATCATGGGCGGCGATGTGACGGCGGTCAGCGAGCCGGGTCGCGGATCCATCTTTACGCTGAAATTCCAGGCGGAGCCCGCGGACGCCGTGAGCAGCGTGAAATCCAGCAAGCTGATCAGTCTTCCGGCTCAGCAGCGCCAGGGGTTGACCGGCTGCCGGGCGCTGGTGGTGGATGACAATGGCATCAACCGCCGGGTGGCGCGTTCCTTCCTCGAATATCATGGCATCCTCATCGGCGAGGCGGCTGACGGGCATGAGGCGCTCGAGGTGCTGGGGCGCGAACAGTATGACATCGTGCTCATGGACATTCACATGCCGGGCCTTGATGGCAGCGAGGCGTTCCGGCGGCTTCGCCTGTCTGACAGTCCGAGCCGGACCGTGCCCACCATCGCGCTGACAGCAGATTCCATGCACGGCGACCGCGAGAAGTATCTCGCCCAGGGCTTTGACGGCTATGTTTCCAAGCCGATCGATGAACGCACGCTGATCGCGACCATAAGCAAGATCTTGAGCGTGCCGGTCGAGGCCGGCCTGCGCGCCGCGAGCTGACGCAGGGTCATGCCCTGCCCGGCCTGACCGCACATGGACGCCTTCGGCAAAAGCTGACATCAAAGGCCCCATAAGGCCGGCGCCAACGCCGGCGATGGCGGGAGGCATTTGATGCCCAGGACACCGAAAGCGCACAAGAAAGTCGGCGAAGACTTCCTGGCTGAGGCGAAGCAGGCGAGCGTCGTGCACAGGTTTGCGTTCCCGCCCGGGATGGTGTGGAAGGCGCTGCTGGACCCTGTGGCCTGGACCGAGTGGCTGCCGATCACCAGGGTGACCTGGACGAGCCCGCAGCCGTTTGGCGTGGGCACAACGCGGACGGTGGAGGTCGGCGACCAGGTCATCGAGGAGACGTTCTTTGCCTGGGACGAAGGCCGCCGCATGGCGTTCCGGTTTGAGGCGTCGACCCTGCCAGTGACTGCGGCGGTGGAAGATTACCGGGTGGTGCCGGTGGGGGGCGGGTGTGAGATGCGCTGGACCGGCAAGGCGAGCGCATTTCCGCCGCTGGGCGGGGTGATCACCGGTCAGCTGGAGAAAGGCCTCCGCGAGGGGATGCCGAAGCTGGAAGCCATAATGGCGGCGAACCCGGAGCGGTTTCGCTAGGGCCGCGTTGCCGGCTTCAGCCGGGGCGGCCGCGGGGGAAGACGAGGGGGTCTGTCTGGAAGCCGAGCTCTCCGGCGCGCGCCAGGATGCGGTCGATGACCTCGCCGTCCGGCTCCGCATCGCGGGCGAGTATCCAGAGATATTGGCCACGCGGTTCGCCGACGAGGACCGCAGAGTAGTCCGGCTCGAGGTGCAGGATCCAGTAATCGCCCTCGGCGAAGGGTACCCAGGCGGGAGCAAACTGGACCTTCAGCTTGGCGTTTCCGGAGCCCTCGACGATCCGGGCGCTGCCGTCGGCGGACTTGGTTTCACCCGCTTCGGTGACGCAGGTGTTGACGACCGAGATGCGGCCATCCGGGCGGGCGGCATAATTGGCTTCGCTGCCGAGGCATTCGCGCTGGAACCAGTTGGGATAGCGGGCGATCTCGAACCAGCGGCCGGCATAGCGGTCGATGTCGACGCTCTCGACTGTCGCGAGGGGCGCGGCGCTGTCGCGGTAGTCCGGTTGGCTCATGCAGCCCGTAAAGGCGAGCGCGGCGAGCGGCAGGGCAGCAAGGCGGTAGCGCATGGGCCGGGTCTCCAGGGTGGCAATCGGGGCGTCGTTATGTTTTACGGGCCCGGCGGCGGATCGGACGGCGCGCGGCTGAAGAATTCGGAGACCTGAGCACGCAGCGCGCCGTGATGGCCGAGCAGCAGGTGTCCGCCGCTGTCATAGCGGATAAAAGCGGCGCCGTCGATGCGCGCGGCGATAGCCTCGCCGATGGCGACGGGGTTCAGCCCGTCGTCGGCGGCATGGACGACGAGGACGCGGGCACGGATTGATTCAAGGTCATAGACCGTGCCCGGATCAACGGCGGCGATTTCGTTGCCGAGGCCGGTACGCCGGGCGGACGCGGGCAGGAAGGTGTCGACGAGACGCCGGGCGAAGCCGTCTTCGTCCCCGGCTCGCAGTTCCGGGCGGGCATCGAAGGCGGATTTGAGCGTTCCGCGCGCGACCCGGCGCATCAGCCAGTAGACCACATCGCTGCCGGCGAGGGCGGTGTAGAAGGCGGTCGGGACCGGGCGGCCCTCAACTTCGCCGCCGAAGGGCGTGAAAGGCGCGGGCGAGAGCAGCGCCATCGACCCCACACGGTCCGGATGCAGCGCAGCAAGCTGCAGCGCGGGCGGGGCGCCGCCGGACATGGCTAGGACGCCGGCGCGGTCGATGCCGAGTTGTGACAGAAGGGTCGCGAGCGCATGGGCCTGGGCGACTGTTGATGCATCCTCCGGCAACGGACTGTTCAGATAGCCGAAGCGCGAGACGGCAATCCAGCGGAAGCCCTCCCCGCCCACCGCTTCGGCAATCAGCAGGCCCTGATCGTAGCCGCCCCCTGCGCCGTGGAGGACGAGGACTGGCGGGCCTTCGCCTGTGATGACATATTCGAGGGCGCCGAACGGGGTCTGGGCGATCTCGCTTCTGGCGGCGAGATGGCCGCGCCGCTCAGATGCTTCTGTCCGGGCAAGGATGATCACGGCGCCCGGAACGACGATCAGAAATCCGGCGATCAGCCAAACTGTCATGCTGTTCCTGCCCCTCAATCGGCCTCTCCGGGCGACTTCCGGGTGAGACGCGCGCGTAGCGCGGCTTCATCGGGCAGAAACCATACAGCACGCCCGCTATTGGACTCATAGATGAAATCCCGGAGCGCCCGGCTCTGAGCAGCCTGATCCGTCAGATCGCCAAGTATGACCAGCTGCGTGCGATAGTTTACGAACTTCTGTATCACCTCACCGGCGAGGCGTGTGGACAGAATGAGGAAATCCGGCCCAAGCCTGGAAAGAGGAAGAACCGCAATCTCCGCATTCTCGCTCCAGACTTCCGAAATAAAGTCGTTTGTGTCGCCCGGCGTGGCCAGCGCCCTCCCATCCTGCGGAAAGAAGAGCACGCGGCAGCCGGCAATGTCTTCAACGCGCAAGGTCATGACATGAGGAGGCTACGCCGTTTCGCCGAACAACTCGCGCCCGATGAGCCAGCGACGGATTTCGCTGGTGCCGGCGCCGATTTCGTAGAGTTTGGCGTCGCGCAGGAGGCGGCCCGTGGGGTAGTCGTTGATGTAACCGTTCCCGCCGAGGATCTGGATGGCGTCAAGGGCCATTCTGGTGGCGAGTTCAGCCGCATACAGAATGGCGCCGGCGGCGTCCTTGCGGGTCGTCTCGCCACGGTCGCAGGATTTGGCGACGGTGTAGACATAAGCCTTGGCCGCGTTCATCTGAACATACATGTCCGCAAGCTTGCCCTGAATGAGCTGGAACTCGCCGATGGACTGGCCGAACTGTTTGCGGTCGTGGACGTAGGGCAGGACGACGTCCATGCACGCCTGCATGATGCCGAGCGGGCCGGCGGAAAGCACGGCGCGTTCATAGTCGAGCCCGCTCATCAGGATTCCGACGCCGCCATTCAGCGGGCCCATGACATTCTCTTCCGGCACTTCGCAATCCTGGAACAGGAGCTCGCCGGTTTCGGAGCCGCGCATGCCCAGCTTGTCGAGCTTCTGGGCGACAGAGTAGCCCTTCATGCCGCGCTCGATCAGGAAAGCGGTGATGCCGCGGCTCGCCTTCTCGGGGTCGGTCTTGGCATAGACGACAAGAACGTCCGCATCCGGAGAATTGGTGATCCACATCTTGGTGCCGTTCAGGACGTAGCGGTCGCCCTTCTTCTCGGCGCGGAGTTTCATCGAGACAACATCAGAGCCGGCGCCGCTCTCACTCATGGCGAGGGCGCCGAGATGTTCGCCGGAGACGAGTTTCGGCAGGTAGCGCGTCTTTTGGTCGTCATTGCCCCAGCGGCGGAGCTGGTTGACGCAAAGGTTCGAGTGGGCGCCGTAGGAGAGGCCGACCGAGGCGGAAGCGCGGGAGATCTCCTCCATCGCGACGACATGTTCGAGATAGCCAAGACCGGTACCGCCCCATTCCTCTTCCACGGTGATGCCGAGGAGGCCAAGCTCGCCCATCCTGGGCAGGAGGTCGCGGGGAAACACGTCCGTCCGGTCGATCCCGGCGGCGCGCGGGGCGATCTCGTTCTGGGCAAAGTTTTTCACGGTTTCGCGGATCATGTCCGCTGTTTCACCGAGATCGAAGTTCAGCGTGGGATATGTGTTCTGTAGCATGGCCTCTCCCTAGCAAGAGTGCCCCGGCTTGTCAGCGGCTAATCCTGCTGCGTCATTGCGCGGTAGAGATAATAGGTCGCGACGACGAAAAGGAAGCCGCCCCCGAGCGCCAGGAGGGGGCCGAGCCAGACATCGGTCTCGCTGACCGGGGCATTGGCCGCAAGGGCAATGAAACGCTGGACGCCGGCAAACAGGCCGACAAGGCCGAGGCCGGAGAGGAGCGCGAAGGGCAGCCAGCGGCCGAGGGCTTCGGCGCCATTGCCGTGCGCGGGCGGATGGCCGTTTTCGGCGATGGCGCGGCGCAGGCTCGCCTCGTCGATGGCGGCCGGGGCGAGGTCATCGACCATGTAGGTTTCGGCCGGCGGCAGGGGCAGGTCCGGGCCGGGCTCGGCCGGCAGCAAGGGCGGATCGAGCGGAAGCGGCGCAGCGTCAGGGATCTCATCGGCCAGCGGGCGCAGGCCGCGGCGTCGTTCGACGCCGCCTGGCGGGCCCTTGGGCTGGACGGCGGCGGCCGCGTCGGCGGGGCCGGCGAGATCGGCGATGGCACGGGTGATCTCCTCGACGCTGGGCCCGGGTTCGGCGGCGGCCTCCGGGAGGCTGGCGGGTTCGGGTGGCAGATCTCCGAGGATACGGGCGAGGCGTTCGCCGACCGCGCGGGCGGCCGCCTGTTGCGGCGACAGCGGCGGCGGGGCGGGCGGCGGCGCCGCGCCGGGGCGGAGCGTACTGCCGGAGGAAGGGGCTGCGCGCGCTTCGATGATGACAGTGCGTTCGGGTTCGGCGGGGGTGGGCGACAGGCCGGTGTCGTGATCCTGCATGGGGCGAACAAGCACGCCCGGGACCGGGGCCGGGCCGGAGGGGTGGGTCAGGAACAGGGCGATCTCGCCAGCGCGGCGGCGGACCAGCGCGTCCACAACCTTCACTTCGCCGCCGATCCGGCCCTTGCGCCAGAGCCACATGGCGGCGGCGGCGCCGAGACGGTCGCCTTCATTCAGGCAGGCGAGCACATCGGAGTTGCGGAACGCCCCTGCCCCGATATTCCAGGCGAAGGAGACCAGGGCGTCGAATTCCTGCTGGGTCAGCGGCGTGAGCACCTGGTCGCGGATTACGGTCTCTACCGGAGGCAGATCGACATGGCGCAGGACGAGTTCGGCATCAGTGCGGGTGACAGTGAGACCGCGGCGGGCGGTGCGGGTATGGCCATAGCCGATCAGCCAGCGGCCATCCGGCAGGCGGCTGGCGCGCGCGCGAAAGCCCTCGAAGCCCATGATGAGTTCGAGTCCCTCCGGAGATGTTCGCAGCGGGCCACCCAAAGTGCTGCTCCATTTTGGTACAAACGGCATTATGCCTACAGCGCCCCTGTGCAATCGGCGCGCCTATTCGCCTGGAACGCGAGATTCGGCAGAAAAAAGGCGGGTTTACAACAGGACGAGGCTGGCGAGGCCGAGGAATGCAAAGAAAGCCATGACATCTGTCAGGGTCAGCACGAACACCGAGGACGCGACGGCCGGGTCAGCGCCGAGGCGTTTCAGGGTCAGCGGCACCAGGATGCCCGAAAGGCCGGCCCAGAGGAAGGTGGCGAGCATGGCGGCGGCGATGACCAGCGACAGCTTGATATCCTGGAACCAGACCAGGGCGACGATGCCGACGCCGACGCCGATGAGCAGGCCATTGATCAGCGCGGCAAGCACTTCGCGCAGCACCGCGCGGCGTGCGGCAGCGCCGTCGAGATCGCGGGTCGCGATGGCTCGCACGGCCACCGCGAGGCCCTGGCTGCCGGCATTGCCGCCGAGGGCCGCGACAACCGGCATCAGAATGGCGAGGGCGACGAGCTGTTCGATGGCGCTTTCGAACACCGCGATGATCGCCGAGGCGATGAAGGCGGTAAACAGGTTCACGGCCAGCCAGGGGGCGCGGGCCTTGACCGTCTCGAACACGGTGTCGGAGGCATCTGCCGATGAGACGTTGGAGAGCGCAAGCAGGTCTTCGCTATGCTCCTCCTGGATGACGTCGACCATGTCGTCGACGGTGATCATGCCGACGAGGCGGTTGGCGCTGTCTGTGACCGGGGCGGAGGCGAGGGAGTATTTCTGGAAGCGGTAGGCGACGTCTTCCTGGTCGAGGTCCGGGGTCAGCGTCGTCATGGGATCTTCCATGATGTCATCGAGGAGCACGTCGCGCGGCTGGCGCAGCAAGGCGGCGAGTGACACCGTGCCGAGCAGGCGGTGGGCCGGGTCAATGACGTAGATTTCGTAGAAAGTCTCCGGCAGGTCCTCGCCGCGCCCGCGGGCATGGTCGATCGTCTCGCCGACGCTCCAGAATTCCGGCACCGCCACGAACTCCGTCTGCATCAGACGGCCGGCGGTTTCTTCGTCATAGGCGAGGCTACGTTCGAGTTCGGCCCGGTCGACAGGCGCGAGGTCGTCGAGGATGCGCTCGCGCCGGTCGTCCTCGAGGTCCTCAAGGATGGTCGTCGCGTCATCGGAATCGAGTTCGTCCAGCGCCTGGGCGACGACGCCGTCGGGCAGCATGTCGACGGCGCCTTCCCGGTAAGCGTCGCGCAATTCGATCAGGATTTCGGAGGGCAGTTCGCTGCCGAGCAGCTCGATCGCCTCCTCGAACTCGTCATAGGGCAGCGTTTCAAGCGCATCGGCGGCATCTGCCGGGTGCATGCGGCGCAGCGTGCGCGCCAGCCAGCGAAGGTCCCGCTCGGCGACGGCGTCCGCAATGTCGCGCGTCAGCACGGCATCGGTGGTGTGCGGCTCGCTCTGGCTCTGGGGGCTGATATCGCTCATCGGCGCCTGTCATGCCCGGCAAGCGTGACCGGAGCAAGGGGCGCCGCAGGCGAGGTTCAACGATAGCAGAACTCGTCCCCTTCGAGGTCGATCAGGGGGAATTCGTCCTTCTCCGCCCAGTAGTCCTGGGTGTGGGACCATTCCCGCTTCTCGCCGCGCTTCGGCATCAGGTGCATGGAGCGGGCGAGATAACCGGGATTGAAATTGTCCTCATCGATCCAGGGCAGGATTTCCATATCGTGGTCCTGCGCGCGCAGGGCGACCTCGACCTGTTTGACTTTTTTCGCGTCCATATGCTTCAGGAGGCGGCAGACGAGATCGCCGAGGATATCCACCCGGAGCGTCCAGCTGGCGCGGAAATAGCCGAAGACCCAGACAAGATTGGGTACGCCGGTGAACATCATGCCGCGATAGGTGACCGTGTCTGACCAGTTCACGGGCTGGCCATCGACCTGGAACGGGATGTTGCCGAGGACGGAGAGATTGAAGCCGGTGGCGGTGATGATGATGTCGGCTTCGAGTTCCTCGCCGGATTTCAGCCGGATGCCTTTCCCGGTGAACCGGTCGATATGGCCGGTGACGACGCCGGCCTGGCCGGCCTTGATGCCTTCAAAAAGGTCGGCTTCCGGGACGAAGGCGATGCGCTGCTGCCAGGGGCGGTATGCGGGCGTGAAATGCGACATGTCAAAGCCCTCAGGCAGGCAGGCCTTGACCCCTTCCAGCAGTTCCTGGCGCACCGTCTCGGGTTCCTCGAGCGAGCGGCGGGAGAATTCGGCCTGCTCATAATTGTATTTCCGGCGGATGATCTCGTGGATCCAGGCTTCGTCGACGCCGAGGGTGCGGAGTTCGTCCGCCAGCAGGTTCTCGTTTCGCGCCGGGATGAAATAGGTGGGCGAGCGCTGCAGAAGGGTGACATGCGCGCACTGGCCGGCGATGGCCGGGACGACGGTGGCGGCGGTGGCGCCGGAGCCGATGCAGATCACCTTCTTGCCGGCGAGGTCCAGGTCTTCCGGCCAGGTCTGGGGATGGACGATCGTGCCCTTGTAATCCGACATGCCGGGCCATTCGGGCGTGTAGCCTTCGGCGTGATTGTAATAGCCCTGGCACATCCAGAGGAAACTGGCGGTGAAGGTGAGGATGTCGCCGGTGCCTAGACGTTCTGCCTTGACGGTCCAGCGCTTCTTCGGCGTCGACCAGCTGGCCGAGAGGATACGGTGGCGGTAGCGGATATGCGGGGCGAGGGCGTTTTCCCCGATCACCTCTTGCATGTAGCGCAGGATCTCCTCGCGGCTGGCGATGGGCGGGCCGATCCAGGGCTTGAAGCGGTAACCGAAAGTGTAGAGGTCTGAGTCCGAGCGCACGCCTGGATAGCGGTGCATGTGCCAGGTGCCGCCGAAGGTTTCATAGGCTTCCAGCACGACGAAGGACTTGTTCGCGGCCTGGGTCTTCAGATGATAGGCAGCGCCGACACCGGAGATGCCCGCGCCGACGACGAGCACATCGAAATGCTCCGTCTTCGCCTTTGTCTTGGGTGCCTTCAGCGACGCTGTATCGGCCATGCACGTTCTCCCTTGGCCGCGCCTCGGATGAGCGGGCCGTTATTGGTCTGGCTGCAGGTTTCGCCCTGGGAGGAAGGCGGCGGAGTACGGAAAGGACCCTAGCTGCCGCAGAGGCAAGCAAGGGCGTTTCGACGGCGGCGGCGGCCTCTGCGCAGTCGGGTACGGCTTTGTCCGGTCAGGGCTGCGCGAGCAGATAGTCGAGCACGCTGACGAGCGAGACATCCATCATCGGTTTGCGGACGAGGGCGGCGAAACCGGCCTGCAAGGCCGCCGCTTCCAGCGCCGGCAGGTCCCAGCCCGAGATCAGGACGGCCGGTTCGATGATGCCCCGACGGCGCAAGGCGGCGAGCAGGTCCACGCCGTCCATGCCGTCCATCTTCAGGTCGATGACATAAAGGTCGAAATCACCGGGCCGGACTTCCAGCAGCAATTCGCCGGCGCCGGAAAACGCTTCCACCACATAGCCGCGTGATGTGAGGAGCAGTCTGAGGGATTGCCGGACGGCCGGGCTGTCATCGACGACGACGACATGTCTTGGCGCTGGCTCTTGCCGGGCTTCTGGACGCACGCGCGGACCCCTTCAGGAACTGGACGCAGGCCATCAGTCTTCGCCTGAGGGCTATGCGCTGTCTTTAGGTAAAAGCCCGTACAGGGAGGATCAGTCGGCGCCGAGGCCGGCGGCAAAGGCGATGCGCAGCACAGTGGACAGGTTGGAGGCGCCCATTTTTTCCATGACATTCGCCCGGTGGATCTCCACCGTGCGGGGTGAGATATCGAGCGATTCGGCAATCGACTTATTGGTCTGGCCGTCCACAAGGCCTAGCAGGACGTCGTGCTCGCGCGGGGTCAGGCGGTCGATCAGTCCGCGGGCCTCATCACTCAGGACTTCCTCGCGGCGGCGGGCCTCAAGCCGGTCAAAGGCGCGGGTCAGCGCCTCGAGCAGCGTGTCCTTGGCATAGGGCTTTTCGACAAAATCCACCGCTCCGGCCTTCATGGCGCGCACGGCGACGGCGACATCGCCGTGGCCGGTTAGGACGATGACCGGCATGGCCACGCCGCGCTGATTGAGGGCTTCCTGGACTTCCAGCCCGTCCATCTGCGGCATCTGTACATCCAGCAGGATACATCCGCGCTCGGCCTTTGCCACCTGTCCGAGGAAGGCGACGCCGTCGGCATAGGTCTTCACCCGGAAACCGGCATGGCGCAGCATGAAGCTTGCCGAATGGCGGATGGCTTCATCGTCATCGACCAGATGGATCAGGCGGGGTTCGGTCATGTGGCGGGTCTAGCCGTTTCCATCCTGAGTGTGAACCGGAAACAAGTGCCCCCACCGTGCGGTGAAACGGCGAGGATGGCGCCGCCATGCGCCTCCACGATCGTCTGGCAGATCGACAGGCCGAGGCCCATGCCCTGCGATTTGGTGGTGGCAAAGGGCTTGAAGATCGTCTCCTTCATCTCCGGCGTCAGGCCGGGGCCATTGTCGCAGACCTCGACCCCAACGAAGCTTTCCGGCGTGCCGGGCGGGACCAGGGCGCGCACGATGATGCGGGCTTCCTGTGTTTCGGACAGGGCGTCGATGGCGTTGCGGATGAGGTTGATGACGACCTGCTGGATCTGGATCGGGTCGCCCATGACACGCTCGATGCCGGGGGCAACGTCCAGCGTGATGGGGATGTCCGACAGGTCGCGGGAGATGCGCGACAGGGCGATGGCATCGGCCAGAAGCGGGGCGATCATCACGGGGCGGGCATCGACCTCGCCGCGGGCGACATAGGAGCGCAGCTTGCGGACGATTTCGCCGGCGCGCACCGCCTGGCGCGCGGCCTCGGTGAGCGCTTCGCGCAGGATTTCGCGGGTTTCCGCGCCGGGCGCGTCGAGCAGGTCGCGGCTCGCTTCGAGGTAGTTGGCAACAGCCGTCAGAGGCTGGTTCAGCTCATGCGCGAGGGCGGAAGCCATCGTGCCGACCGCGCTGAGGCGGGAGAAGTGGACGAGTTCGGACTGCATTTCCTGCATGCGCAGTTCGGCGCGTTGCTGGTCTGTCAGGTCCCGGATGAAGCCGGTGAAAACAAAATGCTCGCCAATCCGGGCCTCGCCGATCTTCAGGTCGACCGGGAACAGCGTGCCATCGGCGCGGGCGGCGATGACGACCCGGCCCTTGCCAATGATCTGGCGCTCGCCGGTACGCAGGAAATTGTCGATATAGGTGTCGTGATTGGCCTTGTCGCGCCCGGCCATGAGCCGCGTGACCGGCTCGCCGACCATTTCCCCGGCCGTGAAGCCGAACAGACGTTCGGCGGCCCGGCTGAAGGCAAGGATCGTGCCGGCTTCATTCGTGACGATCATCGCATCCGGAACCGAGGCGAGGATGGATTCGAAATGGCTGTGCAGCGCCGGAGCATCGAACTGGCTGAACGGGGTATGCGGGGATTTTGACGGGTCGCTCATGATCCGGGGTCCCTTGGGCCGTTTTGTTCTCTGCCCTCAGCCGGGCGGCAAGGCAAGCTGCGCGCAGAACAGCGCACAGATCATCGCGGCCGGGAACGGGCAGGCGGCCCCGGGCGGCTGAGGCCCTGCCAGAGCGCGAGGGCCATGCAGCCGGCGCCGGCCAGCAACGCGTAGCATCCCCAGCAATGCAGGCCCGCCAGCATCAGGCTGTCCCCGCCCTGTGCGCCCGGCAGCAGCGAGGGACCCCCGCAGCGAAAGGCGAGGAAGTCGGCGAGATGGGCCTGACGGCCTGCCTCCGCCAGCGTCTGGCTGAATTTTCCGGCGCCGGCCGCAGCCAGCGCCGCGCCCGTGATGGCAGTTCTCGGCATCGGATACCTCCTGTTGCTGCCCTCTCGCTTTGCGCCGCTGCGACAGGCACGCCCATCCGTACTTCCCCCTATACAGAAGCACCCCGGCCTCGGGCATCGGGTCGCAGACAAGCCGAATTACCGGCCCGGCAGGAGGGGCAGAACTATGAGTACGAAGGCAGGCATATCTGGCGGGTCCGGAGCGGGCTACAGTATCGGAACGGTCAGCATTCTGACGGGCCTCGTGGCATTTTTCGTTCTGCTTATCGCAGCCAATGCCGCCGATCCGATGATGGCAGCGCATGGCTGGATCTTCTTCTTCCTGACAGTGGGCGGCCTCCTGCTCACCGGCTTCTGGGCCGGGAGCCTGAACGGGAAGAACCCGTTCAATCCGGATTTCTATGAGGACACAATCGTCAAGTTCGGCGTGGTCGCCTCCATGTTCTGGGGCATTGCGGGCTTCCTGGTCGGCCTTATCATTGCGCTGCAACTGACATGGCCGGGCCTGTTCTACTTCCCTGATCTCGGCTGGACGAATTTCGGACGCCTGCGCCCGCTGCACACTTCGGCGGTGATCTTCGCGTTTGGCGGCAACGTCTTGATCGCGACCAGCTTCTATGTCGTGCAGCGCACCTGCCGCACACGCCTGGCCGGAGGCATGTGGCCCTGGTTCGTGTTCTGGGGCTACAACCTCTTCATCGTCATCGCCGGCACCGGCTACCTTCTGGGGGTTACTCAGTCCAAGGAGTATGCTGAACCGGAATGGTATGCTGATCTGTGGCTGACCATCGTCTGGGTCGCCTATCTCCTTGTCTTCCTCGGCACGCTGTGGAAACGCAAGGAGCCGCACATCTATGTGGCAAACTGGTTCTACCTGTCCTTCATCGTGACAATCGCGATGCTGCATATCGTCAACAATCTCTCCATTCCGGTCAGCCTGACAGGGTCGAAGAGTTATTCACTTTATTCCGGCGTGCAGGACGCACTGATCCAGTGGTGGTACGGGCACAATGCCGTCGGCTTCTTCCTGACGACCGGCTTCCTCGCCATCATGTATTACTTTATTCCGAAACGGGTGAACCGGCCGATCTATTCCTACCGCCTGTCCATCGTGCACTTCTGGTCGCTCATCTTCATCTATATCTGGGCCGGCCCGCACCACCTGCATTACACCGCTCTGCCGCAATGGGCGCAAACGCTCGGCATGGTATTTTCGGTGATGCTGTGGATGCCGAGCTGGGGCGGCATGATCAACGGCGTCATGACCCTGTCGGGCGCCTGGGATAAGCTGCGCACCGATCCGGTCGTCCGGATGATGATTGTGGCGCTCGCCTTCTATGGCATGGCGACATTCGAAGGTCCCTTGATGAGCGTGCGCGCCGTCAACGCCCTCTCCCACTATACCGAATGGGGCATTGCGCACGTCCATTCCGGCTCGATGGGCTGGGTTGGTTTCATAAGCTTCGGGGCGCTGTACTGCCTCACGCCCTGGCTGTGGAAGCGCAAGGCGCTCTACTCCAGATCGCTGGTGGAATGGCATTTCTGGCTCGCGACGCTGGGCATCCTCTTCTACATCGTCGCGATGTATGTGGCCGGGATCACCGAAGGCCTGATGTGGCGCGCCTATAACGAGTTTGGCTTCCTCCAGTACGCCTTCATCGAGACCGTCAAAGCCAAGCACATAATGTACATCATCCGGGCCTTCGGCGGCGCGCTCTTCCTGACCGGCGCCCTGATCATGGCCTACAATCTGGCACGGACAGCGATGGGTCATGGCGAGGCGAAGGATGCGGCCGAAGACCGGCCGAGGGCCAACGCGCCCGCCCCAGCCCTTCAGCCTGCCGAGTAAGGATACCCGACATGTCAATCTTCAAACGCCATGAAAAAATCGAACGTCATTCGCTGGTGCTGACTGTCGGCATCCTCGGCGTCGTCGCCATCGGCGGCATCGTGGAAATCGCGCCCCTCTTCTATCTCGAGAACACGATCGAGCAGGTCGAAGGGATGCGACCCTACACGCCGCTCGAACTGAAGGGACGCAACATCTACATCCGCGAGGGCTGCTACACCTGCCATTCGCAGATGATCCGTCCCCTGCGCGATGAAGTGGAACGCTACGGGCATTACTCCCTGGCGGCCGAGAGCATGTATGACCACCCCTTCCAATGGGGCTCCAAACGGACGGGTCCGGACCTGGCGCGCGTCGGCGGGAAGTATTCAGATGAATGGCATCTCGACCATCTGAACGACCCGGTCTCGGTCGTGCCGGATTCGGTCATGCCGCCCTATGCGTTTCTGGCAGGCAAAGCGCTGCGCTACGACGATATCGGCGGGCACCTCAGCGCCCTTCGGATGACAGGTGTGCCCTATACCGACGAGATGATCGAGAATGCCGCCTCAGACCTGCGAGCCCAGGCCATGCCGGGCGCTGACTATGACGCGGAGGATGGGCTGCTGGCCCGCTATGATGCAGCCGCGGGGCGGCCCGGCACCGTCAAGATCTCAGACTTTGACCAGAACCCCGCCCGTATCACCGAGATGGACGCCCTCATCGCCTATCTCCAGATGCTCGGCACGCTCGTCGATTTTTCCGTGTATGAGGCGGACGATCTGAGCAACCGGCGATGAGACAGGACACCCGCCATGTATGAAAAACTTGCGAGTTTCGCGCAGACGTGGGGCCTCGGCTTCTTCGTACTGATGTTCCTTGTCGCGGTCATCTATGCCCTCTGGCCGTCGAACAGGGAAAAGTTCCGCGACGCCGCCAACCAAGCTCTCGAAGACAAGGACCCCTCCGATGACTGACAAAAATCCGGACATTGACGAGGTCACCGGCGTCGAAACCACCGGTCATGTATGGGACGGTATCCGTGAGCTGAACAATCCGCTACCGCGCTGGTGGCTGTATATCTTCTATGCCACCATCGTCTGGGGTGTGATCTACATGATTTTCATGCCCGCTATCCCTGCACTGCCCGGGATGGGGATGAACAACACGCCCGGCGTGCGCGGCCATTCGGACCGCGCGCTGGTGGCCGAGGAAGTGGCCCGGATGCGCACCGAGCGGTCGGCGGGCGCCGGGCGGCTGGTCACCGCATCGCTCGAAGAGATCGAGAACGATCTGAACCTTCAGCAGTTCGCCATCGCCATGGGCGAAAGCGCCTTCGGCGACAATTGCGCGACCTGTCATGGAGCGGGCGGCCGCGGCGCTAAGGGCTATCCGATGCTCGCGGACGATATCTGGATCTGGGACGGAACGCTCGACGGGATCGAGTATACGATCCGCCACGGCGTACGGCACGTGGAAGATCCTGAGACCCGACTCAGCGCCATGCCGGCCTTTGGCCGCGACGGCATCCTGACGGGCCGGGAGATCGACGACCTCACCCAATATGTGCTGAACCTGGCCGGGCGCGATTCGGACGGCGCCGCTGTCACCCGCGCCGCTCCGGTCTATGCCCAGCAATGCTCTGTGTGCCACGGCCCGGCGGGCAAGGGTGACCGGCTGTTCGGCGCGCCGGACCTGACCGATCACGAATGGATCTTCGGCGGCGATCCGCGCGATATCCGCCAGTCGATCCATGCCGCGCGCAATGCGCATATGCCCGCCTGGCAGGGACGGCTGGATGATGCGACCATCAAGGCGCTGGCGGTCTATGTCCACGCGCTCGGCGGGGGTGAGAAGTGAACAGGGTCACGCTCATCCAGGGCCGGGATCCCGGCGCGCCGAGACCCGAGCGTCCGCCTTCCTTGTATGAGAAGCGCAAGCAGATCTATCCGAAACTTGCGCATGGCCGGTTCCGGATGATCAAATGGATCGTCATGGCGGTGACGCTGGGCATCTATTATCTCATCCCCTGGATCCGCTGGGAGCGGGGAGCGGGCATTCCTGACCAGGCGGTACTGGCCGATTTCGGCGGGGAGAAATTCTATTTCTTCTTCCTCGAGATCTGGCCGCAGGAGATCTACTATCTCGGCGGACTGATCATCCTCTCGGCGCTGGCCCTGTTCCTCGTCACATCTCTGTTCGGCCGGGTCTGGTGCGGCTATACCTGCCCGCAGACGGTGTGGACGGATCTTTATATCTGGGTCGAGCGGGCCTTCGAGGGAGACCGTGCGGCGCGCATGCGGCTGGACCATGCGCCGATGAGCCTGAACAAGGCCGCCCGCAAGACCGGAAAACATATCGTCTGGCTGCTGATTGCCTTCCTGACTGGCGGCGCCTTCATTCTCTACTGGCATGATGCCCCGACCATCGCGCGGACTTTCTTTTCCGGCGAGGCGCCGCTCACGGCGTATTTCTTTGCCAGCATTCTCACTTTCACGACCTATGCGCTCGCTGGCACGATGCGCGAGCAGGTCTGTACCTATCTCTGTCCCTGGCCGCGCATACAGGGCGCGCTGACCGATGAGCACGCCCTGAATGTCACCTATCGGCATGACCGGGGCGAACCGCGCGGGGCGCTGCGCAAGGAGGACGGCTTTGCCGGGCGCGGTGACTGTATCGACTGCAAGCAATGCGTCCAGGTTTGCCCGATGGGGATCGACATCCGCGACGGGGCGCAGCTTGAATGCATTCATTGTGCACTGTGCATCGATGCCTGCGATGACATCATGCGCAAGGTGGACCGGCCGACCGGCCTGATCGCGTATGACACGGACACGGCGGTGACGATGCGGGCCGCCGGCGGCAAGCCGCGCTACAGCCTGCTGCGCACACGCACCGTGCTGTACGCGGTCCTGATCGCGCTGATCAGCGCGCTGATGCTGTGGGGGTACACCTCCAAATCCACCTATGAATTCAGTGTCCTGAAGGATCGCTCGCCGCCCTTCATCCGCCTGTCAGACGGGCGTATCCGAAATGGCTACACGCTGAAGCTCGTCAACAAGTCGAACCAGCCGGAGCGTGTCGCGATCCTGATGGAAGGCCCGGAAGGCTCGCAGTTCGAGATTGTCGGCCTCGGTGCGGCGCGGTCGGGCCAGAGCCTGGAAATGACGGCCGCCGCGCACGGGGTGGGCCGCTACCGGATGCTCGTGACCGCGCCGGCCGGTTATGATGGTGGCCGCGATGTACTCACTGTGAAGATTATTGACCAGGTCTCCGGCGAGATCGCCGAAGCCCGCCCACCTTTCACGACAGGAGCGCCCTGATGCCCGCCGCCCTCCCCGCAGATCCGCCGTCCCGCCCTGCCGGGCGCCCGATGACCGGCTGGCACGCCCTCGTCTGGTTCCTCGGCTTCTTTGGCGCGATGTTCATCGTCAACGGCATCTTCCTCTGGAACGCCATCACCACTTTCCCCGGCGAGGATGTGGAGAAATCCTATCTCAGCGGGCTCGATTACAACCGCGAAATCGCACGCCGCGCGCATCAGGCCGACGCCGGCTGGCAGGCCGAGACGGGGATCGTCTTCAATGAGACGGGCGCGGAGCTTCGCGCGCGGCTGATGACGCGTGACGGCGCGCCGCTGCCGGTCATCGTTGCCACCGCCGTGCTGCGCCATCCGGCGGACCGCGCCTTCGACCGCATCGTCGCGCTCGCGCCCATCGGCGGGGGTGAATATGCGGCGCGGCTGGAGCATCTCTCCTCCGGCCTGTGGACGATCCGGCTTAGCGCCCAGCTTGATCCCGAGCGTGACGGTCATGATTTTGTCTCGGTGCGCCAGGTGTTCGTGCCATGACCGATGCGGCCCTCGCCGCGCCGGGTTGCCTGGGCGGGCTCGCCCCTTCGGAGCGGGGCGAGGCGTCGGACCCCTCTCCCTTCGTGCGGATTGCGGGCAGGGAAAAACGCCTGTCGCTGACCGTGCGCGGCGCGCGCTGCGGCGGCTGTCTTTCGAAGATTGAAGGCGCGGCCCTCGCCCTGCCCGGCGTGTTGCAAGCACGGCTGAACCTCTCGACCGGGCGGCTGGATGTCAGCTGGACCGGCGATCTTGCCCCGCGCCGCATCACCGAGGCGATCGCCGGCACAGGCTATGGCGTCTCGCCGCTTGATACCGGGGCGGACAGTTGCGCCCACAGGAAAGAGGAGCAGTCGCTGCTGCTCGCCATGGGCGTGGCCGGGTTCGCGACGGCCAACATCATGCTGCTGTCGGTCTCCGTCTGGGGCGGGCATGGTGAGATGGGCGAGGCGACGCGGCAGGGGCTGCATGCGGTCTCCGGCGTCATCGCCCTGCCGACGCTGGTCTATTCCGGCCGGCCGTTCTTCCGCTCGGCCCAGGACGTGCTCAAACGCCGGCGCACCAACATGGATGTGCCGATCTCTCTGGCGCTGATCCTGGCTTTCAGCGTCAGCGTGGCGGAGACGATCCGCGGCGGGCCGCATGCCTATTTCGATGCGGCCTGCATGCTGCTGTTCTTCCTGCTGATCGGGCGGTTTCTGGATGCGCGGGTGCGCCGCCGGGCCTATTCCGCCGCGCGCGATCTTGCGGCGCTCACCAGCCGCACAGTCACACGCCTCTCCGCCGACGGAACACCGCAGGCCGCCCGCGCCGAGGACATTCGCCCCGGTGACCACATCCTGCTGGCGCCGGGCGAGCGCGCCTTGGTCGACATGACAATCGAGACCGGGATCTCCGAGATGGACGAAAGCCTCGTCACCGGCGAGAGCCTGCCGCGCTATGCGGCGCCCGGCATGACGCTGATGGCCGGGGCGATCAACCTCGCCCAGCCGCTGACCGGCAGGGCGCTGGCGGCAGCGGCGGACTCCCTCCTGTCCGATATCGCGCGGATGCTGGAAGCCGGCGAGCAGAAGCGCTCGACCTATCGCCGCATCGCGGACAAAGCGGTGTCGCTGTATGTGCCAATCGTTCACACGACCGCGCTGCTGACCTTGCTTGGCTGGTGGGCCGCGGGTATTGGCCTGCGCGAGGCGATCCTGATTGCTGTCTCTACCCTGATCATTACCTGCCCCTGCGCGCTGGCGCTCGCAGCGCCGGTGGTTCAGGTCGTCGCGGCCGGAGGGCTGTTCCGGGGCGGGGCCTATCTCAAGTCGGGCGACGCGCTGGAGCGGATCGCGGCCTGCGACCATATCGTGTTCGACAAGACCGGGACGCTCACCCTCGGTACGCCGCGCCTGATGAGCGCGCGCGTCGAGGCTGCGCTCCTGGCAGACGCCGCGCAACTCGCCCGCGCCAGCCGCCATCCCCTGTCGCGCGCGCTCGCAGCCGCCGCCGGGCCGGGGCCGCTGGCAACGGACGTATGCGAGCATCCGGGGCTGGGTCTCGAAGGCGAGATCGGCGGCGTCGCCTGCCGGCTGGGCTCGGCTGTCTGGACCGGGGCAGAGGCGTCTTCGCAGGGCGGCATGTCGCTATACTTCCGGCGCGGCGACCAACCGGCGACGGAACTGCGCTTCGAGGACGACATCCAGGACAGCGCCGCAGACATCATCCGCAAGCTCGGCCGGCTCGGCCTCCGTATGGAGATTGTCTCCGGTGACCGGGCGGGGCCCGTGTCAGAGGTCGCGGGCCGGCTGGGCATCGCGCGATGGACCGCCGGCGCCAGCCCGCAGGACAAGGTCGCAAGGCTGGAAGCCCTGCAGGCCGAGGGGCGGACCGTGCTGATGGTTGGCGACGGGCTCAATGATGCCGGCGCGCTGGCGCTGGCGCATGCCTCGGCCGCGCCCGGCGGCGCGCTCGACATCAGCCAGTCGGCGGCCGATGCGGTCTATTCCGGCGGGCTTGCGCCCCTGCCCCGCCTTGTGCGCACAGCGCGGTCGGCGAAGCGGGTGATGCTGCAGAATTTCGCTCTTGCGGCGGTGTATAATGTCGTTGCCGTGCCGATTGCGGTGATGGGCTTTGCAACGCCGCTCGTCGCCGCGATTGCCATGTCGGCCTCTTCCGTAGTTGTATGCCTCAACGCCCTGCGATTGAACATGCACGGGGAGCGGCGCGCATGAGCGGCCTTGTATTCATGATCCCGATTGCCCTGATCATGGGCCTGGCCGGCCTTGCCGCCTTTCTCTGGGCCGTGCGCACCGGTCAGTTCGACGACCCGGACGGGGCGGCCCACCGTATCCTGATCTCGCCGGACGAGCCGCTGCCGGATGAGACGGCCGCCAAACCCGGCAGCGAAAAGCCGCCCCCCGAATTCGGGGGATAGACAGGCGCCGAAACGCCGGGCACGGCCTGCGGATCAACTGTGTCCCGCGACGGCCCCGCCATGCCTGATCTTGACGTTCTGACTATGTCCGCCTTTGCCATCGGCCTTTTCTATGCGCTGGGCGGCATTCTGGTGTTGCGGCAGCTGGTGATGGACAGTGTGCTGGACCGGGCGCTCGCCATGCTCGGCAGCAAGTCCGCCGGCAAGGAAAAGGTCGCAACGCGCATTCTGACCGTTGGCGCGATGCTGACCTTTGCCTCCGGCCTCTCCCTCATGGCGCTCAGCCGCTGGGCGCCATGGATCTTCACGGTAAACCTGGCTGTACAGGCCGGGTACCTTGTCTGGGCCGCCCGGCATATTCCCCCTGAGGATGAGGCCAGCCAGCGTGGCCGCAGCGCGACAATCCGGGCGTTCTGCATCTATGCGGCCATGACCGCCTTGGTTGTGTATGCAGGAGCGCAGGGTATCTGGCGGCAATGGATCTATGCCGGACCCGGCATCCTGTCCGCCCTGCCCGAGATCGGAATAATCGCACTGTGCACGGCCACGGTCACCTGGCTGATGTTCCGCCCCGCCAGCAAATCCGGCTGGGACAAGCGCCTCGCCCCCGACGACGACTATCCGGACGACGGCCTGCCGCCGCCCATGCCCACGCACCTGCGCCTCGCGCCGGCAATCGGCTGCTGGCCGACCTGGGATGACGAGACGGGCCTGAACATCGACCCGGCAGCCCTCAGCATCAGCGACGAACTCGCCGCCCTGATCGGTCGATGGGACACGCGGCTTCAGTCGGCCTGCCGAGATGACCAGCCCGTGGGCACGCTGTTCGGTTCCATCGAGGAAGAACGCCTCTGGGCCGGGGAAGGCCAGCAGGTCGCTGCTCAACTGGCCGAGGAATGGCCGGGGCCGCTGACGCTGCGGCTATCCGCCCTGTCTTTCATCGTCGCCAATGCCCGTCACGGCCTGTCACCCTATGACAGGCCGGATGATGAACGCGTGTCCCATGCTGCCCTCTGTTGCGGCCTGTTCGAGATAGAGGAAATCCTCAGGCGCCTCGATCAGTTTGCACGCGACAGGGCGGCCCTGCCGGACTGGGATGGCGACTCGCAGGACGATGTCGCGCAGATGCAGAGTTTTTATGCGCGCCTCCTCTCCCGGGTCGATCCACGCTACCGGGACGATATTGCCCGAGGCCTGGAGAGTGACGAGGCAGAAACCCGAGCCTGGGTGCGTCTGGCGCTGGACGGTCAGGCCGGCTGATCCCAGCGCGGGAACGGGCCAAGACGCATCAGCCCCTCCGCATCCAGACGGCTAAGATGGGCGGAGACCATCTCGCATGCAATGCGCATGTCCGCCGCGATCTCCGCCAGCGGTGCAAGCACGAAGACGCGCTGCGTGAGGCGCGGATGGGGCAGCGTCAATGCCTCGCTGGACATCTCCAGATCATCATACCACAGAATGTCCAGGTCCAGCGTTCGCGGGCCCCAGCGTTCGCGCCTTTCGCGCCCATGCGCCTGTTCGATGGAAAGGCAAGCCGCCAATAACCTCTCCGGCGCCAGATCCGTCTCGATCCGAAGGCAGGCATTGAAATAATCCGGTTGACCCGGCGGGCCGACCGGCGGTGTCCGCCACACGGACGAGGCAGCCAGAATGCGCGTGCCTTCCAACGCCTCCAAGGCCTGCGCCGCACCGGCGAGGTGCGCTTCGCGGTCGCCGAGGTTCGAGCCAAGCCCGATCCCGGCCTCAACCATGGCGGCGGCGCTCGATCGCGATGCCGACATGGTCCACGATATGCCGGATCGGCGCGCGCGGCTTCCGGATCTCGACACGGAGGGCTTCGATGGGCGGGAAGGCCGCGAAGATTGCCCCGGCGATCCTCTCCGCGAGGGTCTCGATCAGATTGAATACTTCGCCCTCGGACACGCTCACCACCAGGTCGCAGATCTCGCCATAGCAGACGGTGTCTTCCATCACGTCGCGCGGCGGTTTGTCCGTCACCATGTCGCAACGGATATCAACCTCGAAAATCTGGCCCAGCGCCTTCTCTGCATCCTTGAGGCCATGAAAGCCGTGGATCCGCAGGTTTCGCACATTGATTTCAGTTTTCATGCCTTGCGACCTTCAATTGCCTCATGGACCTTCAGTGCGTCGGCATGTTCTGCCACGTCATGCACCCTCAGGATCCGGGCGCCCCGGTACACCGCCATCAGGTTTGCTGCAATCGTCCCTGCCAGCCGCTCGCCCACGGGGCGACCCGTGACATGGCCCAGAAAGCTCTTGCGCGAGAGACCGGCAAGGACGGGCAGGCCATAGGCAGCGAGCGTGTCGATCCGGGCGATCAGTTCCAGATTCTGGTCCTGCGTCTTGGCAAAGCCGATGCCCGGATCGAGCCAGACCTGCGCCTTCGGGATTCCGGCGGCTTCCCCCTCGGCGAGTGCGCGGTCGAAGAAGGCGTGCATGTCGGCGACGGGGTTTATGCTCTCTTCCACCGCGCCGCGATGATAGGTGATGACGACCGCCGCGCCGGTTTCTGCGGCGGTGCGCGCCATGTCGGGGTCCCCCCGGAGACCGGTCACGTCATTGATGATCACGGCGCCTGCCTCTATGGCAGCGCGGGCGACGGAGGCCTTCACTGTGTCAATGGAAAGAGGCAGATCAAGTTCGGCCTTCAGTAGACGGAGGATGGGCAGGACACGGGCGAGTTCTTCTTCCGCCGGCACCGCCGCGGCGCCGGGGCGCGTGGATTCGCCGCCGATGTCGAGGATACCTGCCCCGTCTGCGGCCATGCGGCGAGCCTGTACCAGGGCCGTTTCCGGCGCGTTGTGTCGTCCGCCATCTGAGAAACTGTCCGGTGTGACATTCAGGATGCCCATGAGCGTGATGCGCTCGCGGACCGCCTGCAGGATCTTGTCGCGTTGCGCCGTATCAATCATGGCTGGACGCCCCGATCAGGTCGCGGCCGAGTTCCAGAAGGCGGGAAGGTAGCGCGGGCGCGAAGGCGGCTTCTCCGAGACGGCTGACCGGCTGGAAGATCCGCAGGCTGTTGGTCAGAAACAGCTGGTCGGCATTTTTCAGGCCGTCCGGCGACAGGCGCCCTTCTTCGGCAGCGAAGCCCGCCGCGCCGGCCTCAGCCAGCAGCCAGGCGCGCAAGACGCCGGGCAAGGCGCCGTCTTCGACAGGCGGCGTCACCAGCCAGTCGCCAAAGCGCGCAAAGATGTTGGCGGCGCTGGCGCAGGCGGCATGGCCGTCCGGGCTGAGGAGCAGCGCCTCGTCAAAACCCGCCGCCATGGCGCTGCGCAAGGCCATGACATTGTCGGTGTACGACAATGTCTTGTGTCGCGACGAGGGCGAGGTGGGATTGCGCCGGATGGGACTGACCCTAAGGCGCACCGGTGCGGCCGGGTATGTCATTTCCAGCGGTGTGAAGCGTGCGAGAAGGGTTGGCATTCCGCCCCCGTCGCCCGCCAGCCCCCGGGCGCCCGGCCCGCGGGTGACGGTCAGTCGCAGGGCGCCGCTGGCCCCTTCCGGCGCCGCCTCATCTGCAAGACCGGACAGCGCATCTTCCGTCACCGGAATATCCAGCGCCGCCGCGTCGCGCCGCACGCGTGCCAGATGGGCCTCGCCCAGGATCATGCGCCCCCGCGCGACCCGCGCGGTGGTGAATACGCCGTCCGCGAGCAGCAGGCCGCGGTCCGACAGGTCGAAGGACTGCACGGCGTCCGGGCTGGACCGGGTCTGTATCAGGCGGAACAGGACACGCTCCAGTTCTTCGCAAGATCGAGGAAATTCTGGAGCATTTCAGGCCCTTGCTGTGTCAGAATCGATTCTGGATGAAATTGGACGCCGTACACAGGAAGGCGCGGATGCGACAGGGCCATGACCTCGCCGGCGGGCGAGACAGCGTCGATGATCAGCCCGGCTTCCCCTTCAGGGGGTGAGGCGACCAGCGAATGATAGAGGCCGACCTCGAGATCCGCCCTCAATCCCCGGAACAGGCGCTCGCCCGTATGCGTGATGCGCGCAGCGCGGCCATGCGCGGGCGCGCCGGCGCGCGTGACCGTCCAGCCATGGGCTGCCGCGATGACCTGATGGCCCAGGCAGACGCCGAGTATCGGGATCTGACCTGCGAAGGCGCGAACGGTTTCGAGCGAGGCGCCTGCCTCTGACGGTGTGCAGGGGCCGGGCGAAATGACGATGGCTTCGGGCGCGCGGCGGCGAATGTCATTGAGGCTGATCCGGTCGCTGTCGGCGACTTCCATTTCGGCGCCAAGCTGTGTCAGGTAGCGCGCGAGATTGAAGACGAAACTGTCGCGGTTGTTCAGCATCAGGATCATGCGGGCTCCGCCGTCTGACTCAGCGGCGCCATGATGCGCGCCGCCTTGAGGCGGATCTCGCCATGCTCCGCCGCGGGATCGGACAGGAGCGTGATTCCCGCCCCGGCCCAGAGCCGGGTCTCGTTCGGAGATATGTCCAGAGAACGAATAAGGATCGAGGCGTCCATCGCCCCGTCAAAGCCGATCCAGGCGAGCGAGCCGCAGAAGGCGCCGCGCCTTGCAGGCTCGAGGACGTCGATGACCTCCATCGCCCGCAGTTTTGGCGCGCCGGTCACCGATCCTCCGGGAAACACCGCCGCCAGAAGGTCGGCGCTGCTGCGCCCTGGAGCAAGCTGGCCCTCGATCGTGGAGACGAGATGGTGGAGATTTGTGAAGGTCTCAAGCCGGCAAAGGGAAAGGACGTTGACGGAGGACGAAGTGCAGACGCGGGAGAGATCGTTGCGCAGGAGGTCCACGATCATGACATTCTCGGCCCGGTCTTTTTCGGACGCGAGGAGCGCGGCGCACAACGCCTTGTCCTCGGCCGCATCCGGACTGCGCCGGATCGTGCCCTTGATGGGCTCGGCGAGGATACGTCCTTCGGCATCGGCGCAGACGAGGCGCTCCGGCGAGACGCTGGCCAGGATGCGCTCTCCGAAGACGCCGAAGGCGGCGAAAGGTGCCGCCGTCCCCTCCCTGAGCGTCAGATACTGCGAAAATGCTTCCTCGCGGGAAAGGCCGCGCGCGGTCCACAGGCCGGCTATGTTGGCCTGATAGATGTCGCCGGCGCAGATGAATTCCTGAGTTGCGCGCACGGCGTCGCGATATGCAGCCGGGCTGGTCTTGGCGGTCCAGTCGAGCGGCCGGGCTTCGGGCATTGCCGCCGATGGCGCCGCAAGCCGGGCTTTCAGACGTTCGACTTTTGCGCGCGCACACGCCGCATCCGGCGCGGCGCCGGGCGTGCTGAGCCCGGCGCTGTAGACAGTCGCCGCGCCGCTGGTGTGGTCAAAGGAAAGGACGAGGTCATACAGCGCCAGCTCGATCGGCACGGGCCCCGGACGCGCATGCCGGGAGGCGAAACGGGGCTCGAAGGCGGCGGCGAAATCATAGGCCAGATAACCCGCCGCGCCGCCCTGGAAGGGCGCTCCGCCCGGCATCGTGTTGGCCTTGAATGAGGCCAGCCAGGCTTTGAGGGCGCCGGCCGCCTGTGGCCCTGCCTCGGCCCTGAAGCGGCTGACCGGCCAGAGGCAGAGATAGGACCAGCGGCTCGCCGGGTGCCCCGCCGCTGCGCTGTCGAGCCACAGGAAGCCGTCCTCGCCGCAGAGCGCGGTGGCGGCTGTGACGGGGTCCAGGGATGGCAGGCGGTCAGCAAGCATGCCCGCTATCTAGCCCGCCCCTGCCTCGGCGCAAAGCCAGCGTCTATCGTGTTATCCCGGCTCAGTGAGGCCTTAATAGCCCCCGCCGAGGGCGACATAGAGGTTGATGGCGGAGGTCAGCCGGTCGAGCCGGCCGAGGACATAGTTGTTGGAGGCGTCGAAGAAGGTCTGCTGCGCCGTCAGAAGGCTTGTCAGATCGCCCGCGCCGGAGCGGTAGCGCAGCTCTGCCGCCTCAAGGGCCTCGCCGGCGGCCTCGCGGGCAATCAGCAGCTGCTGCTCGCGCGCAGCGGTCGCCGCGACGCCGCTCAGGCTGACATCGACATCGCGCAGCGCGTTGAGGACCGCCTGGCGATATGCGGCGAGCTGACCCGTGCGCCGGGCCTCTGCGGCGTCCAGCTGGCCCTCCAGCCGCCCGCCCGAGAAGATCGGTGCGGCGACCGAGGCCGAGAGCGCGCCGACGAGGTTGCCGCCGCCGGTCAGAAGGCTCGAGAGCCCTGCGCCGAGGTCGATGCCCGGCATGAAGGCGGCGCGGGCGGCGGCGATGTTGGCATCCGCGCCGCGCAGATTGGCTTCGGCCTGCAGCAGGTCCGGCCGGCGCAGCAGGAGGTCTGCCGGCAGTCCGGGGTCGGCTTCAGGCAGCGCAAGGGATAGCAGGTCCATCTGCGGCGCGGCAAAACCTTGCGGCGCCACGCCCAGCAGGATGGCGAGGGCGGTCTCGAGGCCGGTGATCTGGGCTTCCAGCTGCGGAATGCGCGCGCGGGCGTTGGCGAGCTGCGCCGACTGGGCGGAGACGTCAAAGCCGGAGATCGCGCCCGCCTCGTAGCGCACTTCCACGATCTGGAAGACGCGTTGGGAGATCTCGAGATTGCGCCGCGCGACCTCGAGCTGCGCCCGGCTGGACAGAAGGCCGAACCAGGTGCTGGCGACATCGGACTGAACGGTCAGCTCCAGGGCGCGTTGCTGGAAGATGGCGGCGTCGAGGCTGGCCAGAGCGGCCTCGCGGCTGGCCGCATTGGCGCCAAAGAGGTCCAGCTGATAAGCGGCCGAGAGGCGCCCCGTGGCGCTGAGATCGTCGAGCCCGGCATCGGTGTCGCTGCCTGCGGAGAGGCCGGCGCTCGCCTGCGGCAGGAAGCTCGCCCCGGCAACCCGCAGGGCCGCGCGAGAGGCGTCGACATTCGACACGCCCTGCGCCAGCGACTGGTTTGCGCCGAGCGCATCGGCAACGAGCGCGTCCAGATCATCGGACCCGAAGTTCGCCCACCAGGCGGCTTCCGGGGCGCGCAGGCCGTCCACAGTGCCGGCATAGTCGAACCGGTCCGGCAGGGTCATGCCCGCGCCGGGCGCAGGTGTCCGAGCCGGCGGCGGGCCGAAGCCGGCACAGCCAGCGAGGAGGAGCGCGGATGATGCGAGAACCAGGGCGCGGATCATACAGGTCTACTCCGAGGCCAGCGCGGCGACGGGGTCCAGCCGCGAGGCTTTGCGTGCGGGCAGGATGCCGAAGAGCAGGCCTGTGCCGAGCGCCGACGAAAAAGCGAGGATGGCCGGTAACGCGGTGACAGCAACGGTCATGCCGGAATAGGTAAGGATGACGCATATGCCGAGCCCGATCAGCACGCCGGCAATGCCGCCCAGCCCGCCCACGACGAGCGATTCCACCATGAACTGGGTCATGATGTCCGAGCGCCGCGCCCCGGTCGCCATGCGCACGCCGATCTCGCGCGTGCGCTCCGAAACGCTGACGAGCATGATGTTCATCACCCCGATGCCGCCGACCAGCAGCGAGATGGCCGCCACCGAGCCGAGCAGGATGGAAAAGGAGTCCTGCGTCTCCTGAACCGATTCCAGGATCGCGGCTGTGTTGCGGATCTGGAAATCCTCCGTTCCGTGACGCGACAGCAACAGAGAATGCACCGCCGCCTCGGTCTCGGCCATGCGGCGCGTATCGTCGACAGCCACGGTCATGGAGGAGAGGTAGTTCTGCCCGAACAGGCGCATCATGCCGGTGGAGATCGGCACCAGCGCGACATCGTCCTGATCCTGGCCCCAGGACGTCGCGCCGCGGTCCTCGAGGATACCGGCAACTTCGAACGGCGCACCGGCGATAAATACATATTGCCCGACAGCAGACGAAATATTGTCGAACAGATTGCCGGCGGTGGTCGTGCCCAGTACGACCGCGCCGATCCGGCCATCAACATCCTCGCGCGTGAAGAAGGTGCCGTGCATCAGCTTGCGGTTCTGAGCGATTGGCCAGTCTTCGGAGGTGCCTTCGATGGAAGTCTGGTAGTCGCGTCCACCGACGCGCAGCGTGGAATTTCCGCTTCTTGCAGGCACAACCGCGAGGATATTCTCAAGTTCGCCGACCGCCTGAGCGTCTTCCAGGGTCAAGGTTGCAACGGCGCCGCCGCGTACCCGCTGGCCGGGCGCGCCGGGACGCACAAAGAGCAGGTTCGGCCCCATGGATTCAAACCGCGCCATCACCTCTGCCCGGCTGCCCTCACCGATGGCGAGCATGGCCACCACGGCCGCGACACCAATGATGACGCCGAGCAGCGTCAGCGCGGTGCGGAACAGGTTCGCACGCAGGGAGCGGAAAGCCATCTTGACCGATTCCAGCACCTGCACGATCGGCGACGGTCCGCGGCGCGCATAGCGGTAGACCGCCTCCGTCCCAGGCGCCGCGGTGTCGGCGCCGCTATCAGAGACAATATGGCCGTCGCGGATTTCGATGACGCGTTTGGCGCGCGCCGCGACCTTCGGGTCATGCGTGATCAGGATGATCGTGCGCCCTTCATTGTGCAGTTCTTCGAGCAGGTTCAGAAGGTCATGGCTGGAGCCGGAATCGAGCGCGCCGGTCGGCTCGTCCGCCAGGATCACCTCGGCGTCATTGACCAGCGCGCGGGCTACGGCCACACGTTGCTGCTGACCGCCGGAAAGCTGCCCTGGCTTGTGATGGATCCGCTCGCCGAGGCCGAGACGCCCGAGCAGTTCGCCGGCCTTTTCCTTGCGCTCAGCCAGTTTCAGGCCCGCATAGACGGCCGGGATCTCGACATTCTCAGAGGCCGTGACACTGGCCAGCAGATTATAGCGCTGGAAGATGAAGCCGAAGGTCTGCCGGCGCAGTGAGGCGAGCGCATCGGGTTCGAGTTCGGCAATGTTCTGACCCCGGATCGTATAGGTGCCGGCAGTGGGCCGGTCGAGGCAGCCGAGTATGTTCATCAGCGTCGATTTGCCTGAGCCCGACTGACCGATAATGGCCACGAACTCGCCGGAGGGGATGGTCAGCGACACGCCGTCCAGCGCGCGCACCTCAGTGTCGCCCGCGCCGTAGTATCGCTTCACATTCCTGAGTTCGATCAAGGGTGAATTCATGGCGGCGTGTTCCTTCAGCCCCGGCGCATGCCGGGAGGCGGGCCGCCGCGCCGCTGGCCCTGGGGCGGGCCGGCCGGACGCTGCAGGGAGGCTTCGCCTGTCACGACCACATCGCCCGGCTCGAGCCCGTGGATGATTTCGGCATGGGTGCGCGTGCGCAGGCCCACCAGCACCGGCTGGGGCCGGGGCGTGCCGTCGGCAGTCATCACCAGAACCATGCCAGGTTCGGCGTCCGGGTTCGCGTCGCGCGCAGCGCGCATCGCGTCGTGGTTGGCGCCGCCGAGTGGTGCGCCGGGCTCACCGGCTTCCGCCTGCATCAGACCGCCGCCGGTTCGCGCAGAACGGCCCGGGCGGCCTTCCGCGACCTGGCCGCCTTCTGCCCCGCGGGAACGCTGGCCCCGGCCAGGCGTTGCCTGCAGCGCCGTCACCGGCACCAGCACCGCATCGCGCGCGGCGCCGGTGAGGAAGAAGACCTGCGCCGTCATCTGCGGCTTCAGGCGGCTTTCGGGATTCTCGACATCCAGCAGCGCCTTATAGAGCACCACATCGTTCAGCACTTCCGGCGTCGGCAACACCTGCCGCACAGTGGTCGGCCAACGCCGCGCCGCATCGCCGAGCGTGGTGAACCAGGCATCCTGGCCAGGTTCGATGCGCAGCACGTCGGCTTCGGACACATCCGTCTCAACCGTCATGATGGAGAGATCCGCGAGCGTCAGGATGGTCGGCGCGGTCTGGGCGGCATTCAGCGTCTGGCCTTCAACCGCCTCGAGCGAGACGACCGTGCCGCTGATCGGGGCATAGATATTGGTAAACTCCAGCGTCGCGCGCTGGGCGCGAAGCGTGGAGGACTGGCGCGAGATCTGAGCGTTTATCGCCTCGATACGGCCCTGTGCGACGGTGTATTCCGCCTGCGCGGCTTCAAAGTCTGCCCGCGCGACCGCGTCATTCTCGAACAGCATCCTGGCCCGTTCGAAGTTCGCGCGGGCGAGGCCCAGTGAGGCCTGCTGCTGCTTGCGGGTCGCTTCCAGTTCGCGCAACTGCGCCTCGCTGGCTTCGACATTCGTCTCGGCAATCGTTGCGTCAATCCGGGCGACCAGGTCGCCGCGCTCCACGAAATCGCCTGCCTCGACGAACAGCTCATTCAGCTGGCCGGAGACCTGCGCGCCCACGGCAACCGTTTCGCGCGGCAGGATCTTTCCGGCCGAGGAAATCGTCACTTCCAGATCGCCGCGCGCGACGTCCGCCGTCTGATATTCGGGCGGCTTTTCCCCGCCCCAGATGGCCGACCAGGTGAACCAGCCGCCGATGGCGACTGCGAACGCAGCCAGGGCCCAGACCCAGCGGCCGGTAAGAAATGCAGGCTTCAACATGAATACTCGTCAACAAAAAACGGTGGGCTTTCAGCGGTTAAACGCCGCGCGCCTGTGTTTCCGTCGCAATATGCTGCGCAAGAAAACAAGCTGGCTTCACCCGTCCTCTACGCCGGTTACACCCGATCCGATGACATTTCATTGCTGCGCCGGGGTAAATTTTCGCCCGCCTGCAACCGGTTCAGCCAGGCGCCGGCCCTGTTGCCGCTTCCGGCGGCGTCCCAGCCTGCGCAACGCTGCGCGGCTGCGACAGCGCCCAGCCGATCACGAGCGGGACCAGGATGCCCGGCAGGCCTTCATAGATGCTTGTGTGCCATCCGAGGCCGAAACGCCACACGAGCGCCGTGCTGACCCCGACCACTAGCATCGCGATGGCCACTGGCTGCGACACCGACCGGCGCAGCGCATAAAGCGTCAGCAGCGGTGCAAAGGCCGCCGCCAGCGTCGACCAGGCCAGGATGACGAGATCGAACACGCTCTGGTTCTCCGAAAGCGCCAGGCCGAGGGCGATGACGATCGCCAGCGCCGTCGCGCCTTTCATCATCCAGGTCGTCTCCAGCCGCTGCGGTACGAGGTCGTGTGTCAACGCCGCCGAACAGGAGAGGACAAGCGAGTCCGCCGTCGACATTGTGGCAGCGAAGATGCCCGCCAGGATCAACCCGACCAGGACAGGCGGCAGCAGTTCCACAGCCATCATCGGCAGGGCAAGTTCGGGGTCGATGTCCGCCAGGTCCGGCAGGTAGAGGCGCGAGAGCATGCCCACCCCGGTCGCCAGCGCGTAGAAAATGGTGAAATAGCCGTAATACCAGGCCCGCGCCTTGGCCATGTTGCTCTCCTTGTCGAGCGCCATGAACCGTACCATCACATGCGGCTGACCGACCACCGAGAAGCCGGCAAACAGCCAGCCCAGGATGAAGAGGAGGAGACCGAGCAGACCGGGCAGCAGGAGGTCATCCGGGAAGAGATCGAGATAGCCCGGCAGCGCGCTCCATTTCTCGATCGCGCCGCTGAGGCCCCCGACACCCGCCATCGCCGCGATGAACAGCAGCGTCATCGCGATCATCATCGCGGTGGCCTGCGCCCCGTCGGTCCAGATGGAGGCGCGGATGCCGCCGACGATGGAATAGATCAGCACCATGACCGCCACCGCGACCGCCCCGGTCCAGGGATTGATGCCGAGTACGCCTTCAAGCGCCTTGCCGCCGGCCGAGATCTGCGCGGCGGCATAGGCCACGAGGAACACGACCATGATCACAGCGGCAATCCGACGCCAGACACCGAACGTGTCGCCATACCACCGTGCGATGACGCCCGCGAAGGACGCCTCGCCCGACTGGGCGGTCGCGCGGCGAAGGCGCCGGTGAATGAAGCTGGAGCCGCTATAGTCGCCGATGATCCAGCCGAGCATCAGCCAGATCGAGGCGAGTCCCACCTCATAGGTGAAGCCGATGACGCCGATGAACATGTAGCCGGAGTTGTTGGTGGACACCGCCGACAGGCCCGCCAGCCAGGGGTTCACGCTGCTGCTGGCAAGGTAATAATCCTTGCGGCTGCCTTTTGCCTTGCGGCCCGAGGCAAGGCCGACCAGCAGGAAGAGCGAAAGGATGACGGCAAAGCTGACGGCGGTGATCATCGGGCATGGTCCTCAGTCGGCGGCGCGCTGGCCTTGAAAAGTTCGAGCTGGCCTTCGTCCGCGTCGCCGCGCGGATCAAATTCGGCGATGGCAAGGCTGGTCGCGGGCGAGACACTGAAAGGTTCGCGCGCCTCTGCCGGCGGCTGCGGCGAGACCGCTACGCGCGACAGGCAGAGGACAGCGAGTCCGCCGAGCATCACAGCGGCAAAGGCGAACAGTCCCGCGCCGCCCTGCAAGAGCTGCATCGCTGCGCCGGCCAGGACGGGCCCGGCCACCGAGCCGACGCCCCAGACGACAAGGATGCCCGCCATCATCGAAGTGATCTCTTCGTTGTCCGCCCGGTCCGCCGCATTGGCAACCGCGACGGCATAATAGCTGAGCGAGCCTGCGCCGAAGACCGCCGCCATCGCAAGCGTGAGCGCCGGCACGGACACAAACACGCTGAGCGCGAGCCCCGCCGCTGCCACGGCGCCGAGCGCTGCCGCGCCCGCGATCACCAGCCGCCGGTCCATCCGGTCGGACAGGAGCCCGATGGGCCAGAGCCCGATCATGGCGCCGGTCAGGATCGCGCCATTGAAGAGCGCCGAGAAACCCGCCGGATCGGCCGGGCTCACACTGGCGGCAAATACGGGATAGAGCTGCGCGACGGAGTTGTTCACCGCCCCCGCACAGAAGGCCGCGAACACCGAAGCCGGCGCCAGCGCGAACAGGCGCCCAGGTCCGAACGGCTTGGCTGCGACCAGGGAGGGCTGGCTGTTGTTTGTCGCGGCCACAGGCAGCAGCGAGGCAATGAACAGGCCCGCCGCGACCATGAAGGCGCCGAGCCCCGTCAACGCCGCTGCCACGAGGAAGGGCGCGGCAATCGCGCCCGTCTTCGAGACCATATGGTAGAAACCGAGGATCGCCCCCCGGCTCTGCGGCGGCGCGGCATTCGCGATCCAGCTTTCACCCGCCGTGAGCATCCCCGCCGCGCCAGCTCCGACCAGCGCCAGCAGCAGGGCCCAGAGGGCCAATTCACGTCCCGCCAGCGGCAGCATCAGCACGCCGAGCCCGCAGATGCCCGCCAACACGGCGTAAGTCCGGATATGGCCGATGCGGCGGATTTCCAGAGGCGCGACCAGCGTGCCCGCCAGGAACCCCGCCGAATAGGCCGAGGCGACGAGCCCGATCCCGGCAGTCGATACGCCGGCGGCGAGCAGCTTGAGCGCCGTGACCATGGCGAGGGCGGCCATTGCGCCCTGCAGCAGCGTCAACGCCGCCACCAGCACCAGGATGTTGCGGTAGGCTGCAAAGCCGCCAGGTCCGGACAGGACCGGCCCCGGCGGCACGCGCCTGAGCCTCATGCAGCCGGGCGGAGGGCCTGCGGCGTGTCGCGTTCGGCCCGGGCACCGTTCTCCACGAGCGCCTTGTGCAGCGCGCAGACGGCGGTGTCGAAATCCTCTTCGTCGATGACAATCTGGATATCTGTCTTGCGCGAGACCTGCTGGAGCCCGATCAGCGCCACATTTGCCCGGTCAAGCGCAGACAGCGCCCGCGCGGTGATGCCCGGCACATTGATATCCGCGCCGATCACCGAGACGATGGCCACCCGGCTGACCTTGACCTCGGCCCCGCCGAGAGCGGCTTCCATGTCAGCGGTGGCCCGCTTCACCGCCTTGCGCGAGCCGTCGACATAGTGGGTGATCGTGTTGGCATTCGAACATTTCGACACAATACGGATCGAATGCCGCGTCAGTGCATCAAGAATGGCCGTATCATATCCCTTCTCGCCGACCATGTCCTGATCGAACACTTCGATGGCATACACGCCTTTGAGGCCTGTGATGATCTCCGCGCGCGGAGCGTCCGGCATGTAGTCAGCCTGCATGACCGTGCCGTCGTCGGCCGGGTCGAACGTATTCTTGACCCGCAGCGGAATGCCCGCCTGCCTCAGGACCTTTGCGGCTTTCGGATGCACCGCTTCCATGCCCATGTTGGAGAGCTGGTCGGCAACATCGAAATTGGTCAGACCAATCTTGCGCACCTTGCTCTCGCCGACCAGCTTCGGATCGGCGCTGGAGAGGTGGAACTCCTTGTGGATGATGGCCTCACCGGCGCCGGTCAGCGCCGCAATGCGCGCAAACGTGATCTCCGTGTACCCCCGGTTGAACTGGTGAACGAGCCCCTCCGGAGAACTCGCATATCCGGTCACGATGGGAAGTTCTGAGGCGAGATCCACTCCGTCAAACGCATTACGGATACGTTCGTCCAGCGTCAGTGTGCGCTCGTCGCGCCAGCCGGTCAGGTCGATGCATTTCGCGTTCACGCCGCGCTTCTGAAGCAGCAGCGCCGTATTGAACGCCGAATGCGCCTCGCCGAGCGAGGAAAGGACCTCCTTCACCGTCGTGAGATTCTCGTCCAGCCGGAACTGGCCATAGGAGCAGAGCCGGTGCAGGTCGATCAGGCAGTTACGAACATCTTCGATCCGCTCCCGGACAAAATTATCTGCCACGGCCAGCTCAGGCTCGCCCCCGAAGATTTCCTCATTCTTGCACTGCATGGCCTGCTCGACCCCCGAAAGCGCCTCGGTCCAGGCCCATTTGTTGCCCGCGCTCGCAAACAGGCTGAACACGCCCGGCTCACCGGATTTCTTGTGCTCCAGCAGCCGGTTGGTCATGCCCGCATAGGCCGAGACCACGAATATGCGGTGATAAAGGTCCGCGCCCTCGCGCCCACCGATCAGCACATTTCTGGTAATCACGTCGGTATTGGCAATCGACGTGCCGCCGATCTTCTCGACAGTGTGGTTCATGACCTCCCCCCTCCTGTGATGATCCGGTTCGCGCGCACCGGCCGGACAGGCTGGCGCACATGGCGATGGGCCACAAACTCCGGACGCGGATCGGTTTGCCCGTACGGCGACTGAAGCCTGTTTGACCACGCATTGAACACGAAGAATGCATTGATCCGCTCGAACGGCGTGATGTTGCTGCCGGACCCGTGCATCGTGTTGCAGTCGAACAGAATGACGGCGCCAGCCTTCGGCGCCGGCCCCGCTACGCCTCCAGTTCTGGCGAGGTGCGTGAGGCTGTCCGTATCCGGAATGCCATAGTCCTGGCGCTTCAGAGATGTCTTGTAGTGTGCCTTCGGCGTTTCGCCGACGCAGGTGACATAATGCTTGTGGCTACCCGGCATGAACAGCGTTGGTCCCGCCTGCGGATGGTTGTCCGAAAGAATAACTGACATGGACACTGCCCGCATGCGCGGCATGCCGTCCTCGGTGTGCCAGGTCTCGAAGTCCGAATGCCAGAAGAATTCTTTGCCCCGGAAAGCGGGCTTGTAGTTGATCCGCGACTGGTGAACATACACGTCGTCGCCCAGGATGAAGCGTGCAAGCTCTGCGAGGCGCGCGTCCGCTGCCAGCCGTTCGAACACGGCCGATTGCTGGTGCGGCGCAAAGACGGAACGCACGGCGTCCGCGCCGCTCTCGCCGTGCTCGGCGATCCAGCTTTCCGGGATAAGCCCGCTGCTGCAACGCAAGGCATCCGCCTCGGCGTTGAGGCGCTCGACTTCGCCAGGCGAGAACACATCATCCAGCACGACAAAGCCATCGCGCGCATAGGCTTCGATGAGGTCTGCCGCGACCGGCGGCTGCGCTCCAGGAAATCCCTGCACGACAGGATCACGGCGCTGCAGCCATTCCGGCGCTGCCTTCTGCCGCGACGGGTAAAGGTCTGGCTCGGTATCGGTGGGTATGCGGTTACGGGTCATGCGTCTTCCTTCACCGTCTCGTCGGCCGGATAGGCGCCATCAGCGCCGTGCACTTCCCTGCCAGTCACCGGAGGATTGAACACGCAGGCCATGATCATCGGCGCGCCGTCATCCGCCCTCAGAATATGATGGTCATTATTGTTTAGCGCGTACATCACGCCGGGGCGGATTGAATGGCGCTCGCCTGTCGCGAGATCCTCGATCGAACCTGTGCCTTCCATACAGAAGACGCTTTCGAGGTGATTCTTGTAATGCATTTCCAGCTCGGCGCCGGCATGGATCGTGGTGACATGGAAGGAAAACCCCATTCCATCGTCTTTCAGCAGCAGGCGGATAGATGTCCAACCTTCGCTGTCGACACGTCGCTCTGTCTGGGCTTCCCTGGCGAGATCTCTGACAATCATGATGTCGCTCCCTCAGGCTGCGGACTGGCTGCGGCGCGCCGAAACGGTGCGCACGGCAGCTTCGAGGATCTTGAGGCCGGCCTCGAGGTCGGCGTCGCGTATCGTCAGCGGCGCAAGCACCTTGACGACTTCGTCATCGCTGCCGCTCGTCTCGATGATCAGACCATTGCCGAAACACTCGGCGCAGATTTCCGCGGCAATTTCGCCGCTGTCCATCTCGATGCCGGACATCATGCCCCGGCCCTTGACACGGCTCGCTAGCGGGCTGGCGCCTGCAATTTGTGTCAGCCGTTCCCGGAGGATCTCAGACTTGCGCGCAACATCCTTCTCGAATGCATCGTCGGCCCAGTAGAGATCCAGCGCCCTGGCGGCGGTTACGAAAGCGTGGTTGTTACCGCGGAACGTACCGTTATGCTCACCTGGCTTCCAGCGGTCATGCTCGGGACGGATCAGCGTCAGCGCCATCGGCAGGCCCATGCCGGACAGCGATTTCGCCAGCGTCACGATATCCGGCTGGATTCCGGCGCGCTCGAAACTGAAGAAGCCGCCCGTACGGCCGATGCCGGCCTGGATGTCATCAATGATCAGCAGCGCGCCATGCTTGCGGGCAAGCTGTTCCATCCGGCGCAGCCAGGCAGTCGAGGCGACGTTCAGCCCGCCCTCACCCTGCACGGTCTCGATCAGGATCGCCGCTGGCTTGTCGAGACCCGATGAGCTGTCGGACAGGCGCTGGTCGAGCTGGTCGGCCGTGTCGGTCTCCGGACCGAAATAGCCGTCATACGCCTCATGGCTAACGCCGCTCAGCGGAATGCCGGCGCCGCCGCGCTTGCCGGAATTGCCGGTTGTCGCCAGCGCGCCCAGCGTCATGCCGTGGAAGCCATTGGTGAAGGCGATCACATTCGTCCGTCCTGTGACTTTCCGGGCGAGCTTTAATGCGGCCTCGACCGCGTTCGCGCCGGTTGGCCCGGTGAACATCGTTCGGTAATTCATGCCGCGCGGTTTCAGGATGCGCCGCTCGAACGTCTCGAGGAAACGCGCCTTTGCACGGGTGTGCATGTCCAGTCCATGGGCGACGCCATCGGCCGAAATATACTCGATCAGCGCCTGTTTCAGCTCCGCCGGGTTGTGGCCATAATTGAGCGTCGAACAGCCGGACAGAAAGTCGAGATAACGCGTGCCATCCTCGGCCACCATGTGGGATCCGCTCGCGGACCGGAAGACGCAGGGAAATGACCTGCAGTAGCTGCGGACGCGCGATTCGCGGCGCTCAAAGATGTCAGTCGGTACGGAAGCATGTTCATAGGCCATTGCGGGCTCCTTGTTTGATGCTTTGTCGTTTTGTTGGGTATACGCAGGCGTTCAGACCGGTGCGGGCGGCGTTCGGAATGGCCCGACTGTGACCAGAAACTCGGACGGATGCCGGCCGGCGAGATGCCGGTCGCGGTCAAACCAGGGCGCATCGCGGAGCGGGGCGCCGAGCCATCGTGCCAGGCCGCGGAACAGGCCCCAGGAGGCCTCATTCCCGCGCGTGATGGAGGTTTCCATCTGGCGCACATCTGACTGCTCCGGCCGGGCCAGGATATCTGCCAGCATGTGCTTTGCGAGGCCGAGGCCCCGCGCATCAGAATGCACGGCGACCTGCCAGAGGAAGAAAGTGTCGTCCCGCCCGGGCGGGCGATGACCGGAAATCCACCCCGCGACGCGGCCGTTGATCCGCGCAACCGCGCAGGTGCGCGCATAATGCGTGCACTGGATCAGGTTGGCATACAGGGAATTGGTGTCGAGCGGCGGACAGGCGGCAATCAGGGCATGAACCTCGGCCGCGTCCTCTGCGCCGGGCGGCGCAATGCGGACGGGAGCCAGCGCCGCCGCCTTACTTCGCTCGGGGACTGGCTCGGCCGTGTTCTGGGCGATGGAGTCACCGGGCATGGTTTCGCTCACTTTGCTAATACTTAGGCCGTCAAATTATTATTCGGGCGGTAATGTCAACCCCCGGCCGCCACAACTGTGCCTGATTATAAGGCAAAACCGCCGGCTAATCCCCGGAGAACAGGCAGATAATTAGATAATCTAATTGTTTGTTCCTAAATGGAGTTGACATAGGATTGGGCTCATGGACGCATCCGCTCCCCTTGAACCTTCCCGGCCCGTCAACGCATCGGAACAGGCGCTGATCGCCCTGCGCCGCATCGTCAAGGCGGTGGACAGCCAGTCCCGCATGCTCGCGCGCGATACGAACCTTACACCGTCCCAGCTTGCCGTATTGAAGGAACTGGCCGAAACGGGCGGCGCCCAGCCTGGCGACCTTGCGCGAAGCGCTGGGCTGAAACAGGCGACGATCTCAATTCTGCTCGACCGCCTCCAGGAACGCGGCCTCGTCCGGCGCGCGCGCGGCAATACAGACCGGCGCACGGTGTTCGTACAGATCACGCCGGCCGGCCGCGAGACACTGAGCGCGGCGCCTGACCTGCTGCAGGCGGCGTTCGGCGCTCGCTTCGCCGCCCTGCCGGACTGGGAACAGGCCTATGTGAACGCCGCGCTGACCCGTCTGGTCGCGTTGCTTGGCGCCGGCGGCATTGATGCCTCGCCGGTTCTGGATGTCGGTCCGGTCACAGACCTGCCGATGCCGGAGGCGCCGGAGGGGGCGTAAGGGCGCTTATCTGCCGCGCAGCTTGTCGCGAAAGTCTCGCTTGGCGGCTTCGAGATTGCTCGTCAGTTGCTGGCGCAGACCCGCACGCAGTTCATCCAGCTTGTGGGCCCGCGCTGCCAGCACGTCCGAACCGACGCCGACTCCCTGCATGGCGTCCGTAAGGCTCGGTCCCATCAGCTTGAAGCCCGGTGCCTCCTCGATCGCGCCAATGGCCCAGAAATCGGTTTCGACCGACCAAAAGTCGATTGTCTCGAACGGGATCCAGCAATAGCCGCCCTGCCCCCATCCCGCACCATAGCTGTTGCGCACCAGATAAAGCCGCTCCGCGAGGTCATAGCCGACAATCAGCATTGCATGGCCAGCGGGCGGACGCTGCGTCTCCACCTCGTTGGGCTTTGGCATCCGCCCGGTCTCATGCGCGACCTGGTAGTATTCTCCGGGAGCAAACATTCCGAACACGACAGGCAAGCCATTCGCGACCGCAGCCAGCGCCGGAACGCCGCGCGGTGTGCGTGCATACTGCGTGGCCTCATAGTCGCGTCCATTGGCATAGGCCGCCTCTGTCGGCCGGGTGGTCACCATGGCCTCTTGGAAGGGCCAGAGCCGCTCCTCACATGCTCCATAGGCGAGGAGCGAGGCCATGCCGTGATGGATGTAGCTTCCGACGTCTGCCCCATTGGCATTCGACAGCGTGCGGGCGTTATAGTAAACGAACAGTTTGGACAGGTCGGTCAACGGACGCCGCGCCTTGATCTGATGGAACTCCATGGCCCCGACCACCGCCTGGGCGACGCAGGAATTCGTACGTTTCTGATCCTCGACCGGCGAACAATGCGGACGCAGGTCCACCCGGTCCGGCAGCCGGACATCGGGCGCCGAGAGGCTTGGCGCGGCGGAGGGCCGTTCCTCGAAGCGGCAGCCTGTCAGGCTGTATACGGACCAGGTACCAGTCATGCGAAGTTCCCCTTATCTCTGGGATTGGAAAAGATGACGTTCCCGCATCACGGGCACGGCGCGCCGGGTGGATGGTTGACGTGGAACAGACCCCGATCGGCAAGGTTGCTGGCCGAATCGAACAGCTGATAGCTGAGGTGGCACTGGCGGTCCCATACCATCCGCCCGGTGTATGACGTTTCAGCATTCGGGATGACCAGACTGAAGGTGGCGTTCAGGCCGCTGAAACGCCCTGAGATCTGCACCCGCATGCCAAAGGCATTGGTGCCGGAACCCGAGAAGGAGCCGTCAGTGGCAACACGCACCGTGTAGGTGACGCCGCTATCATTGATCCATCGGCCGTCGAGAGGCGACGGCGGTGTTTCCGGCGGCGGATCAGGGTCGATATCGTCGTCGTCATCCCCTGGCAATATGTAGTCCGGATAGTCGCCGCCGCTGCTACCCCCGTCAACCGCCGCCGCCACAATCGCGATCAGGAACAATCCGCCAAGCCCGATCCCGCCCCATTTGATCGCACCGCGCCAGTCAGGTCCTGCTGCGTCGGGATGATCCGGGCCCACCGGCCGGGGGCCGGGCACGGGTGGCGCGTTCAGATTGACCGCATCGACGAGAGCCTTGCGGTAATCCTGCGCCGTCTGCGGACGATTGGCAGGGCGATTGGCCAGGCCGCGTTCGATCAGGCGGTCAATGCCTGCCGGCACGTCCGAACGCCCGCCGGAGGGTGGCTGCCAATGCCCCTGCGGAAGTACATCGACGAGCAACTCATAGAAGATGACCGACAGCGAATAGAGATCTGCGGGCGGACCAGCCGTATCCGGATTAGTCACCTGCTCGGGCGCCATGTAGCGCGGTGTGCCGAGCCCCGTCCCCGTACCACTGTCCATGCCGGCCCCAGCGGCGCGGGCAATGCCGAAATCCAGGATCTTGAGCGGCGCGGATATGTCGGAAGGGTCGCTGACCAGCATGATGTTCTCGGGCTTCAGGTCGCGGTGGATAACGCCCGCGCCATGCGCCGCCGCCAGCCCGTCCAAGACTTCTGCCACAATCCTCGCCGCGACCCGGAGCGGAACGTCCTCTCGCTGACGGATTTTCTCGCGGTGCCAGTCGCGCAGCGACTGGCCCTTGAGATATTCCATCGATACGAAGGGCTGGCCCTCAGCTTCGCCGACATCATATACGGCAACAATATTCGTATGCCGGATATCGCGCGCGGTGATGCCCTCCGAAATCAGGCGCCGCACCGATGCAGGGCCGGAAAGCCGGTCGGCGCGGATAAGCTTCAGTGCGACATCCTTCTCTGCCAGCTTGTCATGTGCGCGGTAGACGACGCCCATGCCGCCCTTGCCGACGACCTGCTGCACAGTGTAGCGCCCGGCGAACTCGGCGCCTTCCGGCAGTTCCGGCATCGGCGCGCGCGTGCTCGCGCGGGTCTGGGTGTCGTCCAGCGTCTCCAGACCACCGAGTGTCATCATGCTCCCGAGGCCGGCGTTCTGGTCCGCACCGCATTCGCCGCAGAACCTGTCGCCCGCCTCCATCGCCGCGCCGCAAGCCTTGCATTTTCTCATGACCCTGCCCTCATGCCTTACCGGCAATGCGCTGGAAGAGGATCTTCCGGACACTGCCATGTTCCTTCCGGAAGCTGACCTTCAGTTCCAGCCGGCCCGGCGCTGCAACGACCGGCGAAATGACGTCGCCGTCAGCGAGGCGTATGGTTTTCCCTTCACCATACGCCTCGCCGTTCACGCGCAGTCCCCCTCCGCCAGTGACCCTTAGAACAAGCCGGTCCGACTCGATGTAAAGCTCCAGATGCCGCCGGGAGATGACCCGGCTGAGTTTTTCATCCACGCCGCCGGAAGTCCCCGGCACAAGCAGGCGCAGATCGCCGTCGCCGCCCTGGCTGCGCGTGCGGCTGCGCCCGGCGCCGATCACCCCGTCCGGTGCCAGGATCGGCCCGTCGAATGGCGTGTCGCCGGGCTCGAAGCCGGACCAGCAAAGCTCGGCCTGGCGCGGCACCCAATTGCTGGCATCGAGCCCTCGCAGGCCGAGGCGCCGCTCTTCGCGCTCGGCCCGGACCATGGCGAGGCGCATCGCTTGATCGGACTTCTGAGGGCCGGAGGCTTTTGCCTCTTTACCGCCAATGAAAACGAGATTGCCATGTCCCGCTCTCTCGCCGCCAATGTTGACAACCGGGCCGGTATCGCTGCTCTCATCCTCGACCGTCAGTGTCAGGCTTGCAGTGAAGGCGAAATTCTCCTGCCGCCAGCGCCAGCGGCTGGCCAGTGCCACCATCACCTGCAGCGCATGCGTGCCGGACCGCTCGATCTCGCGTGCGATGACCTGAATCGGCCGTGTCTCACCTGCGTCCAGCCGTTCCCAGCCAAGACTTTCCTCCCGCCACGGCCCCAGCGCCTCACAGCTCCACAGCCCGGTCACGAACAGCGGGCGACCGACTGTCGAAAGGTTGGCCAGCGAAAGCGGCAGTGCCACCGATCCGCCCACCCGCGCCGCTGTCAGCGCCCCGGCATCCACCTGAAGGTAGGGTGCGACACAGACCGTACACAGACCATGATCGTCCAGAAGCCCGCCACACTCTTCTGACGCCATGCAGCGCACAAGCGGCGTGCCGCAGTCGCCGCAGAATGTCGCGGTCGCGTCCAGCGCCGATGCATAGCAGCATTCGGACTGGGTTCGCCGAGGCAGGGGAAGCCGGCTGGATGTCATGGACTTCACGCCTGTCAGGTCCGCATCTGGTGGCCGCAGCCCGGGCAGTACTTCGTCTTGGCCGCGACTGTGCGCCCGCATTTCGGACAATCGACCGTTGCCGAATCGGACGCGCCCGGCGTGTCCGGCCCAGCGCCGCCCTTGCCGCCCGCGCCGTGTGCCACGCCTGTCGCTCCAGCCATGCCCGCTTTCAGAATATCGAGCTCATGGCTGCGTCCGGCCGCCCGCTCGTCTGAGGCGCCCTTGATCAGCTCACGCATGATCTCCATGGACTCCTGGCTGGAGCCCGCCTGTGCCCGCGCCTGTTCCTTCAGCACTTCTGCCACGTCCGGCGAGAGACCGGCATTGATCGCAAGGATCTGCTCGGGCGTCATTTTCGACCCTGCCATCAGCTGCGCGGTGCGCGCGTCTGCATCAGCGCGGACGCGCGCAAGTTCGGCCTCCATGTCAGCCTTTTTGGACCGGATCATCCGGTCGGTATCGCGGTCGGCCTGTGTGCCTTCGATTTCCATCAGGGTGCGCAGGTTTTTCGCTGCCTGCTCCTGCGCCATTCGTGCAAGCTCCAGCTCCATCCGCTCGCTGCGTTCTCGAAGCTCAAGGTCGGTCAGGATACCCAGTTTTTTCAGGTTGACGGCGTGCCTGGCATCGAGTTCCTCGATTTCCCGTTCGGTCTTGCGGAGACGTCCGGCTTCGCCGGTGAGATTGACCAGATGGCTCGCCTCGGAGAGGTCGTTCTCCATTTTCGCTGCGCGCTCAGTGCGCAGCAGTTCGATCTCATAGGCGAGGGCCTCCATTTCCTGGCGGCGCTGGGCTTCCTCGCGTGCATCGATGAAGCGCACCTCGCTCTGCAGCACCATATGGGCAAGTTCATCCTCGCTGGCGCTCTGGAGCTTTGTCAGGTTGGTCGCAGCGTCCAGTTGCACCATTGTCGATTCCGACTGGCGCTCGACCTGGCGTTTCAGGAGCTCCAGCTGATGGTCCAGCGCGTCCTGCTGGCGGTTGATCTGCGCGCGCTCGAACGCCTCGCGCTCCACGGCGTTCATCGCCCACTCGACCGAGACGGCCCGCACCATCAGACCGAGATCCCCGCACACCCGTTCGGCCTCGAGCATCATGTCAGCCTGGATCTTGTCCTGCAGGCCGGTGTCGCCGCGAATATCTTCGGCATCGGTCCGACCAAGCACAGCCTCGATCACCCGGTCGGAGAAATGTGGCGCAATCCGCTCCAGCACGTCCATGCGCGACAGCGCCTTGCGCCCCGGCAGGGTTTCGCCGTCCTCACCGCCCTCGCCTTGCTGGCGGGCGACCCCGCTCATCAGCCCGAGGATGTTCGACGGCTTGTCGGGGTTCAGCTGCAGTTCGAGCGTCGCGAGGCCCGCGATCTCGACATTGTCGCGCGACAGGCCCCTGACCGGCAGCTTGACCTGGAAGGGCTTCAGGTCCGCCAGCATGATCGAGATGTGCGACGAACCACCCGCGACCCCCTTGATCGCATTGACCAGACCGCCAACCGAGAAATGCGAGCCCTTGAAGCTGTCGATCAGCTGGCCGTTTCGGAACAGGAGGGCGGCGAGATCAACCGGCGCCGCAAAGCGCTTCTCGAACAGGCCCCTGAATTCGGTTTCCCGGACGAATTCGGCCAACAGGTTCGGATCGGAAAGTACAAGCGGCTGCGAGGCCATGGGTCAGCCCTCCTTCTTGGCGGACGAAAAGAACTGGGTGTAGATGCGGGCAAGGATGATCATCACGCAGATCGAAAAGGCGATCGGATGCTGCAGGATGATGGCGGCGATCCGCTCCCAGGCGGTATATTCGCCGACATATTCTCCCATGCGGACAATGGTGAAGACCGAGCTGACGACGATCGAGATCAGCGTGAAAACCGACATCATGAAGGCAGCGAGCCCGGCGATCCGCTGCGCGAAGGTGACCGGTCCGCGCTCCGCTTTGGCCGCTGCCGCCTTGGCGGCCCGCTCCTCGGCGGCGTCGCGCTCGTCCAGGGCGGTATCATGCAACTCACCCCGCCTGATCGCGGCTTCGCGCGCCTTCTGGTCGACCTTCAGGAAATCCGGCTGCGCCCTGCCGCTGCGGCTGGCGGCGTGCACCGGTGTCAGGTTCGAGGCGCGCCGGCGCCAGACCACGAAGACGGTGATCGCCAGCCAGATGCCGGCTGCGGCCATGGTGACATTGAACAGGATGTCGATGACCGGCCACGCTTCGGGCGGGATCCTGTCGAGTGTTTCGTTCATGTGCCATCCCTCCGGCAAACTGCGTTCCTGCAATTGAAGGCGCGGAAATCCCCGAAAACCGGTCACAGGCGGGCAAATTTAAATTTAAACCGCGCGCACGCCTTGTTCCGGCATGGTTTTTGCGACACGTTCACCAGGGGGAGAGCGCGATGGACCCGGGGAGCAATGTTTCTGCAAAAAGGCTGCTTGACGCCTGGCGGGCCGGCGATCTCGGTGCGCGCGACCTGCTGTTTACCCAGCTCTATTCCGAACTGAGGCAGATCTCCGCCGGCCTGATCCGCTCCGAACGCAATTTGTCGCTGTCTACCGGAGACCTGGTCAATGAGGCGGTCTTCCGGCTGATGCGGGTGGATTCGGTCGAATGGGCCGACAAGGTCCATTTCCTTGCCCTCGCCGCGCGGGCCATGCGCCGTGTGCTGATCGACCATGCGCGCAAGAAGCGTTCCGACAAGCGCCAGCACCAACGGGTCACGCTTGTTTCGCGCCTCTCTGATGGCAGCGCCGACCGGATCGAGATGGATGTGCTCGAAAAGGCCTTGATCCGCCTCAGCGTGATTGATCCCGAAAAGACCGAGATCGTCGAGTTACGCTACTTTGGCGGCATGACGCTGGAAGAGATCGCCGAGATCCGGGGCGTTTCGGAAGCCACCATCAAGCGCAGCTGGCGGGTCGCCCGGGCCTGGCTGCTGGATTGTCTGAATGAGGCGAAGGCGAATGACCACAGACTCGACTGAACGCCAGGCCCTTGAAATCCTGTCCGGCGCGCTGGACCTGCCGTCCGGTGAGCGTGTCGCCTGGGTGCGCCGCCAGTGCGCGGACAACCCGAAGCTTGAGTCCCGCGTATTGTCTCTGCTTGCGGCCGAGCAGTCCCATCCCGGCGTCCTGAAAACGGGCGGCGCCGGGCGCGACGCGTATGAGCCCGCCGCGCCCGAACAGGTCGGCGCCTATCGCATCACCGGCACGATCGGCCAGGGCGGCATGGGCGCGGTGTATCTGGGCGAGCGGATCTCGGGCAAGTTCGACCAGACTGCCGCCATCAAGGTCATAAGGCCAGGCGCCCTCTCAGAGGCGCTGGTCGAACGGTTCGAGCGCGAACGCCAGATCCTCGCCACGCTAAACCATCCGAACATCGCCCGCCTCTATGATGGCGGCGAGATGCCCGACGGCGCGCCCTACATGATCATGGAATATGTCGATGGCGAGCCGCTGCTCAGCTGGACGGCACGCACCGGCGCCAGCCTCGCCCAGCGCCTCGACCTTTTTGCGACGCTCTGCCACGCTGTCCAGTTCGCCCACCAGAACCTGATCATCCACCGCGATCTCACGCCGTCGAATGTGCTGGTGAACCGCGACGGCCATGTGAAGCTGATCGATTTCGGCATCTCGAAATCACCGGACGCCGCGGCGCCGGACCCCGTGACCGGCCGTGTCGATCCGCGCGATGTGATGAGCTACACGCCCGGCTATGCCGCGCCGGAGCGCGCAAGCAGCGGCGCGGCCAACACGCTGTCGGACATATTCTCCCTCGGCAAGCTGCTTGCCGATCTTGTTCAGCCTGCGGAGCGGACACCGGAACTCTCGGCAATCATCGCCAGCGCCTCGGCGAGCGATCCCGCCCTGCGATACGCCACGGTCGACGCCCTTGCGGACGACCTCGCCAACTACCGCGCGGGCCGGCCCGTTGGCGCCTTTGGCGGCAGCGCGTCCTACCGGTTTGGCAAGTTCGCCGGCCGCCACCGGGCCGCCCTTGTGGCCGTCGCCGGGGTCATCCTTGGTCTCTCGGCTGCGCTCACCGTCACCGTACTCCAGTACAACCGCGCCGAGGCCGCGCTCGCCATTGCCAATGACCGTTTCACCCAGGCCCGCGAACTCAGCCGTACGCTGGTCTTCGATGTGTATGACCGGGCCCAGCAGGTTTCCGGCACGCTCGAAGCGCGCACCGCCCTCGCGAATGTCGTGCGCGACTATATCAACAGCCTCGAACTCGACGCCGCCGCGCCGGCTGATGTACTGCTCGAAGTCGGCATCATCACCTCGCGCCTTGCAGATCTCTATGGCGGCATCGGCGTCGCCAATCTTGGCGAAACAGAAACGTCGTCCCAGCTGTTCCGGGATGCGAAGGCCGCACTGGACGAAGTCATCTCCCGCAACCCATCCGACAGCGTTGCGATCGCCGAGTTGATCATGGTCGAGCGTATGCTGACGATGCAGGCGCTGTATTTTCGCAACGACCTCGCCGACGGGCGCGCTGCCAATGCCCGGGCCGCCGCACTCGCCGAGGCCGGCCTCGCCCTGAAGCCCGGGAATGAGCGCGTTCTCCTGCGGCATATGTGGAGTGTGCGTACGGACCTGCTCCAGCTGCTCCAAGCCTCCGGCGAGACCACGGAAGCGATTGACCTCGTCCGCGCCTGGCGCGCCGAACTGACACCGGAAATGCATGAGCGCCTCGGCAACGGCGCCGAGATGGGCGCCTATCTCGCCATGCAGGAGGCGGGCCTCCTGATCCGAGAGGAACGCGGCGCCGAAGCCATCGCCCCGCTCGAACTTACAATTGCCTACCGCTCCGCCGAACTCGAAAAGACGCCCGAGAACTACTACCAGAAAACCCAGCTGATGGTCGCGCACGGCGAACTCGCCACCGCCACCCGCCTCGCCGGAGACCTGACAGGCGCCCGCGCCCATGCGGCACGCGCCGTGGTTCTCGCGCGCGAGATCAGAGCCGCCGACACCGAGGATGCCGGCGGCCCTGAGGGTCTCTCCGCCATGCTGCAGAAGGTCGCCACCGCAGAGTCCGCCGCCGGCGGGCATACCGCCGCCCGGGCGGCACTCGACGAGGCAGCAAGCCTGCTCGAAACCCTGATCACCCGGTTCACCGGCGAAAGCTTCTACGAATACCGCATGCTGAAGGTGCTCTCACACGTCGCCGAGGTGGATACCGCCGCCGGCAGTGACACGGCCTGGTCCTGCGCACGCATTGCCAGCGCCGGCCGGCACTTCGATATCGCCGCCCGCCTCGCCGCGCCGGAGGCCGACTGGGACATGGACAGCCTTGCGCCGCTGGCCGCTTCGCCCTGCCTGGCCTGAGACAGGCGGCCTGATCCGCCTCAGAGCGTGCCGCTGCCGACGCCGAAGTCGCGCCGCGCCGCGACGATGCTGACGACCGGCCCGGCCACGACATCCAGCAGTGTCATGAACAGAATCAGGAAGAAGACCGAGGTGTGAAAACCCGGAAAGGCGAGGAAGGCAATAATGCAGAAGACGAGCACCCCGAGCGAAAGGGCATGGTTCATGATCGAGTCGCTCTTGGTGCGCACCGATTTCAGCACTTCGCCGAACAGCGCGATCAGGCCGACGACCAGGATCATGTCACCGGCCGTGAACCGCCAGATGCCACCGGACATCATCGTCATCGAGAACATCACACGGTCCATGGCGGCCTGGGCGCCGTCACTGCCGGCGGTCAGGGAAATCATGGCATAGAGAACAATCGGCACAATGAGAAAGGGGATCACGATGAACAGGCGCAGCATGAGAAGCGTCTCCGGAATGGCCAGGCTCCCGGAATTCGGAAGACCGGACGCAAGGCCAGGGGCGGCCTTACTTCAGATAGGCGCAGGAATTGCCCACGCCGGGTCAGGCCGCCCGGAACAAAGTCCCTGTCAGGGCTGAACAAAGGGTTCGATCCGTGTCAGGGTCAGCGTATAGGCCGCCGCGGCCAGGTCTGTTTCTTGCGTTTCGGCCTTGAGCGTACCCTCAACCCAGTAGGCAATCCAGATATCATCGAGGTTCACCCCCGGATCCGCGTCGATCAGGATGATCTGGTTCGGCGGCGGCGGCGGTGAGTGGATGCAGGCGCCCATGTAAGGCGCCAGCAGGAAGGTGCGGTGGGTATGATCCGGTGTAAAGTCAAACGGCACGGCATAACCGGGAAGACGCACATACAGGCCGTCCAGTTCCGGCACCGTGTCAAAACTGCCCAGTTGCGGCATGACATCGGCGGCGGAGCCCTCCTCGATCGCATCGAGACCGGCGATCACATCCCCGCCATAACGCGCCTCCAGCATGGCGTAGAAAGCGGCGAATTCTTCGTCTAGCGCCTCCATGCCGCCTTCCGGCATCAGGTCGTCCCAGTTGATCGGCACCGGTTCGCCGGGCTCCACACCCCAATAGGTGCTGGCCTTGTCTACCGCTGCCGGAGGGGGTGGCTCGGTGCTCACCTGCGCCAGGGGCGGGGTCGGCCGGACGAATACCGGCGCCGGCGCAACGCCCGGGCCGGCCACTTCATCTGCTGGCGCCTCCGGCGCGCCGCCGCAAGCGGCAAGACCCGGCACAAGAGCGAGGAACACAGCAGCCCTAAGGCCGTCAGGAAGGGGGAATCGAACCATGCGATCAGCTATGCGCCAGCCAGGCCGCCCGCTCAATATCGAGTACCACAACCAGCCGGGCCCTGCCGGTCTCGCTGATCGGCGGCGAGCGGTGCAGGATCCGAGCGGCCGCGCCCTCCCGGTGCCCGAGGAACAGCCCGACCGCCCCGCACGCCAGCTCCCGCACCTCCGGCGCCGGGCCGTCTTCGGTGTCGATCCATTGTGTGCCGCGGCCGGCATAGGTGGTGATGAGCCTCAGATCGGTGCGGTCCTTGTGAAACCGTCGGCAGGCATCATCGGATACATGCTCGATCCGAAGCGTGTAATCATTGCCCGGCGCGGCCGCCTCGGCGAGGCTCACCCAGTGGCAGACATCCGACCGGATGACCCCTGCTGCCGCGCCGTCCAGCCCCGGCCTGGCCGCCGCCTCGTCGAGTTTTTCCCTCAGATACGCCGCTGGTCCCGTCCACCGCTGATTCGTGCCGCCCGTATCCATGCACGCCGCCATGACGGCCTCGATCTCCGGCGCCAGAAGCCGGTTCCGGATCGCAAGCTCCACCCCCTGCCCAAGGCCGCAGGCGATCAGCGCCGCATCGCTTTCGCACAGGCGCACAGGCGCACTGTGTACAGGCAGAGCGGACGAACGAACGGATTCGGCGAACATGACGGACCTCCTGCCCATGCGGGCTCATCTTCCTGTGTGTAATAGTGTTACATTTTCAGGCCTGTCCAGCCCGGGCTTGCATCCGGGGCGTCTGGCGGTTAGGTCAGCCCCGTCACTGGGGAGTAGCCAGCCGCCGCGAGGCGGGCTTTCGCATCAACATGCTTGGCCGAGAGGTCATGGTGCGGGAGGGCCGGTCAACACCGTCCGGGCGAGACCAATGACATTGCCTCCTGCCTTGCCGGGCGAGGAGACGATGTCGTTGGACTTGAACCCTGCCCGGCCCGGAGACTGACCCCTTGGACGCGCTTTTCACCTCGGCCGCCGTCGTTGCCTTCGCCGAGATCGGCGACAAGACGATGCTCCTCGCCATCGTGCTCGCCGCGCGTCTCAAGCGTCCGGGTCCCATCATCCTTGGCATCCTGGCAGCGACCCTTGCGAACCATTTTCTAGCCGCCTTCGTCGGCGCGCAGGCCGCGTCCTTCCTGGAGGGGGACTGGTTCCGCTATCTCGTCGCGGCGTCCTTCATCGTTATGGCCGCCTGGGCGCTCGTGCCCGACAAGCTTGAAGATGAAGAAGCGGTCCGCCAGACAGGGCGCTCTGGCGTCTTTGTCACCACCTTTGTCGCCTTCTTCCTCGTCGAGATGGGCGACAAGACGCAGATCGCAACCATCGCCCTCGCCGCGCGCTTCAATGATGTGCTGATGGTCACCCTCGGCACCACGGCCGGGATGATGATCGCCAATGTCCCGGCGGTCTTCCTTGGCCATAAACTCATCCGGCGCGTCCGCCTGACTGTCGTGCGGATGATCGCCGCCGGCCTGTTCTTGATCATTGGCATCTGGATGGCAGCGCAGACAGCCGGCATAGTCTAGACCAGCCGCAGCAGCCTTGTGATCAGCCGCTCGCGTTCCGGCGGCAGGCCCCGGTTCACCGAGGCGAACAGGCGGCCCTCAAGGAAATACCCCGTCAGCGTCAGCCCGTCCGCAAGATCGCCCGCCATCACCGGCGCGTCCGGCGCGACCAGGAAAGGTGGCAGACGCAATAACCGGTCGAGATACCCCTCCGCCTCCGATCCGCGCACTGCCCGTCCCGTCCGGGGCGAGACATGGCTCAGACCGTCATTTGCCCCGGTCAGCGCGCAGCGGTCGAGATCCAGCCCGAAGCCGAGCGTCGCCAGGAGGCCCAGTTCCCAGCGCACATACAACGCCGGCCACACCTCTGCCTCGGTCAGCATGTCGAGCATCAGGAGGGTGGCATCATATAGGAACGAGCCCGCCGCCTCGCCTTCATCGAGCCCCGCGCGCAGGAGCGCCGTGACAGACGCCAGCGCCGCCAGCGCAGGCGCGTCGTCGAGCAGCCGGCTCGCCCGGTCCGCCCGCGCCTCGGCGACGTCGAACCGGCCCAACTGCTCATCCAGCCGACCGGTCCATGAGAGGGCCACCGTATTGCCTGCCTCGTACTGCGCCCGCCGGCGGCGCGAAGCCCCGCCATAGACAAGGCCCGACCGCCGCCCGCGTTCACGCGTCAGGACATCGAGGATCAGCCCGCCCTCGCCGAAGCGGCGCGCGCCGAGCACAATGCCGTCATCGGACCAGTTCATGGATGCGCCTCAATCACGAGGCCCATTTCGGACGGCTGGCGGCAGAAGTCGAGGGCCTCAGCCCTGCTGGCCGCGCCCGCGCTCGGTCACCTGGCGGCGCGCCGCCTCGACCGCGTCCGCGGTGACGTTTGCGGCATGCTCGGCAGAGCGGCGCACTTCTTCTTTCAGCCCCTCGGCGAAACTCATCCCGAAGCCGTCATCGATCATCTTCTTGTAGCCACGCAGCATGACCGGCGGGCAGCTTGCCATGTCCTGCGCCAGCTTCAGCGCGGCAGGCACCAGCTCGTCCGCCCCATAGACCCGGTTGACGAGGCCCCAGCGCTCCGACGTCTCCGCATCAAGGAAGTTGCCCGACAGCGACAGCTCCTTGGCCCGGCTGATGCCGATCAGGCGCGAGAGGCGCTGCGACAGGCCCCAGCCCGGCATGATGCCGACGCGGGCATGGGTGTCTGCAAACTTCGCATTCTCGGATGCCAGCAGCACATCGCAGAGCAGCGCAAGTTCAAACCCGCCGGTGATGGCGAAGCCATTGATCGCTCCGATGACCGGGTACGGATACGCCATCATCGCGCGGGCGAGGTCGATGGACTTTGCATCCTCATCGACGCCGAGCGCAAAGCCGGTCTGGCCGGCTTCCTTGAGATCCACGCCCGCCGTGAACGCCCGGCCCGCGCCGGTCAGCACGACCGCGCGGATTTCCGCATCATCTTTCAGCTCGGTGAACACTCGCACGATTTCCGACCGCAGCGCGCGTGACAGCGCGTTCAGCGCATCCGGCCGGTTCAGCGTGACGAGCGCAACAGCGCCCTGGCGCTCGACGAGAATGATGGGGTCAGACATGAAGGTTCCTCCGGACAGGGTTTGTTGACACCCCGGTTTATGCCTGAAGGGCCCGCCCCGCCAAGGCTTACGCCGGGGCCGGGCCGCCTCAGCCCTTCGGTTTGCGGACCATCCGGTAGAGCGCGATGCCCAGCGCAATAAGCCCGATGACCGCCGCGAGCCAGAATAGGTTCATCTTCAGCGGGGTGACCCAGGCTTTCGCGTCCAGCACATCCGCCGTGCCCGATAGCGCCAGCGCCTGGAGCGTGTTCTCCGTCAGGTCGACCACGAGAACCGCGAGGCCCGGAAGCGCCGCCCACGCGCCGAACCGGCCAAAGAACCGCCAGCCAAGCCCGGCAAACAAAAGCCCGAAGCCGAGGGGAAAGGCTGTATCGATCAGGACTGTCACCCAGAAATGCGCCGATCTCTGCTCCGGCGTCATCTCCGCGAGCGCCGCCCGCACGCGCACGGGATCAGACAGCATGTCGAGATACTGCCCGCCGACGCTCGGCTGAAAGACGCTGAAACCCGCCGCGCAAAGCACGGCGATCCCGAACAGGGCCCAGAGCACAGGTGTGCGCGCAATGATGTTGATGGCCGTTACCCCTTCACTCCGTCTGCGCCAGCGGATCAGCGCCAAGACGGCGCATCAACTGCTCAAGTTCGCCGCGCACCGCTGCCAACGCGTCGGTGTCGGCCGACCGCGCCACAAGCGCGACTCCGGTATCGCCCATCCCCAGATACCATGGATAGGACCCGATGGAGACACCCGGATGGGCAGCCGCAATCGTGCCCAGCGGCTCCGCGAGGTCGCCCTCGCGCAGGCCCGGCCCGCGCAACTGCACCTTGTGCACCACCGCCCCGCCTTCAAGCCGCGGGCCGATATCCTCCAGCATCGCGCGGGCGATCATCGGTACACCGGCAAGCGTGAACACATTCTCCATCTGGAAGCCCGGCGCGCCGGAGACGGGGTTTGCAACCAGCTTTGCCCCGTGCGGAATGCGCGCCATGCGCCGCCTTGCGGGGGTGAAGGTCGTCTCCATCGCCGCGTAGCGCGCCGCCATCTCCGCGATCACGTCCGGATGCTCGGAAATGCCCACACCGAAGGCGGCGGCGATGGCATCGGCCGTGATGTCATCATGCGTCGGGCCGATGCCGCCGGTCGTGAAGACGTAGGTGTATTTCGCCCGCAGCGCATTCACCGCCTCGACGATGTCCGACTGTACATCGGGCACCGTCCGGCACTCGCGCACCGGGATGCCGATCGGCTCCAGAAAAAGCGCGATCTGCTGCAGGTTGATGTCCCGTGTCCGGCCGGACAGAAGTTCGTCGCCGATCAGGAGAATGGCGGCGGTGGGCTGATGCATGGTCATGCGCTGAGATGGCACGCCGGGGGGCGCAGGCCAAGGCGGAACAGTTCGGGATTTCGCGCTTTGTTCATGCAGACGCGGCAATGAAGAGCGTCCGGTGCATCCGACGTCCGGCCTCCTTCCGGAACGGGTGAAAAAAGCCCTCACGGCCGCCGGATCGCTTCGGACATCAACCTTTCCCCGGAGATCCTTTATCTGGCTGGCATCCCGCTTGTGGGCGCCGGACCCGCCCGGGGTCTCCGTCGTGGACGGCTGAAACCGCCTGAGGCGCGCAGCCAGAGAGACAGCGGTTCGCGAGCAGTATCAGGCGCCGGAACGCCATGGCAAAGCGCGGCGGGAGGAACGGGAAAACGCCGCTGACGATGCGCAACAGCGTGTAAAACGCCTTAAACCCGGCCGTCATCCACGGCTCTAGCGCGGGGACGCCAGCGCTTCGTAGACCAGCCGCGCCGACTCCGCCCGTCCGCCGAAGGCGGGACCGCCACCGCCAAAATGCTGTATCATTCCGATGAAATAGAGATCGTTGACCGGGTCGACCCAGAACCAGGTGCCGGCCGCGCCGCCCCACATGAAGGCGCCGTCGGGATAACCAAGCCCGGCGGCTTCGGAATCGGTGACGACGCCGACATTCAGCCCGAACCCGCCGCCCGCCGGCGCGGTACCGGCAACCCCGTCATGGCCGATATAAACGCCCTCCGGCAGCATGTTTTCCGCCATCAGCGCGACAGTCTCCGGCTTCAGGATCTGCGTGCCGTTCAGGCTGCCGCCATTCGCCAGCATCCCGGCAAAGCGCGCATAGTCTGCCATCGTCGCGACGAGGCCGTGTCCGCCGCCTTCGAAGGCGACGGTGTTCTCGCGGTACTGGAAGCCCGGCGCATCGGACGCGAACCAGCCGATATCTTCCCCGGCCCAGACGAACATATCTGAGAGCCGGTCATACTTGTCGTCCGGCACGAAGAAGGCGGTGTCCTCCATGCCGAGCGGCGCGAAGAGGCGTTCCTGGAGGAAGTCGCCGAACTTCTGGCCCGAGAGCTTCTCGACGAGATAGCCCTGGATATCGACCGAGATCGAATAGGACCAGGTCGTGCCCGGCTCAGACATCAGCGGGATGCCGGCCACCGCCTCGATCATCGTCTGCAGGTCCGGCAGGGCGAAGATGTTCGCCTCGCGGAACCGGTCATTGACATAGTCTCCCGCGCGCAGGCCGTATCCGAACCCGGCGGTGTGGCTCATCAGCTCCCGGATCGTCGGCGTGCGGCTGACCGGCGTCAGGATCGGCGCGCCGCCATCGTCAAGGCCCCGGAACACCTGCAGCCCGTGCAGCTCCGGAATATACTTCGTTACCGGCTCATCCAGCTGGAACGCGCCCTCCTCCCACAGCATCAGCATTGCGACGCCCGTCACCGGCTTGGTCATCGAATAGACGCGGTAGAGCGTGTCTGCCTCGATCGGCGCGCCGTCGGCCTGGCGGCGGACGCCGGCCATGACCCGGCTGACTTCCTGTCCGTCCTTGACAAGCAGCGTATCGATGCCCATCACGGCGCCTTCGGCGACATAAGCCGCCATGCGGGCTTCCAGCGCGGCGAGGCCCGCTTCGGTGAAGGCCCCCGCGGCGGGGGCGGGCTCACCCGTGACTGACAGGGGCTGAACCGCCGCGGCGGGCGCTGCTTCCGGCGCGCTGCTGCAAGCCGCGAGAAGCCCAGCCAGTCCGGCCGTCATGATTGCAGCAAATCTGCCCTGCCGTGCCCGCATCGCCCGGTCTCCCGCTGATTGTATCCAGCTCATTTACTGGCAGGCCCCGGCCGCTTCGGCAAGGCAGCAGTTCAAAGGTCTGGAATCTCGCCGCCTGGCCTGCCATACTGAAGCCCATGACCGATACAAACCTCGTCCTGCCCATGCGCACCGGCGACATCCGCATTCACGACGCCGAAGGCTTCGAGGGCATGCGTCGCGCCGGGCGTCTGGTTGCAGAATGCCTCGACATGCTGGTGGCGGAGGTCAAACCGGGCGTCACGACCGAACATCTCGACCAGCTGGTCTACCAGTTCGTCCGGGACAATGGCGCCGTCTCCGCCACCATCGGCTACCGGGGGTATCGCCACGCCTCCTGCATCTCCGTGAACCATGTGATCTGCCACGGCATTCCCGGCGCCAAGGCGCTGAAGGAAGGCGACATCGCGAACATTGACGTGACGCTCATCCTGGATGGCTGGCACGGCGACCACAGCCGGATGTACGGCGTCGGCGAAGTAAAACGCAAAGCCGAGCGGCTGATGGAAGTGACCTATGAGGCGCTGATGGCCGGCATCGCCGCTGTCAGGCCCGGCAACCGTTTCGGTGACATCGGCGCCGCAATCAGCGAGATTGCCCGCCTGAACCGCTTCTCTGTGGTCGATGATTTCTGCGGGCACGGCCTCGGGCGCCTCTTCCATGATGAGCCAAATGTTGTCCATTCCGCGCGTGCAGGCACAGGACCGGAACTGAGGCCCGGAATGTTCTTCACCATCGAGCCAATGCTGAACATCGGGCGCAAGGACGCCGCGATCCTTCCAGATGGCTGGACTGCCGTCACCCGCGACCGCCAGCTCTCCGCCCAGTTCGAACACTCGATTGGTGTGACCGAAACCGGCGCCGAAATCTTCTCGGCCTCGCCGAAGGGCTGGCATGAGCCGTACAAGGCGGCGCGGGGCTAGCCTGCACATATCCGGCAAAATAGAGCGATGCCATGCAAGATCCCCGCCGGCACGGGGATGCGCGGCGTCTGGTGGGGTCTAAGCCCGCAAATCCTTGCCGACATTCTGCAGGACGGCGTTTGCGAACTTCGCTTCGCCTTCGTCGAAGAAGTCATGCGCCAGCGAGACGTATTCATTGAGGATCACCGCATCGGAGAGTTCCGGATGCGAAATGAACTCTGCCGCTCCAGCGCGCAGGAGAGCGCGCATGGTCGTGTCGAGGCGGGTAAGTTTCCAGCCCCGGGCGAGCCGGGCCAGAATGGCACTGTCGATCCGGGTCTGATGTTCGACCACTGCATTGACGATGGATTTGAAAAGGTCCGGGTCTGCGTCCTCGATGGGCGTGCCGTCCGGGCCGAGGCCGAGCCGGTCTTCCATGAATTCGCGGATCGTGGCGCGGGCGGATTTGTCCGTCTGCTCCATTTCGTAAAGCGCCTGAACGGCGGCGAGGCGCGCACCGGCCCGGCGCGCCCGCGTCACCTCGAAAGGCAGCTTCTGGGTCATCAGCGGATCAGCTCCTTGCGGAACCTGATCATGGCAAGGCAGGCATTTGCGGCGTCTGCGCCCTTGTTGCCCTGCGTCCGGCCCGCGCGCACAAGCGCCTGCGCTTCATTCTCGACTGTCAGGATGCCATAGCCGATGGCCTGGCGGCGCTGCACGATCAGGTCCATCAGCCCGCGCGCGCTCTCGCCGCAGACATAGTCATAATGCGACGTCTCGCCCCGGATGACGCAGCCGAGCGCGACGAAGCCGTCGAACCGCGCAGAATCGGCCGCCATGGCGATCAGGCCGGGCAGCTCGAACGCGCCCGGCACTTCCATCACCGTCACCTTCGCGCCGGCCGCCTCGAGCGCTTCCAGCGCGCCGGCTTCCAGCTCGTCGCTGATATGTTTGTAGTAGCGCGAGATCGCGATTAGGACGCGGTCGGCCATCAGGTCTTCTCCTCGTTCAGGCGGCGCCAGCCCTCTATGGTCAGGCCGTATCCGTCAAGTCCCGCAAGGCGGGTGGGCTGCGTATCGGACAGGTAGATCATCTTGCGCACACCCAGTTCCCGCAGGATCTGCGCGCCGACGCCGTATTCCCGGATGGGCGCGGAAGGGTCGCGCGGCGCGCCGGTCTTGAGGCCGAGACGCTCTGCCAGAGCGCCCGGTTGCATCGTGTTCACGAACACGACCACCCCCGGTTCCGGCGCTTCGGCGATGATGCCCATGGCGCGGGCGACGAGCCCTTCGCGCGGGCCCCGCTCGCCGAGAATATCGGCCAGCACGTCCGTCCGGTGGACGCGGACGAGCGTGGTCGTGTCGGGCGTGATGTCGCCGTGAACGATGGCGATATGTTCGGAATCGTCCAGCGTGTTGCGGAAACAGACCGTCCTGAAGCCGCTGCCATAGCCGGACTCCAGCGGCGCCTCGATGCGGCGCTCGAGGAACCGGTCATTCTGGCGGCGCCAGTGGATAAGGTCCGCGATGGTGGCGATCTTCAGATTGTGCAACTGTGCGAAGGAGACCAGCTCCGGCAGACGCGCCATTGTGCCGTCATCATTCATGATCTCGCAGATCACGCCGGCCGGAAACAGGCCCGCAAGGCGGGAGATGTCGACGGCCGCTTCGGTATGGCCGGCGCGCACCAGCGTGCCGCCTTCCTTGGCAATCAGCGGAAAGACATGGCCGGGTGTGACGATGTCGCCCTGATCCTTGGTCGGATCAATCGCGACAGCGATCGTCCGGGCACGGTCATGCGCGGAGATGCCGGTGGTGACGCCCTCCCTGGCCTCGATGGACACTGTGAAGGCGGTCTGCATGCTCTCACGGTTGTTACGCGTCATCATGTCGAGGTTCAGCGCATGGGCGCGTTCCTGCGTCATGGCAAGGCAGACGAGGCCGCGGCCATACCGGGCCATGAAGTTCACGGCCTCCGGCGTCGCGAAGGTGGCCGGAATAACGAGGTCTCCCTCATTCTCCCGGTCCTCGGCATCGACGAGGATGAACATCCGCCCGTTGCGCGCGTCCTCGATGATTTCCTCGATTGAGGAGATGGCGGCGTGAAACTCGCTGCTCATGTGTCAGCTCCCTTGCGGCACATCGGCGCCAATCATTCGCGCAACATAGCGCGCGAGCATGTCGATCTCGAGGTTGACCCGGTCGCCAGCCTTCAGTACACTGAGGGTCGTCACTTCCCAGGTATGCGGAATGATCGCCACCTGGAAATCACCGTTCTCGAGCGCCGCCGCCACCGTCAGCGATACGCCGTCAATCGCCGCCGATCCCTTGGTCGCGAAATAGCGTGAAATGTGCGCTGGCGGACGGATGGTGATGCGAAAGCTCTCGCCCTCCGCCGCGACCGAGACGACCTCGCCGACCCCGTCGACATGGCCGAAGACGAAATGACCGCCAAGTTCGTCGCCAAGCTTCAGGCTCTTTTCGAGATTGACGCGCGTACCTTCCTTCCAGCCGCCGAGGATGGTTTTCGACAGCGTTTCCGGAACCGCTTCAACGGCGAACCAGGCGCCTCGCGCGCCCTGCCCCATCTCGACCACCGTCAGGCAGACACCGGAATGCAGGATCGAGGCGCCCGTCGCGATATCGTCCAGCCGGTAGCCGCTCTCGACCTCGAAACGGGTCAAGCCGCCGCGATGCTCTGCGCGGCGAATGCTGCCAACATCGGTAACGAGGCCTGTAAACATTTGGTTTTCCTGAAAAAGGGACTATTGCTCAGTCCGAACATAAGTGTCGAGGACATCATCCCCAATCCGTTCCGTCGCGACAGGGCGCCAGCGCGCCGCAGATCTCAGATCCGAAAGGCCCAGTTCGCCCATAGCGGGCAGACCCTCGCCGCCGATCAGGACCGGCGCCCGGAACCAGGCGATCTCATCCACGAGCCCCGCCCGGATGAAACTCGCTGCCAGGGTGCTGCCGCCTTCAAGCAGGAGCGTCGCGAGGCCCTCGGCTTGCGCCCGCCGCACAAACTCCGCCACATTGACGCGCACGCCATTGCCGCACCGCCAGATATCGACGCCCGCCTCGGTCAGCGCCCCGGCATCCACCCCGGCCGTGACAACCACCACCCGGCCAAGGTCGGTGGAGGTGGCAAGGCGCGAGCCTGCCGGCGTCCGCCCCTGCGAATCCGCCACGATCCGCACCGGCTGGCGCCGCGGCAGCGGCACGGAACGGGCTGTGAGCAGCGGGTCATCTGCCAGCACGGTGCCCACGCCGACCATGATGGCATCATGCGCCGAGCGCAGCTGGTGGCCGCGGGCGCGCGATTCCGCCGAGGTAATCCATTGGCTCGTCCCGTCCGCCAGCGCGATCCGGCCATCCAGAGATGAGGCGATCTTCAAAGTGATGCGCAGGTTTCTCATGCCTCGCCCGCGTCTTCATCATCTTCCAGAGCAGCCTTCTCGATGAACTGGGCAAAGTCGCTCGGATCCTTGAAGTCGCGGTAAACGCTGGCATAGCGGACATAGCCGACCGGATCGACGCGCTTCAGCGCCTCCATCACCAGCTCGCCTACTTCCGCAGACTGGACTTCAGACTCCCCGCCGCTTTCCAGCTTGCGAACGATGCCGGAGACCATCTGGTCGATCCGCTCGCGGTCCACCGGGCGTTTGCGCAGGGCCACAAGAATTGAGCGCTGGACCTTCTCGCGGTCGAACAGCGCCCGCTTGCCATCGCGCTTGACCACCATGATCTCGCGCAGCTGTACCCGCTCAAACGTCGTGAAGCGCGCCCCGCAGCTTTCACAGACCCGGCGCCGGCGCACAGCTGTATCGTCTTCCGCCGACCGGCTGTCCTTTACGGACGTGTTCTCGGAGCCGCAGAACGGACAGCGCAAAGCGGATCAGGCCCCCAGCCCTTCATAGATCGGGAAGCGGGCCGTCAGGGCCTGCACCTCGCCGCGAATACGTGCCTCGACGGTCCCGGTGTCCCGATTTGCCAGGGCATCGACGATCTCGCCGATCCAGGTCCCGATCTGGGTGAACTCCGCTTCGCCAAAGCCGCGCGTCGTGCCGGCGGGCGAACCGATGCGGATGCCGGAGGTAATGGCGGGCGGCGCGGGATCGAACGGGATACCGTTCTTGTTGCACGTGATGAAGGCGCGGCCCAGCGCCGCCTCGGCATCCTTGCCGGTGACGCCCCTGGGTCGCAGGTCGATCAGGGCGAGATGCGTATCGGTGCCGCCGGAGACGACATCCAGCCCGGCCGCGCGGCAGGCGGCCGCCATCGCGCGGGCATTTGCCACAACCTGGCCCGCATAGGCGCGGAAGTCCGGCGTCAGCGCTTCGCCGAAGGCAACCGCCTTGGCGGCGATGACATGCATCAATGGCCCGCCCTGGATGCCGGGGAAGATCGCGGAATTGAACTTCTTCGCGAGTGCCTCGTCATTGGTCAGAATCATGCCGCCGCGCGGACCGCGTAGCGTCTTGTGCGTCGTCGTTGTGGCGGCATGCGCATATTCCAGCGGGCTCGGATGGACGCCGCCGGCGACAAGACCGGCAAAATGCGCCATGTCCACCAGCAGCACTGCGCCGACATCATCGGCAATCTCGCGGAAGCGCCTGAAATCGATGACCCGCGGATAGGCCGAACCGCCGGCGATGATCATCTGCGGGCGGTGCGCACGGGCAAGGCGCTCGACTTCCTCGAAATCAATTAGATGGTCGTCGGCGCGCACGCCGTACTGGACCGCGTTGAACCATTTGCCCGACTGGTTGGGCCTCGCGCCGTGGGTGAGATGGCCGCCGGCCGCCAGGCTCATGCCGAGGATGGTGTCACCCGGCTTCAGCGTCGCCATGAACACGGCCTGGTTCGC
>CAYPDA010000007.1:0-53422 GCA_964409375.1 uncultured Hyphomonas sp.
CCTTGTCGCGACGGCAACTATTGTTGACGATATCAGAACTTGCACTGGCAAGCTTAACTGTCAAACGCCGGATGGACAGAACCCCTTGCGATTTTTCGCAAGGGGTTCGCCCTGGATTTGAGTGAACCGCCGCCCGGTCCTGGCTTCCGGGACGCCGCCAATAGCGCGAACCGGAATAACGCAGCAGAAGTCTGGGCCTGAGTGCGGCATCACTGGCTGCATCGCTTCCCAGTCGAAGGCTTATCTTGACTTCGCGCCTTTGCCGGCTGATCTCGGCTGCCCTGGCTGTTCCGCAAACTCGATCCACGCGCCATCCGGCGAGCGGATCGCCAGCACCCTGCCCCCGCCATGGGGACCGCGAGCGAACTCGCCGACAGGCGAGGCAACCGGCCAGCCTCTGGCCTTGATCCTGGCTTCCGCCTCGGCCGCATCTTTCACCGGATAAGTCACGGACAGCCAGCCGAGATTCGGCGCGGTGCAGCGATCTGCATGATCATGGCCTTCGAGGCCGTCGATTTCGATATACTCCATCCGGCCAAACTCACCGGGTGCGGGCTCAAAAATCGCTGCCTTGTAGGGAATGGTTGTTGTCAGATTGCGGGGGATACCCAGCGGCATATCTGCGGGCTGGTCAGAGGTGTAGGGAGGGCCATACCAGAAGCGCCCGAAGCCAAGCACATCTTCCATCAGTATCCTGACAGCTTCCCGGTCGCGGCTCATCTGCATGATGTTGAAAGGTTGGCTGATCCGCTCAAACGCGCCGAACGCTTCCGGCAAGGGCGGCGACAGCCGCTCATAGGCTTGCACCTGGAGCCCGTCAGGGCCCTGAAAAACGACGACCTTCAGCTGAGACTCGCCGAATGTCAGGTCAGTCACCGGCGTCTGCGTCCACCAGCCCATTTCGACGGCGTCGTCATAAATGCTTTCCATGCCATTGGCGCGGACCATCAGGGACCAGAAACAGCCAGTGTCCCACGCGCGCGCCCCCGGCCGCGTCGGCACCTTCCGGCCGGCATTGTCAAACCGTACCAGCCGGATCCAGCCATGATGCGACCCCGGCGCTGCCAGAACCAGCGCCTCGGCCGATGCGCTCTGCGCCAGACCGAGGAAGGCAATCTCGGCTGGGTCGAGCGGGCCCTGCCAGATAGTTTCGTAGTTTCCGATTTCGCGAAAGAACCTCGCTGTCCGGTCGAGGTCGGTTACGCTCGCTGTCGCCATCAACCACGGCTCGGTGGTGATCGGTTCTGTCTTGGGGCTTTCAACACTCAGTGTATCGGTCGCTGGACCTTGCGCCGATACAGCGCATCCCGCGAGCAGCCCCGGCGCGAGGGCCAGGGCTGCGAGCGAAAAGACCAGGATGCGCACGACGTCAGAACTTCCAGCCAAGGTCGATGCCGTAAGTCATAGGCTCGGAGGCATAGGTCGTGAACGAGTTGGCCGACGAGGCCCGCCAATACTCTTCATCCGTCAGGTTCTTGCCCCAGGCTGCCACGGACCAGCCCTGAATGGACTCATACTTGACGCGGGCATTCATGAGGGTCGGCCCCCGGGTGAGCGCATGGGGCGGAGAATTCGCGACAAGGCTCCAGGTATCATCTTCGAAACTGATATCGCCGGAGAAGATCAGTTCGCCATTCTGGAAAGGCAATGTATAGAGCGCGCCAATCGTTGCCTTGTACTCGGGTGCATTTTTCAGCTCGAGATTTCTGGCACAAGCTATGATCTGCGCGTTGTCGGCGGCGTTGGTTCCGGCCGGGCATCCTGCGCCATTATTCGTCAGACCGCGTGCCTGATCGCCTGTGACGCTTGTATATTCAGCCTGCAAAAGTCCGAGGTTTCCGTTCAGCTGGAAATTGTCCGTAAGCTGCCAGATACCCTCGACCTCAAGACCCATGATTTCAGTCTCGTCGACATTGAACCGGGTGAAGCCGAGACCCGGAACTGTCGCGCCGATCTGCAGCCCTTCATAGCGGTTGAAGAAAGCTGCAGTGTTGAGGCGGACAGAATTGTCGAAAAGGTCCGATTTCAGGCCGACCTCGACAGAATTGAGCGTCTCCTCATCGACGGGCAGGAATACAGCCGTTGCGCTGAACCCGTCTGGCGACCACCCGCCGGATTTGAACCCGGTTGAGTATTTCGCATAGCCGAGCACGGATGGATTGAAGCGATAATCCGCACCGATCGTATAGCTGACATTGTCGTAGTCCGCACTGTCGGTGCGGCTGAACGGAAGGAGCTGGTTCGCACCGGCAAAATCCTTGCTTTCCGACGTAAAACGCAGGCCCGCAGTGATATTGAGCGCTTCCGACAGCGCATATGAGCCTTGCCCGAAAAGAGCATAGGACTCGGTGCTCGTGTCGATGCTGAAGGGAAAGATGAAGACGGTGTTGAGCTCGATGTCTTCTGTAAAGTAAAAGGCGCCCACGAGCCAGTCGATCGGACCGCTGGAACTTCCGAGGGTGAATTCCTGGCTGAACTGGTCCTGGTCCGTTTCCTGACGGAACGGGAATCCGATCCGGGTTACGAGATTGTCTTCGAGCTCGCGATATGCGGTGATTGAGGTGAAATCCAGCCCGCCGACTTCGCCGGACAGTGTGGCTGAAATGCCCGCCGTTCTGGCGCGCTGATCGTACCCGGTGAAACAGCCGATTGCCGTCGACCCGGCCGTGCATGTCGTTCCCGGAACGGGTTCGATTGTAAAAATGTCGTTGTCAGTGTCAAAGCCTGGCGCGACCGAGTCCGGTATAGGGTCGGAACGATCAATCGTCTGGTCCGCGGTGATCTGCAGTGACCATCCGGGCGAAAACTCCGTATACAGGCTGCCCCGCAGAGCCATAATGTGCGATCTGCCAACCCCGTCCCGCCGCTCTCCGGCATTACCGCCATTCGGGATGACATCATGAAAACCGTCGCGTTCTCTCAGCAGGCCGGTCAACCTGAGTGCCGTTGTGTCCGCGAGCTGGAGATTGCCTGTCGCGCGCACATCATAGCGGCCGTTATTGCCGATCGTCGCGCGCAGATCACCCGAGTTTTGGAACTGTGGGCGGATCGACGTCAGTTTGATCGCGCCGCCGATCGTATTGCGGCCGTAGAGCGTGCCCTGGGGCCCGCGCAGAACTTCGATCGAGGCAAGATCGACAACGTCAAACAGCGAGCCGACAGAACGGCCGACATAAACCCCATCGACATAGATGCCGACTGCCTGATCCACTGCGCCCCGGCTTTCATCTTCGCCGACACCGCGCAGGAAGATGCGCGCCGCGTTCGCCGTGCCGGTATTGGTGGCCATGTTGATGTTCGGAACCAGGGCCTGAAGGTCCAGAAGGTCGCCGACCTGCCTGTCTTCGAGAACGGATGTGTCGAGCGCCGTGACGGCAACGGGAACATCCTGAAGGTTTTCCTCGACCCGCTGGGCTGTAACAGTGACGGCGCCCAGCCTGCGGGCGTCTGCCTCCGAGGGATCCGTCTCCTGAGCCACCGCCGGAAACACCGACACACCCGAAAGCAAAACGGCAAGGCTTGCACCAGCCGATAGCGAAGTTCTGAAACGCATGTGATCCTCCGGCGTCTGGGGCGAAGCTCATCTCCGCCTCCGCAAATGATATATCTTTTGCCTGCCTCGCAATACAATATGTCCGGTCAAAGTCAAATCACAACGTCAAGCATATGCCCGAACCGAGGGCGCAGCCGCTCCCTCAGCGGGCAGGAGGCAGGGCCGGAACAATCACAACGGTAAATTCACCCCAGTTATTCTCCGTACGGTCGCGGATGAGTTGTTCATACTCCCCGCTCGTCCAGAAAGCGCGCACCGCGGCCTCACTGGGCCAGTGCGAAATCACGACGCTCTCAAACGCCGGATTGCCTTCCAGAATTGCCGGCTGACCCGTCAGGGCAACATAACTGCCGCCGAACCGCTCATAGAGTGGCGGGAGTTTCGCGGCATATCCCTGCATGAAAGCCGGCCGGTCAAATACGCGGCCGAGAATGATCATGTAGACACCCGGATCCGCAGTCCCGGCTGAGCTCTCCTGTGCGGCGGGCATGACAGGATTGCTGGCACATGCCGTCAGAAACAGTCCCGCCAATGCCAAAGCTCTGATATTCATGGCAGCCTCCCTCAGAAAATTGATTTCAGCGCTCGACGCGCCTCAAAGAATATATCATTTGAAGATGGCACAGTTGGCAAGCGAGGATCACCGGCCATGAGCGGTTACCCCACAGAACCCACAATGATCCGGTCGGACAAGACCGCGCGCGCGATCTTCGAGGAGACGCTGGCAAACCCGGCCCGCGCAAAGTTCGGGTTCGGTAGAAAGCTCGCCATTATCAATGTCGATCCGCAGAAGGCGTACACGCGGCCGGATCTGTTTCCGAAAACTGCCTACATCACCGATCCCGACCAGATCTTGCATATCAATGACATCTCAGCCGCGGCGAGGGCAAAGGGACTTCCTGTCGTCTGGACCCATGTTGCTTACATGGACAATGCCGCAGATGCCGGCGTCTGGGGTACACGGACCAATACACCCGACTCGCTTCAGAACATCCGTTATGGCTCGGAGCGGCACTCTTTTGACGACCGCCTGACCATCGATCCGGCTGTCGATGCTGTCTATACCAAGCGGATGCCAAGCGCCTTTTTCGAAACACCGCTCGCGAGTTTCCTGACATGGCACCGCGTCGATACGGTCGTGGTGACAGGCGGCTCGACTTCCGGCTGCATCCGCGCCACGGCGGTAGATGCCCTCAGCCATGGCTACCGCGCAATTGTACCGATCGAATGTGTGGCGGACAAGCATGAGAGCTATCACTTCGCCAATCTGACTGACCTGCTGATCAAGTATGCGGATGTCGTACCCGTGGCCGAAGTGACTGCCTGGATCAAGCGTTACAAACCATGAGCCATTCTGATCCCAACCTCTATGATTACTGGCCCTATGAGGGCCGGCCTGAGATTGCCTGGCCGGGCGGCAAGAAGCTCGCCTTCTGGATCGCACCGAACATCGAGTATTATGAATTCGATCCGCCCGCGAATCCGGCGCGGGCGCCATGGCCCCGCCCGAATCCGGACATTGTCGGTTACTCCCAGCGCGATTGGGGAAACAGGATCGGCCACTGGCGTCTGATGGACCTGATGGACAAATACGCGATGCGCGGCTCGGTCTCCCTCTCCATCGGTCTGATCGACCATCACCCGGAAATCATAGAGGCGTGTTCGGCGCGAAACTGGGAGTTCTTCAGCCACGGCATTTACAACACCCGCTTCTCCTATGGCATGGACGAGGCACAGGAGCGTGCCGTTATCGCCGATTCGATCCGCTCTGTTGAGAAAGCGACCGGTCAGCGCATCCGCGGTTACCTGGCCCCTGCCCTCACGCATACAGAGCGCACGCTCGATCTGATTGCCGAACACGATTTCTGGTATTCCTGCGATCTATTCCAGGACGACCAGCCACAGCCGCTGAAGACAAAGACGGGCAAAATCGTCTCGATGCCCTACTCTCTTGAAGTGAACGATGTGATCGCCTACTCCGTACAGGGATGGAGTCCCCATCGCTACACAGATGTCCTGAAACGCCATTTCGACCAGCTCCTGAAGGAAGGCGAGGATTCCGGAACCGTCATGTGCATTCCCCTGCACGCCTATCTTGTCAGCCAGCCTCACCGGTTACGCGTCTTCGAGGACGCGCTGAAGCACATCGCCGCTCATTCGGATGATGTCTGGATCACGACCGGCGCTGAAATCGCCAATCACTTCCGAACACACTATTGGGATCAGAGCGTGCGCGACATTGCTGCACGCGGCGTCTCCAGGGGAGGGACCGGCTTTGCCCCTGCCTGATGATTACCTCACCTATCCGCGGCGGTCCTATGGCATGGACCAAGACCGGTATGACTGGCAGCCTGCTGACCGGAGAAATCCGGCTAAGCTCCACTCCGGCGCCAAGGCCATGGCCTTCATCGTCGTACCTCTGGAGTTTTTCCCGCTCGACCCGCCGGCCCGGCCCTTCAAGCATCCGGGCGCAATGGTGACGCCCTATCCGGACCTGCGCCACTTCACGACGCGGGACTATGGCAACAGGGTGGGCGTGTACCGTCTGCTTCGCGAACTGGAAGGGGCCGGTCTCACGGCCACATTCGCCGTCAACGCGGCTGTTGCGCAGCGATATGTCCCATTGATAGAGCGAATTCGCGCGGGCGGACACGAGATCGCAGCGCATGGCGTCTCCACCGCGCACATCCACCACGCCGGACTGACCGAAGCCGAGGAACGCCGGCTGGTTTCCGAGACGCGCGAGGCCTTTCCCGGCGCCATTACCTGGATGAGCCCTGCCCGCAACCAGTCCTTGCGTACACCTGATTTGATCTGCGAGGCCGGCTTCACGACCTGCCTTGACTGGGAGAGCGACCAGCGTCCGCTGGGCATGCGCACACCGCACGGGACCGTCACCTGCCTGCCGAACCATCACGAGCTTTCCGATTTCCTGATCCTCGCGGTGCGCTCGCAGAGCGAGGATGAGTGGGCTGATCAGATCCTCGAGGCCGCCGCTCAGACAGTGGCCGAACATGTTGCGCGCGGCGCGCAATGCTTTGGTTTCACGTTGACACCTTATATCAGCGGCCTGCCCTTCCGCATTACAGCGTTGGCCAGACTGTTGCGCGGGCTTTCGGAGATGGACGGCCTGCAGGTGGCGACAGCTGCAGATGTCGCCGCCGCGTTCTCGCAGGCCGGCCAATGACGCGGCGAGGGCTTTTAACAGGCGCGGCCGCAAGCTCGCTTCTGCCTTTTGCAGGGGGAATGAACGCAAATGCCCGGGAGGCATCATCCATGCGCTATACAGCTCTTGCACTGCAGACAGTCTGCGACGCGGTCAACCAGGACCAGACACCTGAGGACGCGCATGCCCGCATGAATGCGGCGATCGCCCGGGTCACCGGGCAGATCATGGCGTCAAGGAACTTTCTCAAAGGCTTCAACGGATATGATCTGAAGCTCGTCGTGCTGCCGGAATACTGGATGACCGGGTTTCCGATGGGCGAGACGCGCGAGACATGGCAGGCGAAGGCCGCCATCCCGATGCAGGGCGCCTTTCCTGATGCGCTGGCGAAAATGGCGCAGACAGCCGGCATCTATCTTTGCTCCAACCATTACGAGACCGATCCCAATTTTCCCGACCTCTATTTCCAGGCAAACGTCATTTACGGACCGACGGGCGAAACCCTTCTGCGATACCGGCGCATGATCTCGCTCTACTCGCCTTCGCCTTACGATGTCTGGGACAGGTATCTGGACATCTACGGCGCAGATGCGGTCTTTCCGGTCGCCGAAACCGGGATCGGCGCCCTCGCGGCCATTGCAAGCGAAGAAATCCTGTATCCTGAAATCGCCCGCATGGCGGCCTTCAAAGGGGCAGAGATTCTGCTTCATCCGACCTCGGAAGTCGGCGCACCGGGGCTCACGCCCAAGCACATCGCCAAGAAGGCGCGGGCCATCGAAAACATCGCTTACGTCGTATCGGCCAACTCGGCCACAATCACCGGTACATCTGTTCCAGCCGCTTCGACCGATGCGATGTCCATCGTGATCGACTGGTATGGGCGCACGCTTGCAGAAGCAGGAAGCGGCGAGACCATGAATGCCAATGCTGTCCTTGATATCGGCGCCTTGCGCGAGACACGCCGCAAGACAGGAATGACCAACACACTGTCGCGCCTGCCGCTGGCTGCTTTTGCCCCAGCTTACGCCGAGACCGGACTTGCGCCCGCAAACCGGACACCGGACGGCCAGATGGTGCAACGCGCCGACGCGATCACGCAGCAACAGGCCGTGATCGATCGCCTCGTTGCCGCGGGAGTTCTGAAATGAGCCCCGTGGACCTGCCGCCCCACGTCAAGCAGACGGCGGCCAGCTGCTACCTTGTAATCTGCCGGGACGGTCCGGGCGCGGCAGACCTTCGTTCGCAACATCTGGACGGTCATCTGGAACATGTGGAGCGGCACTGGAGGCGCTATGTCACGGCGGGCCCGCTCCGCGAACCCGGGGGTGAAGCCATTACCGGGTCGCTTTTTCTCGTGATGGGAACTTCACTCGAAGACATTCAGGCGCTCATGCAGGCTGACCCCTATCTGAGCTGCAACATGTATGAAACGGTCGAGTACAAGGAATTTACCAATTCAATCGGCCTGTTTCTGGGCGGCAAGATATGGGAAAGCCGCGAGGCAATCCGCCGCCGGGCTGCCGGCGGTCCTCGAGGGTATGTCTCAAGAGAGCTGCCGAGCTAGAGGCCGGCTGCTATTGGCCCCAGCCCGGCCCGCCTTCGCCTTTTTGCAGCCTACGGATTTCCTCCAGGTCTGCCGGCGGGGCCAGCCAGAGCGGCTTTTCCGCCTGCGCCCAGGCAAGCAGGTCTGACGGGAATGCTTCCGGGGAATCGACGCGCCAGCTGAGCAGGTGGTAAATCGCCTTGCCGCCGCCTGCCCAGGGCGGCAGATCTCCCAGACGCTGCCAGGTCATCTGATGAGGCTTGCTCACGCTGCCTGCCGGATGAATGAAGAAGTCATAGTTCTCCCAGGCTTCATACTGGCCGCCGCCGGGCAGTGGAAAATTGAGAAAGAGCGGCGCGGTGAAGGCCCAGCTGTCACCCAGCTTGTGTGAGATTATGCCGTCCTCCGCGTCAATTTTCTGAATGCGCGGTTCGACGCCCTGCTCCACACTGGCATAGATCAGGCCGCCCTTCATCTCATATCGGATGATCTGGTACGGATAAGCGATCGGCACGACAGGCTGGCCATTATACGCCGTCAGGATCTCGCCGCTCCGCGGATCAGTGTAAGTGAAGGTCTTGCGGGTGAGGTGGATCACCTCACCGTCGTCTCCGTCCGGCCAGATCACGCGAGAACTGTCGAAACCAGTCATGCCGAACAGCTTCTCGCCGGAGGGATAAGCATATACGGCGCCTTGCGAAACCCAGTGGACCGGCTGCCCCGTTCCTGCGCGCGCATCGATCCAGATGCGGAAGACATCTGCCTCTGCTGTCATCGGCGGCGCGGCGCTCTCTATACCAGCTGGCAGCGTTTCTCCCGCGTGCAAGGAGGTACAGGCCGTCAACAGTAACAACAGGCTGGCCGCAGCTGCACGGATCATGAAACCCTCCAAATGATATATCATTTTGCAGGCTAATCTGAATCGGCTCCCGTGCAACCCCGACTTTGGCGCCGGAGCCTATCCAACTCCCATTGCATAACGTGAACAGCCGTCCGATAAGCGGACGACGTACTGTATTTCCATCGGATTTTGATGCCATGGCCGCCGACTCATCCCTCGCCCTCACCGCAAATCTGATCGATGAGGATGCCAGCACGCCTCTCTACCAGCAGATTTATGACCTTTTGCGGGCGAAGATCATCAGCGGCGAACTTGGTCTCAACATGCGTCTGCCGGCCGAACAGGAACTTACCGAAATGCTGGGTGTGTCCCGGATAACGGTGAAGCGGGCATTGAACGAGCTGGCTATGGTGGGATTTGTCCGCCGCCAGCGCGGCATTGGTACTGTTGTCACCTATGACGCCGCAGCGCCGACCGTTAAAGGCAGCTTCGAGAACCTCATAGACGGGCTGACCCGGATGGGGGTTGAAACAGAGGTCCAGCTTCTCGACTGCACGATGGCAACAGCTAGCCCGGCTATCTGTGAAACACTGGAATTGCCAAAAGGATCAGCCGTGCAGCGCATCGTCCGTCTGAGACGGCTGGCGGGTGAACCGTTCTCCTATCTCGTGACATATGTTCCGGCCGATGTGGCTGAAGGCTATCCGGAGGATGAGCTTGCGAGCCAGTCCCTGATCAAGCTCCTCGAGAAGGCAGGGCATGCCCCCGTCGAAGCCGAACAGACCATCATGGCCGAGGCGGCTGAACCCGCAGTTGCGGCCAATCTCGGCGTTGCGCCTGGCTCACCCCTCCTGAGGATCCACCGCATCATGCGCGACCGCAGCGGCAGGCCGGTTCAGGATATTACGGCTCATTACCGCTCAGACCGGTTTCAGTACCATATGCGCCTCACACGAGACACCGCCCGGCAGAAAGACTGGAAAACCGACAGCTGAGCTTGCGTCCGGACAAAGTTCGCGCGATTAAATGATATATCTTTTAATCGCGGGCCCGGTTGATGACAGACATAGCGCTCTTCACGCTGCTTCACCTGCTCGTATTCGTCTACTGGCTGGGCGGGGACCTCGGAGCTTTTTACACAAGCCGTTTTCTGATCATGCCGGGGGTCAGTACCGACCGCCGCCTGCTCGCTGCCCGGATCGTCGGTGATGTCGATATGGCGCCGCGTAGCGCACTGATCCTCACCTTGCCGACGGGGCTGACACTGGCCCAGTCAAGGGGCTGGACCGACCTGTCCCTTCTGCTGGTTGCCGCTGTCTGGATCCTTGCGCTCGGCTGGCTTGCGCTTGCCTGGGCAGTCCATGGCAGGCACGGCGCTGCACCGCCGCTCTGGCGCCAGAGCGATCTCGGACTACGCTGGCTGCTGATCACCGGCCTCACTGCATCTGCCGCCTGGAACATAGCGGGCGGAGGGAGCCTTCCGTTGTTCCTCTCCCTTAAACTTGTGGTGCTCGCGGCATGCACGGCACTTGGACTCTACATACGCGCCGTCCTGAAGCCGCTGGGACCGGCACTTGCCGGCCTCAATGGTCCCGATCCCGCAGCAGCGGAAACAAGCCTTGCCACCACGCTCAACCGCGCCCGCCCGCTGGTCATGTGCATCTGGGTTCTGCTGATTGCCGCCGCGCTGCTTGCCCTCTTCAAGCCGCTCTGACTCCGGAGACCTGACATGGACACAGCCACGACCACCGGTTCACTCTCTGCCGTTCTGTATCAGATCCTCGGAACTGAAGGCTACACGGATGACAGAGACGCGCGAACTCTGATGAGCCAGGATATCTGGTCGGCCGGTGTCACGGCAGATTTCGTCGCCTCTCCGGGCAGCATCGAACAACTCCGCGATACAGTCGCCGCTTGTCATCGCCATGGTATTGCTCTCAATCCGCGCGGCGGCGGAATGTCCTACACGAACAGCTTCACACCGGACCGCCCCGGGATCGGCATTCTCGACCTGTCTCGTCTCGATCGGATCAAAGAGATCAACCATCTGGACATGTATGTCACTGCCGAGGCTGGCGTGACATGGAAGCAACTCTATGACGCGCTGAAACCGCTGGGCTTGCGTACACCCTTCTGGGGGCCGCTTTCCGGCCTGCATTCCACCATCGGCGGCGGCTTGTCCCAGAACAATGCTTTCTTTGGCGCGGGCACCCATGGCACGACCAGTGAGAGCGTCACAGGTCTCACGGTCATCCTTGCAGATGGTACACCTGTACGCACGGGAACAGCCGCGACCAGGGTTGGCAAACCCTTCTGGCGTCACTACGGGCCAGATCTAACAGGGATGTTCTGCGGCGATTCCGGCGCGCTCGGCTTCAAAGCCGAGATCACTTTCCGGCTTATTCCGTGGCCGGAGCATGAGGCGTGGGCGTCGTTTCAGTTCCCGGCGCGGGACGCATGTGCCCGGGCGATGGCCGCGGTTGCACGCGAGGGCATTGCCTGTGAGGTCTTCGGTTTCGATCCGGCACTGACCCGGGTGCGCCTCAAGCGGGCGTCACTGGCTGCGGACACAAAGGCCCTGGCCAATGTGGTCAGGGCGCAGGGTAATCTTCTGAAAGGCCTGAAGGAGGGCGCAAAGACCGCGCTGGCCGGGCGCAGCTTCATCGAAGCGGACAGCTGGAGCCTGCATGTCGTTGTCGAGGGCCGGTCCAGATCCGGCGTTGCTGAGGACATGAAGCGCCTGAAGGCAATTTGCACACATCTGGGCGGCGCAGAGACAGAAAATTCGATCCCGAAGATCATCCGTGCCAATCCGTTCAGTCCCCCAAATACGATCCTTGGAGCAGAAGGCGAACGCTGGGTACCGGTCCACGGTATTGTCTCGCTGTCCGATGGACCGAAGGTATGGGCGGCGCTCGAAGAGTACTTCACATCCATCGCCGGCGAGATCGAACAGCATGAGATTCAGGTCGGTTATCTCATCACATCACTGTCGACCAATGGCTACCTGATTGAGCCCGTCTTCCTGTGGCCGGAGGAAACCCTGGCCATCCATGAGGAATTCGTTGAACCCGCCCATTTCCGGAAACTGAAGCGCTTTCCTGCCAACCCGGATGCGACCGCCGCGGTGGCACGGGCTCGCCGCGGTGTCATCAATGTGTTTGACGCTTTCGGAGCAGCGCATTTCCAGATCGGCCGAAGCTATCCGTACTCTGAAATACTTGATGAGGCATCTCTGACACTTCTCAGATCGGTCAAGTCAGTGCTGGACCCCAAGGATACTGTAAACCCCGGAGCGCTTGGACTGTGACAACACGAACCCTGAAAGTCCGAAACCCGCGCAATGGCGCAGTTGACTATCATATCTTCGCTGCCGGGCCCGAGGTTATTTCTTCACGGGCCCTCGACCTGCGGCGCTCTCAGCGTGACTGGGCAGCGCGATCGCTCCAGGACCGGGGAGACGCGCTGCTGCGCCTCGCAGACGCGCTGACGAACCATCGCACGGCAATCACGAGCGCGCTGGAAACTGATACCGGGAGGCGGCGTATTGCAGGTCTCGAACTCGACGGCGTGATCGCCGGCCTGCGGGGATGGGCGGCGCAGGCACCACATCTTGTGCCGTCAGGCTGGACAGACGGGCGCGCCATGCCGCACATCCGCCATGCACCTCATTTCATGCCGTATGCGCTGACGGGCGTCATCTCGCCCTGGAACTTCCCGCTCACATTGTCGATGATCGACACGGCCCCGGCGCTTCTTGCAGGCTCAGCAGTCCTCATCAAACCCTCGGAAGTCACGCCCAGGTTCGTCGCGCCTCTGGAAGTGGCGATCGCCGAGGCGGGGCTGAAGGATATCCTCGCAATCGTGACAGGAGACGGGGCGACGGGCGCCGGTCTGATCGAGGCCGTTGATGTGATCTGCTTCACTGGATCTGTCGCCACCGGACGAAAGGTCGCTGCCGCGGCCGCAAACCGCATGATCCCCGCTTTCCTCGAGCTTGGCGGCAAGGACCCGATGATCGTCACTGCGACCGCCGACCTCGAAAAAGCAGCTGATGCCGCTTTGCGCGGTTCGGTTCTGGCGACTGGCCAGGCCTGTCAGTCGATTGAGCGGATCTATGTCGACGCAGTCCTCCATGACGCTTTTCTCACGCGGCTGACTGAAAGGGCCGCCGCCGTGCGTCTCAACTGGCCGGACATCACTTCGGGCGATCTTGGCCCCATCATCTTCGACCGGCAGGCGGATATTCTTGCTGATCAGATTGAAGATGCGAAAGCGAAGGGCGCGGCGGTGCTTACAGGCGGCAAGATCGAGACGCTTGGCGGTGGTCTCTGGCTTCGCCCGACCGTACTTTCACATGTCAGTCATCGGATGAAGGTCATGACCGAGGAGACATTCGGCCCCATCCTGCCTGTAATGTCATTCGACTCGCTCGGCGAGGCGGTCACCCTCGCCAACGACTCTTTGTATGGGCTGTCAGCCTCGGTTTTTGCCGGGACCCTTGAAGAGGCCGAAGCCATCGCGGTCCGAATCGAAGCCGGAGCCGTCAGCCTCAATGATGCAGCCCTCACGAGCCTGTTCCACGAAGCCGAAAAGCATTCGTTCAAGCTGTCCGGCCTTGGCGGAAGCCGGATGGGCCCCGCCGGATTTCAACGCTTCTTGCGGCGGAAGGCTCTGATCGCTAATACCGGCGCGCCGGCGCCGCTGTCTGCCTTTTCCGAGGATGCCTGATGACTCCATCGATCCGCATCGACGCAGCCGGACCGCTGGCCGAGATGGTCCTGCATAAACCGGAGCGGCGCAATGCGCTGTCAATGGACATGTGGGCTGCGATTCCCGGCCTGGTAGCCGCGGCAAATGCCGATCCGGAAGTGAAGCTGATTCTCATTCATGGCGGCGAAACCGGCGCCTTCGCAGCGGGCGCCGACATCTCCGAATTCAGCACGATCTACGCAACCACCCTGGCCGCGAAAAAGTCCGGCCAATGCATCGCCGACGCGCTGAGTGCGATCGAGGCGAGTGGCAAGCCGGTCATCGCAGCAATCGAGGGCGCATGTGTTGGCGGGGGTGTCAGCCTTGCGATGGCGGCAGATCTGCGCATTGCAGGCTCGGAGGCGAAGTTCGGGGTCACACCGGGCAAGCTCGGCCTCGTTTATCCCGCCGGGGATACGCGGCGCCTCCTTGCTGCCATCGGACCCGGAGCGACAAAGGACATTCTTTTCACCGGCCGTATCTTCGGTGCGCAGGAAGCCCGCTCCATGGGTCTCATCGACCGGTTGGTAGATGGAGGCAGCGCCGTCGCCTCTGCACGCATCTGGGCCCGGGAGATCGCCGGAATCTCTCAATGGTCCGTCCGGGCGACAAAACAGATGATCCGGGGACTACAGAGCGGGTGGACGGAAGATACGCCTGACGCGCAGCGCCTGTTCCTTGAGGGTTTCAACAATGAGGATTTCAAGGAAGGCTACAGCGCGTTCCTGGAGAAACGCCCTGCCCGGTTCACCTATCGCTGACAAGCCGGCGGCATCGGCGGAATACCAAAAAGCTTCTCCAGCGCCTCTGCCACATCCAGCACGCGCGCATCCGCCCCTCTCGGACCGATGACCTGCAGCGAGAGCGGCAAGCCTTCGGGGCTCAGTCCGCAGTAGACGGCCGCTGCCGGCAGGCCCGCAAAGTTCGCCCACGCCGTGAAATCTGCCTGATTTTCCGGTGCCGGATCGCCAAAATCGAACGCTGTCTGTGGCGCGACCGGAGCAATCACGACGTCGTGCGCTTCGAAAATCTGATCTGCACGCAGAGCGACCTGCCGCAAATGATCTCGGGCCGCGTCCGCTTCTTCTGCGGGGCGCGCCGCACCCCAGGCCATGAGCTTGCGAAAGAGGGGCGAGAATCCCTCCGGTTGGACACGAAGCCTCACGGCGTGTATATCGCTCGCCTCAACCTCTGCGATGAGCAGTCCTGCCCGGCGAGACACACCGTAAAAGTATCCTGAGGGTTCCGCCAGATCCGCTTCTGCGCCGGCGGCTTCAATTTTTGCCGCCGCTACAGCGAACCCGTCCTCGACGGCCGCTTCTATGCCAACCCGGCCAGAGCCATCCCAGATCGCAAAGCGAACTGCGCTGAGCTCGGTTCCGAGAGCCGGCAGTTCCCCGCCAGTCATCACGCCGAGCGCGGCGCGGAGGGCCGAGACGCTCCGGGCATGCGGTCCCACCGTGTCGAGCGTGTGTGACAGCGCCAGCACGCCGCTACCGGGAACAAGACCGGGACCGGGCTTGATACCCTGAACCCCGCAATAGGCTGAAGGTATGCGCACCGAACCCATTGTATCTGAACCGAGCGCAAAATCGCATAGCCCGGCAGCTACGGCTGCGGCGGATCCGCCGGAAGACCCGCCCGGTGTGTACCCATCCTTCCACGGATTATATGTCCGGCCGAAGAACGCGTTATCGGTGGTTGCCCCGAGCGCGCCTTCATGCATGTTCACGATGCCGAGTATGACAGCGCCGCTTGCCTTGAGCCGCCCGATGACCTCCGCATCGGCCGCAGCGATCACATCGCGGTAGGCGGATATACCTGCATGGTGCGCCATTCCCTGAACGGCAATATTTGCCTTAACCGCCACGCACCAGCCATCAATCGCCGACAGGGGCCGGCCCGCATTGTAACGCGCTTCAGCCTCCTCGGCCTCAAGCCTCGCCGCCTCAAGACGCAGATCCAGATAGGCGTTCAGAACGCCGTTATGCCGGGTGATCCGCTCAGCATAGTATTGAAAGCGCGCAATCGGTGTCATTTGAAGCGCTCGTCAATCAGGCGGACCGGCTTCTGGCGGACTTCGGTCTGCGTCAGGGCCGCCAGAGCGCCGGGAGCCACAAGTTCGACCCCCACATCAATGCCGAGTCTCTGTTTCAGCAGTGCGCGGAGGCGTCCCGCCACGGCCTCGTCTGCCGCGCCCGCGACTTCGGCGGCAACGATGAATTCGTCCCGCCCGGTTTCGTCGCGTACTGCCCTGCAGATGAACTCGCCTGCAAAGGCGACGTCTTCCTCCAGGATCGGGCCCATCGCCTGCGGGAAAATGTTGATGCCGCGGATCTTCACCATGTTGTCCGAGCGTCCCAGGAAGCCCTCGATCCTCTGGAAGTTGATCCCCAGCGCTGACTGACCTCGCTTCAGGCGCGTCACGTCATGTGTATTGAAACGGATAATCGGATAGATATCATCCTTGTAAAGACAGGTGCATATCATGTCGCCTTCAGCGCCCGGTGCCACCGGCCTGCCCGTATCGATATCGCCGATCTCGAGATACTGAGCGTCCTCCATCACATAGAGACCGTCCCGGTCGGGTCCTTCGCCGGCAATACAGCCTGTATCGCCGACACCGTACCAATCGAAACACTCTGCACCGCCCCAGGCGGCAGAAAGGGTTTCCTTGTCTTCCCGCCCGAGATGGCCCGAGATCATTCGGATCTTGAGGTCCCTGACGGGGTCAATGCCCTGCTCGGCTGCCACACGGGCAAGCTTCTTGATGTAGTCGGCGAAGCCGACAATCACGGTTGCACCGAAATCGCGCATCAGGGCGACCTGTTTGACCGATGGCGTTTCGACGCCGGTGCCCGCCGAAAGAAACAATGCGCTGGTCCAGTGAGTGACTGACTCGCGCACATAATGGCCGCCATTGATCATGCCGTGACCGTATACGGAGTGAATGACATCATCCGGCCTTAAGCCCTGGAACCGGTATAGCCGGCCCAGCAGCAGGTTCTGGGTTTCGCGTGACTTGGCCCCGAACAGCAGAACCTGGGGGGTACCGGTTGTACCCGAGGTCGTATGCAGAATGACCGGCGGCCTCGCGCCCGCACCATACCCTTCAAAGCCCGCGAAATCCCCCAGCGGCGGGTTGCGGGCGATGGAATCCATGATGTCGCTCTTGTCAAAGCTCGGCAGAGACGGAAGCGTTTCAAGACCTTTTATGTCGCCCGGCTCTACCCCGGCCCTGGCCCAGAGATGCTGGTAGAACCCCGTGGCCCAGGCCCGCTTGACCAACCGTTCGAACAGCCGCTCCTGATGCGCCCGGATTTCATCGCGGCTTTTCTTTGCGAAGGCAATGAAAGCATCCCCGACGGGGTGTTCTTCCTGCATTCTGGCCCAATCGACTGAATTGAAGTATGTGTTATGTCCATCCGTCATCGGATTACTCCATTATGCCCGCTGCAAAGCGGGATATTTGCCCGGCGTCTTCAACGTGTTCGAGATCGGCTATAGCCGCAATGATGGCTGCCCCGGCCTCTGTCTTCGGCTCGTTGAACCCGAAAGCCATACACTCCCGGAACTTTGTTTCATTCTGCGTGGCAGTGAGCGGATCTGCAGGCGAGCCGAACAGCATCGCAGTCGAAAATTCCCGCGTCTCACCCGATTTAAGGCGCAGTGCGAGCCGCTGCGGCGTGAACGCCGCCGGGGCGGTCTGGCCGTCTTCAACCACGTCAATCATGCGGGCGAGCGCAGCCACGTCTTCTCGCGCAAGCGCTTCAGTCGTGAAGTCCATCAGACCAACCCGGCTGCCGGACAGCGCCAGCGCGCCAGAGTACTGAAAACACAGACGGGCATAGCTTGCCGTCATCGCGTCCTTGGCCGGACGCCCCACGAGACGCCTGATCAATGGCGGCGCTGTGAGGGTGACCGAGGCGATCTGTTCAGGGCGGATGCCTGATGAATAGGCTTCTTGAGCCAGGACGATGCCGCCCTGCGCGGCGCGGCCGGTCGGGAAAGGCTTGTGGCTGACTTCGGTGATACGGAACACCTTCCCGATCGACGCAACGACCGGGGCGACATCAACATCGTCCTCGAAAAGGGACAGGTAGCCGAACGGCCCTTCGAGACTGTCCTGTGCTGCTTCCATCCCAGAATCTGCAAGGTCGCAGGCCATGACAGCGCCGCGCGCTGCGTTGGCAATCTGAACAGGGAGGGCAGGTTTGCCTTCGGTATGCGCCTGCATCGTGCCTGAGGCAAAAGAAAGCGCGTAGCCAAGCGCGTTGAGGGCCTGCACGCGCGTGAACCCCCGCAGCCTTGCGCAGCCGAGCGTTGCGCCAAAAATACCTGCTGTTGCCGGACGGAAGAATTTCAATGGCGTTCGGGCAGCCAGGCCAAGCCCGGCCGCGACATCGACCGACGCCGCGATGGCAGCGCCAAGCTCGGCGCCGGGGACCCTGCCCAGCGCCTCCGTCGTCGCCATGAGCGCGGCAAGGATCGTTGCCATCGGATGCACGACCGCCGCCTCATGCACGCAGTCGAATTCCTGACAGTGAATCTGGAAACCGTTGATGAACGCAGCGTTTGCAGCTGTTGTACGCAAAAAGCCCTTTCCCCACACATGCGCTGGCCCCGATCCTGCCCAATCACTGGCGACCTGCCGGACCTGCGTGGTCAGCGGAGCTGTCGCGCCTGCGATGCCCACGCCCAGGCTGTCAAGGAGGAAGGTCTTCACGGCGCCCTGTGCTCCAGGCGGCATGCGGTCCCACTGGAGGCCGAGCGCGTGGTCTGCAAAGGCTTCCGCTGCGCCGCTCATGCGAGCACCCGCTGCATACGCTCGAGAAATTCAGCCGACGCAGTACAACTGTCATTGAGAAGGCCTTCGGCCTCTTCGGGGCTGAGGCCGCCTGCCGTCATCAGCGATCTTGTCTTGTCCCGCAGCCGGGTGTTGCTCACCGGGTTCTCGGGATCGCCAAGCGCATCAGGAATGTCCGCGACGTGCACGCCAATGCGCACCGCTGCGCCGAAGCGGGAAGGATATCGCGCATCAAACGCACTGGATTGGAAGAGCACGACGCGCCGGCGCAGTGCAACGATCTCATCATCGGCAATTGCGGCAAGGCTGAAATCTTCCAGCGCGGGAGCCCCTCGAAGAAGGGTCACCGCCACTGAATGCTGCAGCGAAAACTTCGCCTCGATCACGGTCTCCGGATCGGGCTTGTCGCAAAAGACAAGCGCGTCGCGGTAGGTTTCAACAATGACCCCCGCGCCGGTCTCCAGTAAGTCAGGCGTCCCGCGAAGGGCGAGCGCAGCATCAATCGCCGCATGCGCATGTCGACAGGCCGGCCAGGGCTTGAAGCTGACTTCTTGAATGCACCATCCTGTGGCATCCGCCATGATTGAAGCCGGATCCTCACCCGGACACATGGCGGCGAAAAAGCCCTGCGGCCCTTCGAGGATCGACAGCGGCCCCCTGAAGCCGGCGGCGGCAAGGCGCGCCGCATCGAGGCCGGCGCGCGCGGCAACGCTGCAGTGCAACTGCTTGCCCATGCTCTGAGGCTCGTGCCGCGTCTGCCACAGCCCGGCTGACTGACTGACCGCCAGTGCGAGCGCATGGGCGGTTGTTTCCGTATCAAGCCTCAGCAGGCTCGCACATGCCGCAGCCGCGCCGATCGCGCTGCACGTCCCCGTACTGTGCCAGAGTGCGTAATGCTCGCGCCCGACCGCGCGGCCGAGCCGGATGGTTGCCTCATAACCACGCACGACCGCATCCAGGACCTGGTCGCCGCAGGCACCGTGTTCGATCGAGGCTGCAAGCGCCGCGGCCATAATTGAGGGGCCGGGATGGAGCAAGGCCTGCTTGTCGACATCGTCCATTTCAAGAATGTTGCCAAGGCCGCCCCAGGCAAAAGCGCGGCCTCCGGCACCCTGCTCCATCTGGTCCAGAAGAATTCGGCCGGCCGGCTCGGTCCGGCCTGCAACTGCGCAGCCCGCCCAGTCCATCAGGTGCAGACCTGCGCATACCCGGTCGGCGTCCGGTACCGGCGCTCTCAGGCGCCGGGACAGTTGCCAGACCAGAGGAACATGCCTCTGCAGATGAGTCGATGTTTGTCCGGACATATTCAGCCTGTATCATGATGACCCGGCGGGCGAAAACCGCTTTTCGCCCTGGAAGCTCATTATTTGATATATCAAATACGCGTCACCGGTTCTGTTGCCTTGTGCACCCAGAAATCAACCGGCACGTGGCGGTTTCGACGGGCCGCTTGCCGCCGGGCCTGGTCGTTCTGAAAGGCAAACCAGGACCGGGAACAGCCGGAACAGTCTACACCGCCCGCGTTTCTTCGCAGAGCGTGCGGCGATAAAGCTGGCCGCCCCTGAACCAGTGCCATGTGCGCGCCCGGTACTTCCCACCCTCGCCCAGGATTATGATTTCGACAAAGCTGGCGCCGGGTTCGTCCTTCCGGTCGAGGTGCAGCATGAGGAAACCGCCCGCGGTCTCCCAGCTCCTGCCAGAAAAAGTCGCAGCGTCATAATGCAGATGATCACCCCGGTCGACACCATCGAAGCGGGCTTTGCTGTAGGTTCCGTCCTCGGCCCAAAGCTCTGTCGTCTGCCGATAGAAGACGTCGCCCGCCGCGGGAAAGTCACAGGTGACGCGGGAGCGGAAGCGGCCTTCCTCCGCGCCATCAGCGGCAATATGCCGGTAAGTACCTTCCCATACGCCGCGATGAGCCAAATGGGCCGGAAATCGGCTGTGCCCGGATTCCGGCGGCGGCTCGTCATGGTACTCCGGTCCCTTGGATTTCATGGCGCGGCGGGCCTCATTGTGTTCAATCGTCTACCGGGGCTGACGGCGTCCGGACATCCGACAGGCCATCCGTCTGCTCGCCCAGCTTGGGCGCCCGTGAAGATACAGGACGGCGGCCATTCACGCGGAACGGAGAAGCAAGAGTACGCAGACCGTGCGTCAATTCGGGGTGCTGGACGGTCTCGATCATTTCCGTTTCTGCCAGATATGGATTGTCCAGAGCGCCGGGGATGTCGAGCACGGGTGCAAAAGGTACTTCGCCGGCAAAATGATTGACCCATTCGACACTGGTACGCTCACTGAGTATCAGGTCTATGGTCTTGGTCAGCGCGGCAAGGTTTCGATGCCGGTCAGGGTTCGTGGCAAAGCGCGGATCGTTCTTCAGATGATCTGCGCCTGCGAGATCGCAGAACAGCTCCCAGAACTTCGGTGTCTGGCACATCAGGAGACCCCAGCCGTCCTTCGTTCTGACGAGCTGGCTGGGCGCAATCGACGGATGCGCGCCGCGCGGAAGACGCTGCATCTCATGACCGCGGTTCAGATACCAGGTCGCCGGATAGGAAAGCTGGTGCAGCGCGGTGTCGAACAAGGTGACGTCCACATCGCATCCCGCGCCGGTACGCTGAGCGCCAAGGATGCCGGCGAGAATCACGGTCGCGAGATGGCTGCCGGTGTGGAAATCGACGATTGACAGGCCGCACCGGACGGGTGGGCCTTCCGGCTCGCCTGTCGCCATCATGAAGCCTGCCTCGGCCTGCATAAGATAATCATAGCCCGGCCATCCGGCCCGCGAATTGTCCCGGCCATAGGCTGACAGATGCGCACAGACGATTTCCGGATTGACCGATTTGAGCGCGGCATAGTCGATCTTCAACTTTTGTGGCTGATCCCCGCGCAGATTATTGGCCACCGCATCCGCCGAAGCGGCAAGCCTCTCAAACAGGTCCCGGCCTTCCTTGCTCTTGAGGTCAAGACTGACCGATTTCTTTCCTTTCGAGAAAGTCTGGAAGAAATCCGAATCGCCTTCACCGAGAAAGTAGGGTCCGACAGAACGGGACACATCACCGCCTCTGCCGGCGTCCTCGATCTTGATGACCTCGGCGCCCAGATCCGCCAGAAGCTGGGTTCCATACGGACCTGCGCCATATTGCTCGACCGACAGGATGCGGATGCCCTCAAGTAGCTGCGTCATGCCGGATTGCGCTTCACGAGTTGTTTGGAGATGATGATCCTTTGCATCTCGTTGGTGCCTTCGCCGATGCACATCAGCGGCGCATCGCGGTAGAGACGCTCGATCACGTACTCCTTGGAATAGCCGTAGCCGCCATGAATCCGCATCGCTTCGGTCGCGACTTCAACGGCAGTTTCGGACGCGAAGTACTTCGCCATTCCGGCTTCCATGTCGACCCGCTCACCCCGGTCAAAAGCGGCGGCCGCGTCCTGAACCAGGAGTTCGGCCGCGCGGGTCCTCGCTGCCATGTCCCCGAGCTTCAACTGGATCGCCTGATGTTCACAGATTGGCTTGCCCATTGTCTGGCGGATCTGGGCGTATCTGACGCTTTCCTTCAGTGCCCGGCGGGCAATGCCGACCGATCGCGCGGCGATGTTGATCCGGCCAATCTCGAGGCCTCCGGTTGCCATGAAGAAGCCTTCGCCCTCCTTGCCTCCCACGAGGCAAAGACCGGCGTCGCATTCATAATCCTCAAAAATGAACTCTCCCGAGTCGATGCCTTTATAGCCGAGTTTTTCGAGCTTGCGGCCATTCTTGATGCCGGGCAGCGGCGCGCGGGTTTCCGGGTCGATCTTCGGTGTGATGAGGATCGACATGCCCTTGTACCGGGGCAGAGCATCCGGATCGGTCTTGACCAGTAGGGCAACGCAATGTCCTTCAATGGCGTTAGAAATCCACGTCTTTGTTCCGTTGACGATGTATTTGTCGCCCTCGCGCCGAGCTGTGGTGCGTATGCCTTGCAGATCCGTGCCCGCGTCAGGTTCTGTCAGCCCGAGCGCACCGCGCAGTTCTCCGCTGGCAAATTTCGGCAGCCAGTATTCTTTCTGGCGGTCTGTGCCGAATTTCTGCACAACAAGCGCCATCATCAGGTGAGAATTGAAGATACCGGTGAGGCTCATCCACTCTTCGGCAATCATGCTGACAATCCGGGTATAGGTCGTTGCCGACAGGCCAAGACCGCCATATTCCGGATCAATCAAAGCGCCGAACAGTCCGAGTTCCGCCATGTCTGCAACGAGGTCAGCGGGCCATTCATTGTCATGTTCGAGCCGCATTGACACCGGCGCGACCTTCTTCTCGATCCACTTTCCGATACTGTCGAGCATCTGACGCTCGTCTTCTTCGGTAAGGTAAGTTGTGTCCGCCATAAGATCTCTCCTGAAAGTATCGGGATCAGTAATTGCCGACCTTGTCCTCGACGGCGTTGCCGCCTGACGGGATCAGCATGTTGCGCCGGAATGTGCAGACCTGAGTGCCATCCTGATTGAAGCCGCGCGTGACAATCGTCACGATCCCCTGGCCGGGACGGCTCTGGCTCTCGCGCTTGGCAAGGACTTCGCTCTCGCCATAGATCGTGTCGCCCGCAAAAACAGGCGCTGTGAACTTCACCTCGTCCATTCCGAGATTGGCAATCGCCTTCTGCGAACAGTCAGTCACGCTCATGCCGATCAGAAGAGCCAGGGTGTAAGGGCTGACGACGATGTTGCGCCCGAACTCTGATGCCTTGGCAAACTCGGCATCGAAATGCATCGGATGGGTGTTGAGGGTCAGCAGCGTGAACAGGTGGTTGTCATACTCGGTGACCGTCTTTCCGGGACGGTGCTCATAGATGTCGCCTATATTGAAATCTTCAAAGTAACGTCCGAACGTCTCGCGATAGCGGTTTGGACCAACCTGTTTCCAGTTCTGCACCATGGTGGACAATGTCTTCCCTAGACTGATTATGATTGGGTGAGCAGGCGCTCGGACAGGGCGGAAAGGCGAGCCGGACGAACGCCGCGGCCGGACGAACGCCGCGGCCGGCCGGTGTCACGATCTCCTCCCGGGAAACTTTGTCCGGACAAATTAGCTGAGCCGGTTTCATTGTCAATCACCGGGGGCGCGGCGATTGCGCCTGCCTTACCGGACTATCGGGGATCGTGTATCATCTGATTGAGCTCGATCGTATGGCCATCCGGATCCACCAACATAGAGACCATCACCACAATATCGCCGGCTGGCGAAGGGTAACGCCGCTCCCGAGGCGGTCCGATGACCTCCACGCCCGGAACCGCAGACGCTGCGGCAAATCGCGCTTCAAGATCGGCCGTGTTGAACAGCAGGACGACCTTGCCTGGTGTGAAATCGGCAGGCCCGGCTGGCTCCATGTCCTTTTCCGTCGGATCGAGGAACTGCCAGAGCCCGATCATTCCCATCTCGCCGCTGTTCGTCTGTGTCAGCACAAGGCGGGACCGGTTCTGGCCGTCAGCGCCATGACGTGAACTGAGCCCGGGCGAGGTAAGTTCCTGATCATACACGACATCAAACCCGAGCGCATCGCGGTAAAAGGTCAGTGATGCTTCCATATCCCGGACAATAAGGGTCGTGCGCCGCAGATTGATCGGATGCAGCGGATAGGGATCGTCTGCGCCCAGCAGGGCGGGCGGCGCTGAAAACGTCGCAACTCCTGGCATGTTCGGCTCAGGCGTTGCACAGGCCGACAGCAACGCAGCGCTGAGAACAGCAGAGATGATTGACCGTTTCATTCGGCTGCTTCCTGTCTGAGAAATACATATCCGCCGCCGCGCGGGCCCCACACATGCTGGCCTTGCGTATCAAAGCCGCGGTCCCAGTTGACGTAGCTGTCCGGGGTTCGCACGGACCGGCTGTCGACTTTCACCCCGCCGCGATAAGTGTTCGGACAATCGGCATGTCCGGTCCAATAGCCTTCAGAGATCCGGCCCATTTCGCTCATGCAGGCAACGGTCCCGATCCAGGCGGGGTCGAATTCGGGCGAGGGGTTTTTCCAGAGCCCGCGCGCGCCGGCGCGGGCCTCGGGCGTATCGAGCCGGTAGGTGGTGGCGTGCACTTCGTGAGGCCCTACGGTTCGCAGCTGGATAACGATCTGGAAGTAGGGCCTGTCCTTGGCACCGTCCGCAGGTGTTTCCTGCGGGGACGCCGCCATGATCGCATTCTCCTGGTAGAGCCAGACACCATCTGAGCGGCCAGTAAGGATCTGCACCGTTTCGCTCTCAACCCAGTCATAGCGTGGATCCGCCGATTGTTGGCGACTGGTCCAGCTGCCTGCCGCGATCCCGGCAAACTCGGCGGCGGCGTCCGGCGGACCGGCTGTTGTGTCCGCTGAAGATGGCCCCGCCATAAAGACGCCGGCCAATAGCACAGGGGTCAACCTCATCGCGCATGCTCCTTCGGCACATGGGCTGCAAAATGCGAAGCGATGTCCTCGCGCCGCGCGACCCAGACATCCGGATGGGCTTTGACATGGTCAAGGAAGTCCGCGAATGCCCTGATTCGCCCTGGCCTGCCGATGATCCGCAAGTGCAGGCCGAGGCTCATCATCCGCGCGCCCTCGCGCTGACTTTCCTCATACAGCCAGTCAAAGGAGCGGCGGGCATAGTCGAGCCACATATCCGGTGTGAAGCCGGGCGAGAGCCAGAACTTCATGTCATTGGAATCGATGGCATAGGGCAAGATCACCATCAGATGATCTGAGCCGTCCGCCATCGCGACCCTGGCCCAGTAGGGAAAGTCGTCTGAGTAATCGTCCATGTGGTAGTCGTAGCCTTGCTCGGCGAGAAGGCGGCGGGTGATGTCCGTATGCAGATAGCGTGACAGCCAGCCGGAAGGGCGCCGGCCACAGGTCTGTTCGATACTGGCTGTTCCTCTGGCAATGAAGGCACGCTCGGCCGCCTCATCCATGAACGCGGTGAAGGCCCATTTGTAGCCGTGGTTGCAAGGCTCGTCGCCGCGGGCAATGATGGCGTCTGCAAGCCAGGGCGCTTTTTCAAGCGCCTGGCCGCAGACTGTCCAGGTCGCGCTCACGCCCGCCGCATCCAGCAGACGGATGACGCGGGGGGCGCCGCGGTTGATGCCATACCGATAATTCGACTCGTTGCCATGCACACGGACCGGCTTGCCCGGCACCGCGCCGAGTTCGTCGACAGGTTCTGGCCTGCCATCGCCTTCATCAATGCGGCGCTCGGCACCTTCCTCGACATTGACCACAATCGACAGGGCGAGCTTCGCGCCGCCGGGCCAGGTGAAACCCTCAGGGGCAGGATCAGCGGGCAGCCGGGTCAATGTGGCTCCTCCCCGCCGGAAACGTTCATGCTTTCGGCGGTGATATATCCGGCCTCGTCTGTGCAAAGCCACGCCACAGCGTTTGCTGTATCTTCCGGCAGGCCGGGCCGGCGCATCGGGATCCGGTTTGCCATGTTCGTCAGATACGCCTCCACGGACGCAGCTCCGACAACTTTGGAAAAGTACTCGTTCTGCCAGGCCCCCAGGCCTGTGGTGACATGGTTCGGACAGACATTGTTCACCGTGATGCCATGCGGCCCGAGTTCGATCGCCGCAGAGCGGGCAAGACCGACAAGCCCGTGCTTGGAAGACGTGTAGGCCTGTGCATGCGGGAAGCCGGATTTCGCTGCCTGGCTGGCAATATTGATGATCCGGCCACCCCTGCCCTGCCGGACCATCACTTCAGCAGCTGCCTTTAGCCCGAAGAACGCCCCCGTCAGGTTCACATCGATGACAGCGCGCCAGTCGTCTTCGCTGACATCGAGGAGAGGCTTCATGATATAGCCGATGCCGGCATTGTTGATCCAGATATCGAGCGAACCGTGAACATCCTCTGCGTGTTTCGCAAGGGCGCGGACTTCCCCCAGACGGCGCACATCACAGATATGCGTGGACACTGCCGGGCCGAGGGCGCGCAATTCAGCCGCGATGGCCTCCATTTCATCGGTGCTGCCGATATGGGCTTCCCCGGTCGCCGCATCGCGCGCCCGCCCGATGTCAGAGATGATTATGTTGGCCCCGTCACCCGCCAGCCGGCGCGCAATCGCCTCGCCGAGCCCCTTTCGGCGGCCGGAGCCGGTGATGACGGCCGTCTTGCCGGAAAGCGTTCCCATCCGCCTGCCCTTCAACCGAGCTTGTCGGTAAGTATGAAGGACAGGTCATCAGTCATCGCCTGAAACTCTCCGGCAATTTTCTGCATGGTCGCGGTGCTGACCTCGCCGCCAAATACCTCCATATTGTTGACGTCGATGATCTCGACATAAGCGTAAGGCGGTTTTGCCTGCGAACCGAGCAGACCTGCGGACCGGAACACCTCGAACGAATCAACGGACTTAAGCCCGTTCACGGCCGGGATATCCTTGGTCTTCGCCCAGTTTTCATAGTCGGAGGCAGAAATGCCGGGTTTGAGATTGAAAAGTGCGACAATCCGGGTGCTCATATCCGGTAACTCCCCTACTTGGTCATCCGCAGTAAATGATATATCTTTTATGGGAAGGTCAATCAGCAATTGGCCCTATGTTCAGGAGGCATGAGGATGGCTGACACAATAAGGTCGCAAAAATCAGCGCCCAAAAGCAAAGCATCTCACAAGCAAGGGATTCCGGTTGCCCGCGCGTATGACGGCCCGCCCGACTACCGTGTCGTGGGGCGCCACGGTGTATTCCCTGAAACCAGTCATGACGAAGTCGCCCGGTTCAACTTCCTGGCTCACATGAACCGTCATCTGTCAGCCAATCTGATGCCCGGCGTAGCTGAGGCTTTTGAAGCGCGCGTGAGGCCATCCTTCGAAAAGAAGGAAAAGCGCAGCTTCAGAACTCGCCATGAGGTCCGAAAAGCCCTGACCGGCGATCCGGTCTGGCAATGGTGGTCTGCGCTGCGCCGGTCAACGATGGAAACGCGCCAGCAGGCCGGCCGCTGGGTGACACTTCGCCAGGCTGATGAGCTGAACGCCCGGGTGCGCGCGCTCACCGAAGGCGACGCTCGCCTTGTGCTGAAAGCTGGTTTCGATCAGCCGCGCTCAACGGCAGCAATCGATCATCACTGCATGCCCGGCAGCTATCATACTGAACTCGTGTCCGGCGACGTGACCGGCGCGGCGAACTATGACATCGGGATTTTTGCCACGACCGGCGGAATGCTCGGCCGCTACAATGACGGAGGCGGCGTTGCAGTGGCACAATGGGTGAAGGCCAATCTTCCTGACTTCAACCCGAGGCGCATCCTCGATATAGGCTGCGGCCTCGGGCATAATGTGTTGCCGCTGGCGCTCGCCTTTCCGGAAGCCGAGATCATCGCCGTCGACGCCGGCGCGCCGATGCTGCGCTACGGCCTCGCGCGGGCGAAGACGCTCGGTATCGACAATGTGACATTCGTGCAGGGCGATGTTTCGAACCTGGCTGAATATGCCGATGAAAGCTTCGACTGGGTTCAGTCGACCATGTTCCTGCATGAGACCAGCTACAAGACGATGCCTCTGATTTTTGCGGAAACAAGACGCCTGCTGACGCCCGGCGGAATCGTCTTGCATGTGGAGCAGCCGCAATATGCCGCTGACATGCCGCTGTTCGAACAGGCAATGAGAGACTGGGACGCATTCTACAACAATGAGCCATTCTGGACCAAAATGCACGAGATCGATCTTGACGCCTGGATGGAAGAGGCCGGCTTTTCGCACGACAGCCTGATTCATGGCGGGGTTTCCGCAGTCGTTGATCCGGACGTTTTTCCCGAAGCAGCGAAGGATACCAAACAGGAAGATTATGGCCGCAAGGCAGCCTGGCACGTCATCGGCGCGCGGAAGGTAGCCTGAACCATGACCGCAAAAATTGATCCGGTCGCCCTGTCCGGCAGCAAGGCGAAAGGCAAACGCCCCTGGTTCCTGAAGGATCCGGATGTCGAGCGAATGATGAACATCACGCTTGCACTGATGCAGGAAGTATCGGTGCTCCGGGAACGGATGGATACGATCGAACGTTTGCTTGAGCGCGATGGCAAGGTCACAAAAGCGTCGATCGAAGCCTTCACGCCGACCAGACAGGAAGCAGAGGAGCGCGGCGCATGGACTCAGGAATACATCGCCCGCGTGCTCCGCATCCTTCAGCAGGACCGGGAAGCCATCGAGCGCGGCGAGGAAGCCTCGTCTGAAGACGTAGCCGAGGAGTTCGCAAAGACCAGTTGATGGCCCCGGAGATTTGTTCACAAACGCCCGCTCTCAATGGCGGGCGTTTTAATTGGAGCAGGCTGTTTTTTGATCCCTGTACGTATTTTCCCTGATCTAACAGTGAGGGAGCACGGCCTTAAAAGTTACAGCTTTTGATTATCCGGGGACACCATGCTCGACTTCCTGTCCGTTCACGAACTGCCGATCCTGCGCTGGCTTCATATCATCGCAATGGTCTACTGGCTCGGGGGTGAGTGGGGCGTTTTTCAGACCTCCTACAAGGTCGTGAACCCCGCCCTGACGCTTGAGGAACGTGCACGCCACATGGATACGGCTTACCGTATCGACGTCATGGCACGGACGGGCATCATCTCCCTTCTGCCACTTGGGCTGCATATGGGTCACCTGTGGAGTGTGCAGCCCTATGGCGGTGCATGGCTGGCCGGGATGTGGATTGCATGGGCGCTCTGGATGGCATTGACCTGGGGCGCTTTTGCCCGTCGCGGCAAACCACTCGGAAAACGCCTGTCCGATATCGAGGACTGGACCCGCTATATCCTTATTCCAGCGCTGATACTCGCCTCTCTGTCCTCGCTCATGGGACATGGCCCGTTTCAGGCCGAAGACGGCCAGATATGGTTTGCTGCCAAACTTCTGACCTATGGTCTGCTGCTCGTGCTCGGTGTGGGCCTTCGCCTGATTATGCACGAGTGGCGCGCCATGTTTCCAATCCTTGCGGCCGGGCCTGACCCGGTCGTTGAGGCAAAACTCAAACACTCTATCCGGCTCGGCCGCAGCATTGCTTATGTCTACTGGACCGGCATCGCTGCAACGGCGTTCTTCGGCGCGGTCAAACCTTTCTGAGCCTTCAGAATGTCGGAACTTCCGGCGCTTCAGTGATTACGAACACGGACGGATGAGCCGGACTGCCGATGAGAACCTTCGTCCAGATCGCTTCGTTGGCCTTTGCACCATCGTAACTGAGCCGTACACGGCCAGGCTGGACCCAGCGCGATCCCGGCACGGCAAAGAAATGCGAATAGCGCCGCTCGTGCCAGCCGCGCGGCGTGCTGAAGCCCGCATAGACCGTGGCGAAATCTGACTGGCGGATACCAAAGCGTGTCTTGCTGCCGGATGGGTCGGTCAACTCGATCATATAGGCCGGCTCATTGTCGATCAGATCGTCCGGCAAACGCGACTGCACCCAGCCGTCATCCAGGGCGTTCCGGATCGCGCCGAATCCGAAGTTCGAGGCCCAAGCACGCGCGGCAATTTCCTCCGGCACAGGACCATTCTGATCATATGTGGTCGCGCCATCGAAGGTGATCAGCATTGCGAGCGTATCGCCGCTCCATGCTTCAATCCGCACTTTGCCCTCGGCTGCATGGGCATTGGCCTTGGTATCGGAAAACTCCCGCCACATCGCATAGCGGTCCCACAACACTTCCGATCCATCGGGCCGGCGGATCATGTTATAGCCTTCGAGGTAAAGGCTCTTTACATCCCGCCAGTCGTCCCCGCCGGCGGCGTCGTGGGCGGCAGCCAGTATGTCGCGGGCCCCGAGAGCAGGATTGGCCTGTACCGCAGCAGGTATCATCGCCCGGTCAGCAACATCCGGTGGGGGACCGTCGAAACCTGGCAACGAAGCACCGGGCGGCGACGCGCAGGCGGCAAGGAGCGCGAGCGCAGAAACAGGCGCGAAGCGCATCATTCTGGTGCCTCGACGACCATTACATGCGCCTCGGCGAGTGACTGACGCGCTGCCTTCAGCGCCTGATATTCCGGGCACTCCCAGAACACGCGTATGGCTTTCATGTCAGGCCATCTCGAAATCACGGCACTGGCCCCGCCGAACAAACCGCCTTCCAGACTTTCGACGCCTGGTGCGCGGAGCACGTACTCGCCGCCAGAACGCGCAACCAGTGCGGCGGCGGGCGCCGCATACTCGCTCAGAAAGCGCTGACGGTCTTTCACCTGCGCAAATACGATCATGTAAGCCGCCATCGGCGTCCTTTCAGCTTTGCCCCAGAGCCTCAAATGATATATCTTTTATGGGGGCGCCTCCAGAGGCTTCGTTACACAAAAAGGCCTGCAATATGAAACTCCTCCGAGCCGCAACCCTGACCGTCTCCGATCTGGAGCGGTCAATTGAGAATTATGCGCGCTATTTCGACTATGCGGTTGTCGAACGCGGCGATGTGCCGCCGGACCTTGCGGCCAGTTGGCAAGCACCTGCCTCGGCCGGTTTGCCCTATGCGGTGATGCGGCCTGCTTCCGGGGCGAACATCTATATCCGGTTCATCCAGCAGCCACCTGTCGATGGCTACGCGGCCCTTCGGTCTTTCGGCTGGAATGCCATCGAGATCTGCGTTGAAGACGTCATGGCGGCGAATGCGCGTGTCGCGCACTCGCCTTTTGAGATCATCGGGCCGCCGCGCGAGATAGACGGCCTGCCGGCGATATTTCCGATGCAGGTGAAAGGACCGGATGAAGAGATCATTTATCTCACCCAGATCCGTGATGACCTCCCCGCATTCGACCTGCCGCGGGCCACCGCGCCGATCGACAGGCTATTCATACTTGTCATGGGATGCAGTGACATGAAGGCCTCGCTGGACTGGATGGTCCGCCATTGCGGGCTCTCCATCGGGAGAGACAATATGGAGATCGTCTACACGATGCTCGCCAAGGCCTATGGTACGCCGATGGATGAACTGCACACCATCTCGACGATGATCCACGGGCGCGACGTATTCCTCGAACTGGACCAGTACCCGTCCGGCGCCATACCGCGTCCGCACCATCCGGGCATGCTGGTTCCGGGTTGTGCCGTGGGCACGCTCTGGCATCCGGAATTCGGCGCCCTGCCCGGGCCATGGATTGCACCCCCGGTCCGACGCGGCGGCCCGATCTATCAGGACAGGCATGTGGCCACGATGAAGGATCTCGATGGCGCGCTGATCGAGATCGTCGAGGCATGAAGCGCTATACAATTCGGGCTGAGCTTTCTGCTGCGCCGGCAGAAGATGACTTTGTTGCGATTGATGCACCGTATCCGGACTGTCCGGAGCTCGGGATAGCCGTGCGCACGGTCTACCTCTCGCTGGACCCCTATATCGGTTCGCGCCTTCGAGGCCGGCACATGGGCGAAGCCCCACCCGTGCCGTTGAAGGATGCCGTCCCCGGCGCGATCGTTGGACAGGTGGTCCAGAGCCGGGCCGCTGACATTGTGCCAGGTGACTACGTCCATTCCATGGAAGGCGGATGGCAGGAATATTGCGCATTGCCTGCAGGCCATTTCCGCAAGATTGATCCCGGAACTGCCCCGCTCAGGGCGCATATCGGCGTGCTGGGCATGCCCGGTCTGGCGGCCTGGGCAGGTATCACCCAGCTTGCCAGGGTTTCGGAAGGCGATGTCGTACTGGTAGATGCGGCGGCGGGCGCTGTCGGCGGCACAGCAGGCCAGATCGCCCGGATAAAGGGCGCTGCGAAAATTGTCGGCATCGCCGGCGGAGCCGAAAAATGCCGGGTCGTGACGGACACTTACGGCTTCGATACGTGTATCGACTATAAGGCAGATGGCTGGAAAGACGCGCTCAACGACGCCCTGCCGGGAGGTGCGTCGGTCTTCTTCGAAAACGTCTCCGCCGAAATGGCAATGACCGCACTCTCCGTATCGAGACCTTATGTCCGCGGCGTTCTCTGCGGTCTTGCTGACGCCTATCAGGCCTCGCCGCCCCAGCCGCATGCTTTGAATGCAGGAGTGATCATAGGCAAGCGGGCTCAGCTATCGGGGCTCGTCGTGTACGACTTCTATTCGCGCTGGGACGCGTTTGCGGCTGAAGCAGCGGGCTGGATCCGCGAGGGCCGGCTTGCCTTTGCCGAAGATACCGCCTCCGGCCTGGACCAGGCACCAGCTCTGTTCGCAAAGCTCATGCGCGGCACGAATGTCGGCAAGCCTGTCGTGACCGTTTCAGAGGAGAATACATGATGGTCCGTGTCCGGCGATCCTATGTAGACGGAACATTCGGCCAGGTTCACTACCGGATCTCCGCGCCCGGATCTCACACCTCTCTGCCGCCTCTCTACTGCCTCCATCAGAGCCCCAAATCCGGGCTCGAATTCGAGACGCTGATGGGCGCCGCCGGGGGGGAACGAGCCGTCGTTGCGCCCGACTATCCGGGATATGGCCAGTCGGATGCGCCTCCGGAAGAACACCTCGCCACGGTTCCTGCCTATGCCGAAGCCTGCTGGCAGGTCGCAGATGCGCTTGGTCATGAGCGGATCGACCTGTTCGGCAACCATACAGGTGCGAAAGTTGCCGCCGCCATGGCGCTCGCCAGACCTGAGCAGGTCGGGGCAATTGCCATGGTGTCTGCTGCACTTCTGACGCCGGAAGAAAGAGCCTGGTTCTCGGATTACTTCAAACCCATTCCGCTGGACGAAGCGGGCACGCGGTTCACCACGATGTGGCAGCGGATTGTCAGCCGGCGCGGCCCTGGCGCAACGCTGGAGATGCTCAGCCAGTCCCTCATGATGAACCTGCTCGGCGGAGAAGCTTATGAGTGGGGCCACATCGCCGCCTTCGCCTATGACCAGCCCTTCGTCGACGCGATCAGGACATTGCCGCACCGGATGCTCATCCTGAACCCGGCCGACGATCTCGCCGAGTTCACGCGCAGGGCTATCCCGCTTCTGCGCAATGGCGAAGTGATTGAATGCCCGGACTGGGGCTACAACTTCATGGACGTCTGGCCCGGCGAAGTGACGGCGCTACTCCGCGACCTGTCTGCATAACGGCGCAAGGCATCACGGCTGAACCCGGGCAGCCTCGATGACCGCCTCTGCCTTCGGCTGGACCAGGCCCTGATTGGTATAGCGGTATCGCCCGAGGAACAGAATTGGCAGCGTAAACACGAAGAGCAGGATTGCAGACTTGCTCAGCGTCCAGTCCCATCCATTGCTGTCGGCAAAGTTGTTCATAATGGTCGGCCCGAAACCCGCGCCGGCCGCGAAGAAGCCATACAGAGCGCCGTAGATTGCCGAGTAGGATTTCATGCCGAAATATTTCGAGACGAGATACGCCATGAAGTCGTATTCCACGCCGGCACCGAATCCGATCATCAGGATGGCCAGCGTTGCGATGGCGGGTGACACTTCTCCTGTCAGGAACCACAGCGCCAAAGCGGGCGAGGCAAGGAATATGAAGGCGACGCCGGGCGCCCAGAAATGGTCGATCAGCCAGCCTCCGACAAGCCGTCCCATCAGGACGGCGAGGCCCGTGAGTGTCGCAAGGCCCACCGCATCGGGAACCGAAAAACCTTTAGAGGCAAGTAATGGCACCAGGCTCGGAATAATCGCGCCGAGGGCATAGGAAATCGGCACGAAGCAGACAGCAAGCAGCCAGAACCGCCAGGTGCGTACAGTCTCGCCCAAAGTCATGCCCGGCAGAACGGTCTTGCCGCCGCCGCCTGCGACCACAGGCGGCGCAGTATTGATGGGGAAAACCATCATCGCCAGGGGCGGTACCAGGATCAGCGCCATGAAGGCGAAGGCCATGGCGTTCTGCAGAACCAGCCCCTGCGCCTCATACTGCGGCCAGACGAATTTGAGTGACACGTAAATCAGCCAGATCGCGCCGGCGAGCGATATAGCCAATACAGGCAGCTTGTAGCGCGTGATGGCAGCGTCCCGCGCGGGCTGGTCGTCAATATCGCGCAGGCTGAGATAGGCGATCGGCAGCGCTATGATCAGAGGCAGCAAACCCAGGAGCAGATAGGCCGTCCGCCAGCCATCTGTCGATACGATGTACTGCGCGAAAGATTTGGCGAGCGCGCCAAATACGCCTGTCGCGATGAGCGCAATCCCCAGTGCGATCCCGCGGCGCTTGTCGAACCAATTGTTGATCGGCCGTGTGAAAGTGATGGGCAGCGTACCGACACCTGCCACGGCGAGCAGGAACCAGAGCCCGAAATAGAGCGGGATGTTGCCTGTATTCAGCGACAGGGCCATCATCGAGAGGCTGAAGGTCACGATCGAGATCAGGGCCACCCGGCGGGCGCCGAACTTCTCGGCCATCCAGCCGATTACGGGCGACATGAAGAACGCGCCAAGCGTGTAGATGGCAAGCGCGCTGTAGACTTGACCGCGCGTCCAGCCGAACTCGGCGCTGAGCGGGCCGACCATGACGTCAATCGTATAGAAAGGCAGGGGCGACAGCCCGAGGCCGACACCAACCGCCGCAGCGCTCAGGACCGGCCAACCACGCTTGAACTCGCCCGCTTCAGACATTTGTCTTGCTCCTCATCTGATTGCCACTATCGCGAATGCGGCCGACTCCTCATGGTCTGGCAATTGGTATATCATTTGAGCTGTGCGTCGAGAGGAAATCGCCAGATGATCATGTCACGCCGCGGGTTTGCGGTTCTGTCGGGTGCATCTCTGATGACAGCTTGCGCGCCGGCTCCGGCAATCGGGCGGTCTGACACCGCGGATGTCATCGTGATCGGTGCCGGCCTGTCGGGACTTCATGCGGCCCGGATGCTGGTTTCGGCTGGCATGCGGGTTCTTGTGGTCGAAGCTGCAGCCAGGCCGGGCGGGAGGATGCTGACGCTGGACGACGTGCCCGGCAAGCCGGAGGGCGGCGGCCAGCAGGTCGGCCAGACCTATGCGCGCATTCGCAAAACCGCGCTGGATCTTGACGTGTCCATTCTTCCCTATGCGGAGCGCCCGCGTGACGCTGCCATTGCTGTTGGTGGCCGCGTCATGGCAGCTGGCGAATGGGCGAGCGCAGCTGAAAATCCCTTTCCGGGTCCCTACAGGGCGTTCAGCCCATCTGCTGCCCTCCTCGTTGCTGCGGCGAGATCTAACCCGTTTACCGACAATTATGCGTGGCGCGAGTTGGCGGCGGGCGACGACCTTTCCGCCGCGCAGTTCCTGAGCGGTCTCGGATTCGACGAGCGGGCGCGCGCCCTCATCGACACTTCGCTCAATGGCAACAACCTCGAAGCTTACGCAATCGCCAACACCTGGCGGTCTCTGACCCTCTATGCGGAGGACGCCGCGCTCGGTGCGTCCGAACGGATCGAAGGCGGTTCATCCCGCCTGACCGAAGCCATGGCTGCCAGCCTGCCCGCCGGCGCGCTGCGGCTGAACACGCCCATCACTTCGATCGCAGAGCAGGGCACACACGTCGAAGTCAGCGCAGGCGGACAGACGTTCACAGCGCCATTTGCCGTCTGCACGCTTCCGTTTCCGGTCCTCAGGCAGATCAGGTTCACACCGGCTGCAGAGGATAAGCACAGCCAGATCCGGAGCGCCGCGATCAACGCCCTCGCATACACGCGCATTCACCAGGTGCACGTCCTGCCCGAGGCACGATACTGGGAAACCGATGGCCTGCCGGCCGAAATGTGGACAGATGGCCCCATCGAACGGGTGTTCGCCAACTATGATGAGACAGGTGAAATCGCCAGCCTGACCTGCTGGATCAACGGCGACGGCGCAGTCCCCGGCCGGAGCGACGCGGATTGGTATGCGATCGCCGATGCCGAATTCCGCCGCCTGCGCGGCACGGGCATACGCGGCATCAGGATCGTGCGCTGGGACGAGGCATCGCCGCGGTCCGGGGGCGCCTACATGCATTGGGCGCCAGGCCAGATCAGCAACTGGGCGGGGACAATGAGCCTGCCTTCGGGACGCCTCCACTTCGCCGGCGAACATCTCTCTTTCCTGCACACCGGCATGGAAGGCGCGATGGAGACGGGCGAACAAGCAGCGCACGGCGTGCTCGAAGCGGCCGGTGCGTAAACGCCCCCCATGCATGACCGGCGCCGGAAAAAAAGGCGCCGGAACGGGGATCCGGCGCCGTTTAAGTTTTCGCCGAAGCGTCCGGTCAGAACCGGACGCGAAGCTCGGCGCCGAATTGCGGGCCTCTCCGCAGGGTTCCGAAGAACGCCCGGGGGGCGCCGCGTGATGCGGTCAAAGGGGCTGTATTGGGGCTGAAAGCCGGAATGAAGTAAGGCGTCTGCAGCCAGCGCGTCGCCATGATGATCGAGTCTTCATCGGTGATGTTCTGACCGTATGCGGCCAGCGACCATTGGTCGTTCTCAAACCCGAAGCGGACGCCGGCAATGGTCGCGTCCCCTGTTTCAGCCCGGTTGTGGACCTGCACGAATTTGGAGCTCTCATAGGTCACATTGCTCGAGACAAAGAAATTCGACCCGAAAGGCCCGGCGCTATCGAAGTCGAGACGAACGAAGGCGCTGGCCTGATGCTCTGAAGTCAGCGGGAAGCGCCGGCCCTCAATGCTGCAGCTTGCCGGTCCGGATCCCGGGAAAACGGACGTGAAATCCGTCCCGCTGTTGTTTTCCGGATCGCTGAAATTACCACCGCCGGACGTCAGGGTCCACTCGTCGGGATCACATCCCTTTGTGAACTTCGGATCGGTCCAGGCATAGGTGAACCCGCCGCTGACCACATCATTGATGAAACCGGAGAAGTCGAGTTCAAGCCCCTTGATTTCGCCCTCACCCTGGTTTGTCGCGACAGAGTTGATGGCGCCCTGCGGGTTGGCCACCGCACTGGTAAGCTGGACATTCTTTGCCTTTGTAAAATACCCCGCGGTTGCGAGCGTCCACTGCCCAACACCGAAATCCGGCAGCGGTGTCTTGAAGCCCAGTTCGAAATTGTCCGATTCTTCCTGCTCGTAGGTCGGCAGCCCGACGGACTCGCCGATAGCACCATTGATACCGCCCGGCTTCACACCCTGCGAGTAGATCGCATACAGCGTTCCGCCGGTATCAAGCGAGTAGTTCGCGGTCACGCGCGGCGTGAACTTGCTGAAGCTTGCGCGGGGGGTGGCCGTGGACGAGCGGTCTGTCTTCGTTTCGTCCGCATACCGCCCTTCGCCCGTCAACGTGATCCGGTCCGTAAGGTCGGCCTCGATCAAACCGAAGATCGCTTCATTGCGGACGGTCCGCTTGTTGGTATCGGCCGCGCGCCCCGAAGGATCCTGGAAGGTAATGTCTCCCTCATAGTTGATCTGATGGTAGGTATAAAGTCCGATCATTCCGCGGATGCGAAGATCCTGCGGGGAATTGAGCTGGAGCTCGACGCTGTAGTCCTCGCTGTCGCGCCGCGTTGTGTTGGCGAAGAAAGGCTCGACGGTCGGACCGGAAAGAAACCAGTTCACTGAGGAATGGTCACTGTCGGCGCCGAACTTGTAATGCTCCTTTGAGTAGCCGCCGAGCAGCGCTGCGCTCCAGCCGCTATCACCGAAACGGTAGTTGTTAACAGACGAGACGACCCAAAGGTCGCTGTGGATCCCGTCGAAAGCTGTGCCGTCCGCGAGGCTGTAGGGCGAAGGCGCAAAGGGAAGAAGAGCCGTCGGAGGAACGCCCGGAACCAGATTGGGAATCCCGTTGGCGTCCGGCCCGGTGTTCAGCGCAACCGATGCCGGCTTGATGACGCCGCAATAATACTGGTTGGTATTGGTGCTGCCCGAGCGCAGCCAGGCAGACTGGGAGCGGTAGCCGGGCGCGCAGTTGTTGGACTCCGCCGGCTGCAGGAAGATCGGAATGGTTCCATCGCGGTCTTCCTGGAAACTCACACGCAGACGGCTGTCGAACTGTGACACCGGGCTCCAGTCCAGCACCGTCGACAAGCTCGTCGATTTTTCCTGCCCGACCAGTTCGCGCGTCACCTCGTTGCGGAACTCTCCGCCATACTCATATTCACGCACGGAGAAGCGTCCGGTCAGCCCAGGCAGCAATGGCCCGGAGATCGAGGCAGAAAATTCGGACGTACCGTTGGTCCCGACCCGGGCTTTCGCCGCACCTTCGAACGCGTCAGTGCCACCGCGGGTAATGAAGTTGATTGCGCCAGCATAGGTGTTGCGTCCGTACAGCGCCGATTGCGGTCCCTTGATGACCTCAACACGCTGGAGTTCATTCGGGTCAAGGCTCTGGATCGAGCCGGCGAAGTAGACACCATCGACGAAATACGCTGTGCCGGACTCGACCCCGAACTGCACGCCCGCGAGCACATTCGACTGGCCGCGCACGACAGGACGTTCCGTCGACCTTCCAAAAGCAGAAGAAAAGGACAGACCCGGCGTAAACCGGGCAATGTCGTCGACACTCTGCAGCTGCAGGTTTTCGATCGTCTGGGAGTCAAAAGCGCTCACGGCAACCGGTGCCTCAAGCAGGCTTTCCTCTCGCCGGCGGGCGCTGACCGTGATCACATCCTGCTTGAGTTCGGTTTCGTCACTGGCTTCCTGGGCATGCGCCATTGGCGCCTGAGCCGTCATCGCCAGTGCGGCTGCACTTGCCAGTAACAAGGTCTTCTTCATGTCCGGTACTCCCCGCTGCGTCACTCTGTGTCTCGACAGAAGTGCCAAAAGATATATCATTTACATTCCGCTGCGTTCGGGGGATTGGCAAGCCCCTTTCCGTGGGCAGACGAGATTATTTTGACGAACACGTGACATTCGAAGCACAGTGAACCGGAAAAGGGGCAAACATGACTGACACCATCACCTCGGCGGATCTGAGGAAGATCATGCCATTACTCGCGCGCCATGAAGGTGTGTGGGAAGGCGTTTATCGTTATTACGATGCAGCCGGCAACAAAACGGATGAGCATGTGTCCCGCCTGCTTTGCCGTTTTCCCGAGACAGGGCCGGCATACCATCAGACAAATCATTATCGGTGGGCGGATGGACGAACAGAAGTCAGGGACTTTCCGGCGAGTATCGTCAATGGGCGGATCGCCTGGGATAATGAGCTGATCAATGGCTGGGCGTCTGATGTAGCGCTTGATGACTTCAAGCGGACCACCATGCTGAACTGGACGCGTACCGGCGAGCCTGACCTCTATCTCTATGAAATGATCCAGCTGTCGGATGACGGCCAGTCGCGTTCGCGCACCTGGCAGTGGTTCAAGAAAGACCGCCTTTTCCAGCGCACGCTGATTGATGAGACCTTCATCACACGTGACTGGAAGTCTTATGAAGAGCGTCCGCTTTGAGCATCATACGCCCGCCGGAATCGCCTAAGGCCAGGGCGATGCCCCGGCTTTAGGTATTTTTGTTCCTGCAGATTCCAACACCCTATCTCTCCGGTTTCGGAATGCTGCCGTCCTTTATTCCCATATAGTAGATCCAGCTTGTTACATTGGGGCGCGGATCGCCAGGCGGCGGCGGGCTCGCATATTCAGGGTAATGCGCTGCGATCTCTGCTTTCATGGTATCGGAGAGTTCGTCGAAGCCGGACAACTTTCGGCCTGCCGTATGCATGTACATATGGCCTTCGCGGCCGTTCATCATCATCCAGGGAAGCCAGTCCGCAATCCGTGTCCAGCCAACGGTGACGATGGCCGATGTCGTGTCCGGATCAAGCAGGTCGGCGGTTCGGCCAAAGAAATTGAAAAGCTCCGACGCATGGTAGGTGCCGCCGATTTCCCGCTGGAAATCACCCCCGAGCGGATTCGGATACCAGAGCGGGAAGGTGGAGCGATTCCACCAGGTCGGACCACCAATCTCACCTGACCAGGTGACGGGCTGGCCATCGCGGCCGACCTCAAAGGATCTGAAGTTCACCGGATCATTGGCGACGTGCAGGACATCCACGGTCTCGCCCGACCAGGGGTTATCCCACGTGCTCAGGACCTCGCCTGTGTTTTTATCCTTATACAGAAGGATTTCACGAGATACGAGATGAAAACCGGGAACCCCGTCGTCATTCGTGACCGACGAGCAGGCACGAATGTTCATACCCTCGACATCGAACAGGTGAAGGTCTTTCTCGCCCTGCCGGCGAGACAAGGCGATGCCATGCCACCAGTACACGGCAGGCTCGTTCTCGACTGTCGAACACTGTATTTTACGCATGATGGTCAGCGCATCGGACGGGTTCGACGGATCAAGCGGCGTGCCTTGAGCCTCTCCGGTTGAAGCACAGGCCGAGATTACAAAAGCGGCCGCAGCCAGCGCAGCGTGACGAAGTGTCAGCACACTCTTCTCCTCGAATTGGTATATCTTTTATAGTTATATCTTTTGCATCTCATAAACCCGGGGTCGCGCCAAGCGGCTTTTTTTGCTGCTGCGCAAAAAATCCGGTCATTGCGAGCGCAGAGAAAGCAGCCGCCCACGGAACCGTCCTTGCCCAGACGGCGCCGGGTCCTGAATCGAGCAGGAACTCATAAGCGAGTGAGCTCGAAAATCCCGCGAGGATACCGGCCAGCACAGTTGCCCCGCCCGGGCGCCGGCCAAATGCGCGGAGCACCACAACCGGGCCGAAACTGGCCCCGAGCGCCGTCCATGCGAACAGTGTACGGTCGAAGATCGTGGCCGGCAAGGCGAGTGTCAGCACAACGGCGACGCCGCTCAGCGCCACCATCGCGAGACGGGTCGCCAGCACCGTCCTGCCGCCGATCATGCGCGCCGCCCCGAGATCGTGACTTATCGCCCCGCCCGCCACCAGCAGTTGGCTGTCCACGGTCGACATGATGGCTGAGAGAATTGCGGCGGCCACAATACCGGCCAGCAATGCCGGAAGCAGGTCACCCGCGAGGCGGAAAAAAATGCCTTCTGCCGGTGCATCCGCGCCGAACAGCGCCCGGCCTGACAGGCCGAGCACAGCCATTCCCGTATAAACCACGGCGCCCCAGCCGATCGCGACGCCTGCTCCGGTCACGCGCGCTTTGGTGTCCCGCGCGGCCATGATCCAGCTGATGAGATGGGGCTGGCCCAACGCACCAAAACCGGTTGCGGTCAGGCCGACGACAAGACCAAGTGCAACCCAGCCGGTCCGGCCACCCTGCGCATCACGATAGCTGGCCGGGCTTTCCGCGAGCGCTTGCGCGATCCCGCCCGCCCCGCCTGCGGCCGAGAATGCGAGCAGAGGCAAAAGGATGGCGACCAGCATCATCACCGTCCCCTGGACTGTATTGATCACCGAGACCGCCAGGAATCCGCCCGCAAACGTATAGGCGAGGATAATGGCAGCCCCGAGAACCAAGCCGCTGGCCATGCCCATACCAAACAAATCATCGAAGGCGACACCGGCGCCCTGAAACTGAGATGCGATGTAATAGGAAAAGCAGAAAGCGATCATCACGGTCGCCGAAATCCGGATAAGGCGGGCCATCTGCGGTCCGGCGGTCTCCGTCAGGAATGCCGTCAGGGTCAGCTGATCCTTGTCTCGGCTTGCCCGCTGCAGCACGGGCCCCGCAAACAGCCAGACGCCAGCATAACCAAGGAGGATGCCCGGGATCATCCAAAGGGCCGACGGGCCGGTTGCATACACAAATCCGGAGTAGCCAAGCAGTACCCACGCGCTTGAACTTGACGCAGCATAGCCAAGTCCGGACACAAGGGGGCCAAGCAAGCGCCCTGCGAGCAGGAAAGATGAAGCCCCGGCCCCTGCCCTCCGGCTGGCCCACAGGCTCACCCCGGCCAGAAGCAGCCCATAGGCCATAAGTGTCAGCAGCGCTGGCAGATTGGCGCGCAACTCCGCTCCCCCCGCTCTGGTTCAGACCGCCGGGACGCGCACGGGCGCGCCCTTGTAACCGAGCGGCAGGCCTGCCTCTGGTGTGAACCCGTAAAGCGGTTCGTCCGGCAGGGCCCCGGCGACGAGCTTGCGAGTTGCCATCAGGCGCTCCAGATCGATCCCGGTATCGACGCCCATCGATTCAAACATGAAGACGACATCCTCGGTGACGACATTTCCACTTGCGCCGGGAGCCGTGGGGCAACCGCCGAGCCCTCCGAGGGAACTGTCGAACGTCGTCATGCCCTCTTCGAACGCAGCAAGGACATTGGCGAGTCCAAGACCCCGCGTATTGTGGAAATGTACGCCGGTCAGCGCAGCTTCGCCAACTGCTGACCTCACCGAACGGATCAATTGACGTACCGAAACGGGATCTGCATAGCCCGTCGTATCGGCAAGCCCGACCTCATCGCAGCCTGCTGCCATAAGCTGTTCGGCGCAGCGCAGCACCTTCGATTCCGCCACCGGGCCTTCAAGTGTGCAACCAAAAGCGGTTGATAACGAGCCTTCAAAATGGGGTCTGCGCTCCGCAGGCTGGGACCGGATGAGCGCGGCAATCGCCTGCGCCTCCTCTATAACCTGATCATGCGTGCGCCGGATATTGCGCAATGAATGCGTCTCGGACACCGACATCGGCAGGGTGATCTTGTGCGCACCGCCCGCCATGGCCGCCTCGGCGCCCTTCAGGTTCGGAACCAGCACGGCGACCGTCAGTCCGGCGAGGGTACGTGCATAGTCCAGGATCTCGCCCGTGTCCGCCATCTGCGGAAGAAGCCTCGGTGAGACGAAGGACCCGATCTCGATTTCACGCACACCGGCAGCGGCGAGAGCAGCGATCCAGCGCTTCTTTGCCTCCGTCGGCATCACGCGCCTGCAGTTCTGCAGGCCGTCGCGCGGCCCCACTTCGCTGATCAGGATGCTTGTCATTAAATTTCACCCGATTGTTATATCCTGACGACTTCCGCGCTTGAAAAGATATATCATTTACGCAAGTAATGGCAATCGTCGCGGTCAGGAAGGTCAGGGGAAATCAGGCATGAGCAAGACCGGCGGGCCTCTGTCTGGACTGCGCGTTCTGGAGTTTACCCATATGGTCATGGGGCCGGCTGCCGGGCTTGTGCTGGCCGATCTCGGCGCCGAGGTAATCAAGGTTGAACCGATCGGCGGTGACAAGACCCGCAACCTGAGAGGCTCGGGCGCGGGCTATTTTCCGATGTATAACCGGAACAAGAAAAGCCTCGCGATTGATCTGAAGTCGGAAGAGGGCAAGGCCATCGCCCTGACCCTTGCGGAGCGTGCCGATGTCTTCATCGAAAATTTCCGGCCCGGTGCGCTGGACAAGCTGGGATTTGGCTATGAAGCCCTTTCTGCGCGGAACGGGCGGCTGATCTACTGTTCCGAAAAGGGCTTCCTTGATGGTCCGTATGCTCACAGGACCGCGCTCGACGAAGTTGCCCAGATGATGGGCGGCCTTGCCTATATGACAGGACCGCCGGGCAGGCCCTTGCGCGCGGGCGCCTCGGTGATCGACGTCACTGGCGGAATGTTCGGCGCCATCGGCGTGCTGGCTGCCCTCAACGAACGCCAGCAGACCGGTAAGGGCTGCCACATTACCGCCTCCCTGTTTGAGACAACGGTCTTTCTTGTCGGCCAGCACATGGCTCAATATGCCGTGACGGGATCACCCGCCGCCCCGATGCCGGCGCGCGTATCTGCCTGGGCAGTGTATGATGTCTTTGACGTCAGGGATGAAGAGAAAGTGTTCATCGGCGTCGTTTCCGACAGTCAGTGGACGTCATTTTGCCGCGCTTTCGGCCTCACTGACTGGGGCATTGATCCATCGCTGGCTACGAACAATGACCGCGTCGTCCAGCGCGAGCGGCTCCTGCCGCGTCTGCGCACTCTGTTTGCGGACTATACGAAAGACGCGCTTATGCAGAAACTCGACGATCTTGGCCTGCCCTTTGCGCCGATCCAGCGGCCGGAGGATCTTCTGGATGACCCACACCTCCTTGCGGGCGGCGGCTTGCTGGACATGGAATTGCCCGGCGGAACCAAAGTCGCATTGCCAGCCCTGCCGATTTCGATCGACCATCAGCGCCTTGGCCTCAACATCGATCCGCCCCGGATCGGCGCTCATTCAGAGGAAATCCTCGCAAGCCTCGGTCACACACGCCAGGCCATCTCGGATCTCATTCAACGCGGGCTTGTCCAGACACTGAACACGGTCCATGGCTCTCAGGCGGCCGAATAGACCCAAGGCCGTTCCCAGCGATCAGCTTCGATGTAGCGAATGATCTCGTCCTGCTGTCTCAGTGTCAGCGCGATCGGGTCAAGGCCCTCCAGCAGCAGTCTTTTCGGATAGTTGCCTATTTCAAATCGACCCGTCCAGCCAGGCAGCCCGGGACTGGTCACGCATTGGCTTTCCAGATCCACAACCAGTTGCGCAGCGCCCGCACGCGCCATCAGGGTGTCCACTTCAGCATCAGAAAGCTTGACCGGCAGGACCCCGTTGCGAAGGCAGTTGCCGTAAAATATCTCGCCGAATGATTTTGCAACAACAACCCGGATGCCAAAGTCTTTCATTGCCCAGACTGCATGCTCCCGCGACGATCCGCATCCGAAGTTTGTACCGGCAATCAGGATCGACGTGCCCGCCTGTTCCGGCCGGTTCAGAACAAAGTCAGGAACAGGCAGACGCCGTTCGGCATCTGTATACCGCCGGCCAGCGAACAGGCCTTCACCGAGCCCGGTCCGGCTGACGGTCTTCATCTCGCGTGACGGAATTATCTGATCGGTATCAATGTTGTCCTCGGGAAGGATGGCTGCAATGCCGCGATGGTTCCGGAACGACGCTGTCATCAGCCCGCCACCTCCTTGGAGAGAATGTCTGACGGCTGACAGATGCGGCCCGCGACGGCAGATGCAGCCACCACCGCCGGGCTTGCGAGATGCGTGCGAACGCCTGGCCCCTGCCTGCCCTCGAAATTGCGGTTGGTGGAAGACATCACGCGCGTGCCGGGCGCAAATGTTTCGCCGCCTGCATAAAAGCACATTGCACAACCCGGCTCGCCCCATTCGAAGCCGGCCTCAATGAAAATGCGGTCAATCCCCGACGCAGCAGCGGCGCGCCGCACAGCCTGGGAGCCCGGCACACAAACGGCGCGCAGCCCGGGCGCGACCCGGCGGCCTTTCAGGACAGACGCGGCCGCCTCGAGATCGCTGAGACGGCCATTCGTACACGAACCGATGAATGCACCGCCAATTGGCAACCCCCGTACGCACTGACCGGGGCTGAGCCCCATATAGTCGAGGGCGCGGGTGTCGGCGTCCTCCGGAACGCGCTGGTCAAGCGCCAGCGCGTGTTCCGGGCTGGTACCCCAGCTCACATGCGGCTGGACATCGCCGGCACGTATCGCGATCTCCTCACCAAACAGGGCGTCCGCATCGGTGCTCAGGCTACGCCAATGGGCAAGCGCCCTCGCCAGATGGCCGTCCTGCGGACTGAACGGCCGGCCGGCAGCATAAGCGAAAGTCTTTTCATCCGGCGCGATCAAAGCCGTGAAAGCGGCAAACTCCACCGCCATGTTGCAGAGCGTGAGGCGCCCTTCGATGTCGAGGTCTGCAATCGCATCGCCCGCGAACTCGATGGCGCAGCGGCCACCGCCTCCGGCGCCGTGCCGGGCGATCAGATAAAGCGCAAGATCCTTCGCCGTCACACCGGCAGGCAGACGCCCCTCGACCCGCACCCGCATCTGTCTCGGCTTGATCAGCCGGAGCGTTCCGGTTGCCATCACATGTTCAGCGTCACTCGACCCGATGCCCCAGGCCAGCGCGCCAAGGGCGCCCAGGCTGCAGGTATGGCTGTCCGGGCAGACGAGCGACAGGCCCGGCAAAGCAATGCCGAGTTCCGGCGCCACAACATGCACGATACCCTGATCGGCGTCGTCCGTATCGATCAGGCGAATTCCGGCCGCCCGGGCCATGGCCCGGGTTTCCGTGATAAAGGCTTCGCCGCCGGGGCTTCGTGCCTCATCGCGGCCGCGCCCCGCCCGGAAGGACACGATATGGTCCATGACCGCAAATACGCGGGCCGGGTCTCGCACCGAATGCCCGTTCTCTGCGAGGGATTTCAGCGCAATGCCGCCCGTGCGCTCGTGCAGGAGCAGACGATCGACCGCAATCAGGTCGTACCCGTCGCCGGCATCAGCCACCCGGTGAATGCTCCAGAGCTTGTCGAATAGTGTTGTCACGTGCACCTCCGGAAAAGATATATCCTTTAAGGACGTGCGATCCAATATGATTATCTCAGGATCTGAAGAGGGGCGCCGCCAGCGCAATCTAACCCTGCCAGGGAACCGTTACTGGCCAACCGCGCTGCAGGCTCCTGCAGCGCCATGCGGAAAGGCGCGGTCGAGCCCCGCAGCGCTAAACCAGCGACACCAAGGCGTGGGACGTGACCTCCGCGGACTTCGTCAGGGCCCGCAGCCGGGCTTGCTGCCTCATCAGAGGCCGGACACATGAGAGCACTGAACCGGTGTCAGATTACTTTACGAAGGCGGGCTTGACCGCGGCGGTATCCACACTTGCCGCGCGAGGAATGCGTTTTAGGCGACGGGGAAATTTCCTGCCTGGGGCGGTTTCTGGCGCGGTGCAGGTCGTCCGGGTATCACCTGTCATATCGTGTTCCGCCTCCGGAAGGCTCACCTTCCGCGTCCTCTTCGCTTTGTTCGCGAAGGTTCAGGCTGACCGTCCGGGCGCGCTCTGCGATCTGGCGTACGAAATCATCGAGGAGCAGGCCTTCTCCGGCGGGCATGGAAGCTACTTCGTCACGCGCCTGTGGAAGTTCTGCAAGTATCCGCTCAGTCAGCTGCCCCACGCGCCCGACAGTCGCGGTTGCAGAGACCCCGGCGGCCTCTGCCATCCGGCGCCAGTGCCGGGCCTGAATGTGGCGTCCCCGGCGCTGGCCGCCTATGTCCTGGGCCTGATTTTCCGTAATGCCTGCCCAGGCAAGCCCCGACATCAGATCATAAAGCGGAGCAAGTTCCGCGCCGCCGGGCTGCAGGAGGATTGAATAGTTTTTGGCATGCGCATCCACATTGCCGATCGCCGTATTGAAGATCACAGCTTCGAGAAGACGGTTGGTGTCCCTGGCGGTCATCTGCTCACGGATCGCCTCGAACATGTCGGAAAGCGAAACCCCCTGCCTGCCCGTTCCATTATGCTGGTACTTTGATGCGGGCGGGCGGCCGAGCGCCTGACAGAAGTCTTCCTGATGGCGTCGCCGGACACTGGGCCCGACAATGCGGTCATAGCGGGTGACAAGCAGGTAGTTGCGCGCGCCGGCAAGGCCGGTGGTCACCTCCGCGGCGGGCAGGCCGCATCGGCGGGCAAGAACCATGCAGAGGGCTTCATTCTGCACGCTTCCCGGCAGGCGGGGATTGTCCGGTTTGAGGATATGGGTGGATGCCGCGCCGTTGACCGGAACCGACAGATGGCCGTCAGACAGCCTGACCGGAAGCTTGTGCTGCGCGCCGGCGAGGCTCATCGCAACGCCCTCGTCGCCCACGAGGAAGGGACGGGCGGGGAGTTCCTCTATGATGCGCTCCAGCGCCTCACGGCCATCGATGGCAACATAACCGGCATCGGGCCCCCGCTCCTGGAAAGACAGCGCGCCGGCAAGGTCGCGGCCGGAGGCGGCAATCAGTCCGCCCACATCTTCGGCTGCGAGCCCCAGCGCCCGGGTCATCGCGCGTAGCGGCTCGCCCTCCGGCAGGAGGTTCATCAGCCAGGGGGTGGCCGTTTCTGCGCCCCACATCTCCTGGCTGAGCGGCATACTGAGTGAAACCGGAAAGGCGCCTGGCGCCTGGCGCCAGGACGCCGCATATCGGAAAGACGGCCCTTCGTCTGCAACAAGGACATCGCCCACGCGGATACTTTCCGCAAAGATCGCCAGCATCACGTGGCGTCTCTGTTAGCGCGCTGCCCGGAGACATCCTCCAGACGGACTCCCGCAGCGCGGGCGGCCGCGAGGGCCTTACCCAGCTGAGCGGTCGGCTTGCCCGCTTCCAGGTCAACAATGAAGCGCTCACCGGAATTTATGGCGAGCGCCAGCTCGCGCTGAGTTATACCCAGCGCTTTGCGCGCGCGCGCGATCATCTGTCCGAAGTCTCTGGCGTTGGTAATCATGTCATATCTTCCCGATCGGTAAGATAATCCCTCGCCCCCCTTACGACAAGCTTAATTCTTACCGCTCAGGAAGATTGTGGGTCGACATAGCGCCATCCCATTGATTGAGCGAAAGCAAGGAGGGGTGCGTCCGTTGTCGCCGGTTCACACCGGCCGGAAAGCCGGTAGCGATGTGGGTTCACGACATCCGCGCCCCTGGGACGAACTCGCCTCTCAATGCGCAGGCAACGGCCATTTCGATGCGTTTCGCACGAGTGGCCTCTGTCCGGGCCAGCTTTATCCATCGCAAGGTAAAGCGCTGCGCAGAGGGTGCAAATGATGCAAAGGCTTTCCGCGCCGCTGGCTGAGCATCTAGGGCGGCCAGCAGATCGCCCGGCAAAATGAGCGCATCGACGTCATCCATATAATTCCAGAGCCCGGAGGCCTTCCCGTCCCGGATCGATTGCAGGCCCGGCGCGGCCATCCGGCCTTCTGCGATCAACCGGGCAGCTCGGTCCTTGTAAGATTTTGCCCAGTGCTGCACGCGGCGCCTGGAGATCAACTGCATGGTGCGCGCATCATCGAGTTTACGGCGAACGCCGTCGATCCAGCCAAAGGCGATGAGTTCATCAAGCACTTCATCGCGCGAGACATATCGTCGGGTGTCAGACGCCTTCCATGTAACCAGCCACACGCTGTCGTTACGGCCGTGATTGAGTTCAAGCCAGACGCGCAAGGCGTTCGCAGAGGTGACTTCAACCTTTTCGAACGCCTCTGTCCTGATTCTTCCGGAAGCCATGTCAGACTGAGACAAAACTGATGAAGTCGCGGCAGTCCAGCGCGACATCCGAAATCCGCTTCACGACCTTGCCGGACGTCCACAGCTTTTTTGGAAGCTCAAGTTTAACCATCATGCTTGTCAGCTTCAATTCATCAGCCAGCGCATGATCCGCGTACTCAGAATAGCCACGCGGCATGGACTTCAGACCTGCGTCTCTGAAGAGGCCGAGACCCTGCGACTGTAGTCCGGAAAGGATTTTCTGTAACCGGCCTGTCTCAGAAAGCATCCGGTCGCGGATGGGCCCGAGGGCGCCTGCATCAAGGTTGTACCGGCCAAAAGCGGCGAAGCCACCATAGGAATCTATCTGAAGATAGATGATGCCGGCTGATTCGTCCTTGTCGCCGCCCGGCGTCAGAAGTCCCGATACGGACGTCTTGTAGGGTGACTTGTCCTTCGAGAACCGCGTGTCGCGGTTCATCCGGAAGAGGGTATCCCGGCCGCCCCGGTATGCCATTTCTTTGTCGGCAATGAGCCGCGTTATAGCTTCCAGCGTTTCCGCCATGGGACTTAGAAGACAGGCTTCGATCTCGTGCTTATGGGCTGTGTACCATTCGCGGTTGTTGTTCGCCGAGAGTTCAGCCAGCAGCTCAAAAGACCTGTCCGTAAAACGGTTTTGCATTGCTCATTCCTCTCAGAAGTACCGGGTGAGCCGGAAGACCACACTGTCATCGGACTCCAGCGGCGCGATCAAGGGGTCCCCCGATGCAGACAGGAACCGGGCTTCGAACTCAAACAGCAATGTGTCCCCGATCCGTCTCTTGAACTCTGCAGAGGCAAAGATGGCCCCCGTCCTGTCATCAACGATTGCTCCGACGAGGAGTTCAGTGTCTTGCACATCGTTCAGCGTGACCCGGGTGCCCGCAAAGATATCGTTCCCGAAGATTGTGCCGGGCAATCGCGAGACATCTCGGTCATCATAAAGGTATTCGCCAATCAGGCCGATATCGATGCCCGACCCTGACACGTCAAAGACGGTATGCTCAAAGCCGGCCACCAAACTTGAAAAGGTTTCATTTAGCATCTCCCCGATCACGACTTCGGCTTTCCAAAGCCATGCGCCCTGTGTCCACTGTACGTCCAGGCCGGCCTGTTGCAACTCGGGATAGAACGGTATGAGCCGTCCGGACTCTGGATCGAAATCCAGGCGCGGCGTGCGGCTCGTCCCATGAAATCCGTGAAGGCCGAGATCGATATCGCCCAGGCGGTTTGTGTAGCGAAGTGCAAGATCGCCTGCCGTCCGTTTGCCTGCGCGCTCAAACCGGGCCGCGCCCGCGTTGACGCACGGCTCTGTTCGCAGACGGCCCTGTTGCCCGGGAAAGCGCCGCTCGCGAAAAACAGGTAAATAGTAAGCCTCGAAGGTACCGATATCGCTACGCCGGCTGATCCGCATCATGGGCTGACCAAGTTTTTCGCTTTCGTCGACATCCGCGACTGTGTCGAACTGATTGATGATATCGACGACATTCCGGCTCTCAGCCACGCCCCAGAAGACCTGCGATACGCCGACCAGAATGTCCCAGTCCCGATTGAAGGCATGGCTTACGCTCGCTTCCCGGAGATCGAAATATGTCCGCTCTCTATCTTCGCTATCAAGGCGCACCAAAGGTTCGAGCACGATTCGCGTATTCCTGCTCGGGCTCGTCCAGCGGCCCTCGCCTGACAAGACCATACTGCCCTGCAGATGCTCCAGCTGGTCTTCGAACTGCGGCTTGTCCGGGAACAGGCGAAGTTCAATGCCTGCCTGCGGGCGAAACTCAAAGTCCTGGGCGTAGGCCGGCTTGAAGACAACAAGGCTCGCTACCCCGCCAAGGATAATTGACTGTATACGCATGGAACTAAAGCCGCTCCAGCGCGTCCGGTTCAAAGTCGCGAGCACTGAGATTGACGCCGAAACTGTACTCGCCCATTTCGAGCACGGTTTTCTTTCCTGTGATGTGATTGGTCATCGTCTGGAGATGCGGTCGCCAGAACCGGCCTTCATACTGCCTGAAGTCATCAAGGATCAGTGTCTTGAGGCGCTGGCCGCCGCGGTCGTAGAACACGAGCTTTCGTGCCTGGAACATCTCGGTGTCGAAATAACAATCGATCTTCGAATAACCCGATCTCGGATAAGCGGGAATGCACTCGACGATATCCATCTCCAGACCATTCTCGTTGACGGTTTCAATATAGCGGTAGTTGTATTTGCCGAGTTCCTGTCCCGCGATATCCTCGAAGGCGAACTCAGAGCCGACGAAGGGGCCGGATTTGTTGGAGGACGAGATCCGTTTCACCCGGCGCAGAGCCGGAAGATAGAGCCACTGATCATCACTCGCGATCACGCGGGAGTGGGTGAGAAGCGCGGTTCCCTGAACATCGGCCGGCGAATGGAAAACCGTGACTGACCTGTCGCCGTTGCCTTCGCCCGATTTCTCCATCGTATCGATCCGCAGCCTGCGGCTGGTCGTTCGGCCGCTCGGATCGGCGAGCGTCATCGTCAGCTCGACCCTGGATGTGCCGAACCCGGCATCCGACTGATCAACCCGTTCGGCGATCCTGAAACCCCGCTCCTCGGGCGTCAGCGCGGCGGCCGGAAGGCTGAGGACGATGACACACAGAGCGGCAAGCGAGGATTTGATATCAGGCATCAGAAAATCTCCATTGCTAAAAGGGGGGTCAGCTCGCCGGAAGGGCCAGCAGGGAAGGTTTCGGGCGGGCAGCGCCTCGCCCCGTCCGGCCGAAGGTGAGGAACAGGCTCGGCAGGAAAAAGAGGTTGATCAGCATGGCAAAGATGACAGCCAGCGCTGTCAGCAGGCCAAGGTCGGAGTTGAGTTTGAAAGAGGAGGTCACAAGGACGGCAAAACCGGCCGCAAGAATGACCGTCGTGACAAAGATTGCCGATCCGGCTGTCTTGAATGCATAGCGGACAGAATCTTCCGTTGTCAGACCGTCCTCGCGGCGTGCCCTGAGATATTTGGACAGGAAATGGACGGTGAAATCGACCACCAACCCGACCGCCACCGCGCCGACGGCCGCGACCGAAAAGCCCACGGTGCCGACGAGGAGCGCCCAGACGCCGAACGTTGTCAGGATCGGCAGGGCGTTTGGCAGGATCGATATGGCGCCCACGGCGACAGAGCGGAAGGCGACGGCAAGGATCACGAAAATGGCGGCGATCAGATAGGTCGCGCCCTGAAACATGGCCTCAATATTGCGCTCGGCGACGAAAGAGAAGAGCACTTTGGAACCAGTCGCGGCGTAGCCGAAGCCTTCGGCGTTATCAGCCCACCAGGCTTCAGCATCGGCCAGGAAAATCCGCGAGTCGCTGGTCGAGATGTCCCGCATCGTCGCCGTGACGCGCGTCGACCGGCGGTCGATATCGACCCGGTTGTTGAGGTCGAGGCCGTAGGGCAGCGACAGTTCGTAGACGAGCAGGTACTGGCTTGCGAGGGTCTGATCATCCGGGATTGCATAGAAAGCCGGATCGTCCCCATTCAGGTTCCGGCTCACCCTCTTCATGATGTCCGACAGTGCGAAGACGTGGGCTACCTCGCTGCGTGTCCTGAGCCATTCAGCGAAGGCATCGACGGCTGAAAGAAATTCGGGATCCACAACTGCTCCGGAACGCTCCGGATCAAGAATGAACTCGACCTGGTCCGATCCGAAAAATGGTTCTGACGCGTCGATCGCCTGACGGAACTCCAGGGATGTGCCGAAATACTTCGACCACTGATCGTTGAGCGACATGGTCGGGATTGATGCGATCGCGGCGACGCAGAACACAAGGGTCCCTGTTAGTATTTCGCGCGGGCGACGGATGACGAACTCAGCCATCGCGGCTGTGATCGGTTTTCCGTTTTCGCCCGCCTTGCCCGCAGGGAAAGACATCGGCAGCAGTGACAGAAGCGCCGGCAGGAAGGTGATGGACAAAATCCAGGCCGCAGCAATACCGGCCGCCGACATGTTTCCAAGATGATGAAAGGGCGGGCTGTCCGAGAAATTCAGCGTCAGGAAACCCACAATCGTTGTCACGGA
>CAYPDA010000008.1:0-49212 GCA_964409375.1 uncultured Hyphomonas sp.
CTTCTTCAAGGCCATGAACTATGTTGCAGAGTGAGCGTACGGTGCTCTAGCGCGGCGCGAGGACCATGGTCATCTGCCGGCCTTCAAGCTTGGGCTCGAGTTCGACCTTGGCGGTCTCCTCGAAATCCTTACGGACACGTTCGAGCAGTTCCATGCCGAGATGCTGATGCGCCATTTCGCGGCCGCGGAAGCGCAGAGTGATCTTCACCTTGTCACCCTCCTCAAAGAAGCGGGTCATGGCGCGGGCCTTCACCTGATAATCGTGCGTATCGATGTTGGGACGGATCTTGATCTCTTTGAGCTCGGAAGATCTCTGCTTCTTCTTCGCGGCGGCTTTCTTCTTGCGCTCTTCAAAGCGCAGTTTGCCATAATCGAGAATCTTGACGACCGGGATTTCCTGTCCCGCAGAGACCTCGACAAGGTCCATCGTCGCTTCCCGTGCCGCGTCCAGCGCGGCCGCCAGGGGCATGATGCCCTGTTTCTCGCCATTCTCGTCAATCAGCAGCACTTTGACAGCGCGGATTTCGTCGTTGATGCGTGGGCCAGCCTGTTTCTTGGGCGGCGCATCGGCTTCGGGTCTGCGAGCTATGGCGGGTCTCCTTCGGTTGCTCAGAAAGTGGCAGGAATATGCCTGTGTTCACCGCTTACGGCAAGCGTGGGGCGGTAATCGGGACGATGCGCCGGGTCAAGCGGGAATGACGGGCAACGGACCGTACTTTCAGCCAGGCAGCACGCCGAGTGCGCGGACCGACTGCCAGACATCGTCGACAGAGAGTTCCTGAAGCGTCGGCGCGGAATTGACGATCACGGTCCGGGGTCCGCGCGGCGCGGAATGATCGGGATTGCTTTCGTTGAGGGCAAAGAGCGCAATGCCCGGCGCGCCGGCCAGCGTCGCCATATGCATAGGCCCGGTATCGTTGCCGACGACGAACAGCGCTGTTTCCGCCAGGGTGACGATCTGGAACAGGTCCGTGCGGGTCACGAGGCTCTTGGCGCGCGGTTCAAGCCGGACGATCTCAAGGGCAATTGGGCCCTCTGCCTTGCTGCCAATGATGGCCGGCGTAATACCGAGGTCAGCAACGCGCTTCGCCAGTTCGGCATATTGCTCGACCGGCCAGCGTTTCGCCTCGCGGTGGGCCGATGCGCCGGGGATCAACAGCATGTAGGGCGGCGTCAGGCCAAAATAGGCCGGGTTCAGGCGCGGCGTGTTGGCCAGCCGGGGGCGCACCCAGCCGAGATCCGGAACCGGCGCGCTCCGCCCCATCCACCGGCCTCGTGGGGCTACGCCGGCCACTTCCAACTGCTCGGCCAGACGGTCGATGGAATGCATCCCCGCGCGGGCGGGATTGTCATGGAAGAAAGCGCTCTTTTCATGATGGCCGGACCAGAGCGGCCCCTTCCCGCCCCGCGCGAGAGCGGTAAAGTAATTGCGGGTCCGCCCGCTGGTCTGGAAATCATAGATGATGTCATACCGAGCCCTGCGGATGCGCGAGATCAGCGCCGCCGTGGCCTTCATGCCGTCCGGCCGGCCATCGGTCTCGACGGCATCGACATACGGGCAGAGCTTCGCGAACTCCTCGAACGGAGGGGTTGTCAGCAGCGTGATCCGCGACGAGGGATGAAACTCGCGTACGGCCCGCATCGCCCCTAGCGCAAGGACAAAGTCGCCCAGCGCACTGAGCTTGATCACCAGCACCTGCTTGGCCTTTGCACCCGGATTGACCGGGCTGGCGAGTCTGACGCGCCCATCTGACAAGTTTCAAATTACCCCTTCTCCAACAAGCGCTTATAGACGCTGAGCGTGGCCTCCTGAAGCCCCCTTTTGGAGAAACGCCCTTCGACATGCTTGCGGCCAGCCCGGCCCATCGCGGCGCGCACGTCAGGGCCAAGCGCAATCAGCGCGCGGATGGCCCCGGCGAGCGCCCGGACATCCCCTGGCTGAACCCGTGTGCCGGTTTCGGCCTCGATCACGGTTTCCCGCCCGCCGCCATGGTCGGACACAATTACCGGCCGCTGCATCGCGGCTGCTTCTGCCGCGACCCGCCCGAAGGCTTCCGGCCTGATAGAGGGGGCGAGCACGATGTCCCCCGCGAGGTAGGCGGCGGGCATGTCGCTGACATGCGGCGAAAGCAGGACCGCGCCCCCTAAACCCAGTGCGAGGATGCGCGCCTGGAGCGCGTCCACATATTTCTGCCGGCCCTGCGGGTCGCCCGCCAGCACAAGAACAATGCCCGCCTGCTCGTCCGGGGCGAGTGCGGCCAGCGCCTCGATGGCGAGGCCCTGACCCTTCCACTCCGTCAACCGGCCGGGCAGCAGCAAGGTGAGCCGCCTGTCGCCCTCCAGTCCCCAGCTTCTCCGCAGAGCTTCAACCCGCCCCGGCGCGACGGCCTCGACGCTGAATTCGGCAAGGTCAACCCCGCGCGGGATCGTTATGATGCGGTCGATTTCGACCTCGTGCGTCGTGCGGACATGCTCAGCGATCCAGCTCGAGTTGGCTATCACCAGATCGCCCTTGGCCATGACGGAATTGTAGGCGCGCTTGAGGCCGGAGGCGCCCGAATAGGCGCCGTGATAAGTGGTCACGAAGGGGATGCCCTCTGCCCTGGCTGCTGCGAAAGCGCTCCATCCCGGCGCGCGCGACCGGGCATGGACGAGGTGCACCTTCTGTTCCCGGATGATGCGGCGCAGCTTTCCCTCATTCGCCTTGAGATTGACGGGGTTCCGGCTTTTCGCATCCATGCGGAAAAGCTCGCCGCCAAGCCGCTCGAATTCCCCTTCAAGCCGGCCGCCGCGGCTGGCCAGCAGCGCCCGCCCGCCCGCCTCGACGATCGCTTCGGTCACTTCCAGCACGGTTCGCTCCACCCCGCCCGCAGACAGTTCGGGGGCAACCTGCAGGATCACCTTGCCCTTCATATCTGGTAGTTTGCCCAATCCGCGGCCCGCCTTACTCGCTTGACAGGCGTGAGAGATGGAGGAAGGCAACACTCATGACAATTGAATCTTTCACCTCGCCTGCAGGCAGGCAGCTAGCCTTTCTCCATAGCCCGCCTGCGCCCGGCCACCCTACTTTCGTCTGGCTTTCAGGTTTCAAGTCCGACATGAGCGGAGCCAAGGCGCAGGCCGTTTTCGCCTGGGCGCAGTCGAACCGCCATGGCGCGCTGCTGTTCGACTATTCCGGCCACGGGGCATCTTCAGGCCGGTTTGAGGACGGAACAATTTCCCATTGGCGCGAAGATATGCTCGCGGTAATTGATGCGCAGACGGAGGGACCGCTAATCCTGGCCGGCTCCAGCATGGGGGGTTGGATGGCCCTGCTCGCGGCGCTGGCAAGGCCTGAACGTTTGAAAGCGCTGGTCCTGATCGCCCCGGCGCCGGACTTCACCGAAAAGCTGATGTGGCCCGAATTCACCTCCGAGCAACAGGCGGAAATTCTTCAGCAGGGCTTCACCTTGCGCCCATCTGATTATGGCGAGCCTTACAAGATCACCAGGGCGCTGGTCGAGGACGGCCGGACCTGGTCGATCCTGCACGAGCCTATCGCATTTGGCGGCCCGGTGCGCATCCTGCAGGGCATGCAGGACGCAGACGTTCCCTGGCCACACGCGTTGGAACTCAACGAGCGGCTGACCTCACCCAGCGTCGTCCTTACTCTGATCAAGGACGGCGACCACCGGCTGTCACGCGATGAGGACATCTCGCGGCTGCTGACTGTGTGCGGTGAAGTCGCTGACAGCTCAATGCACCTTTAGACGCGGCCCCAGAAGTTCTGTCAGCCAGCTGGTAAATATCTGCACGCGGTGCGACAAGTGGCGCCGATGGGGATAGACCAGATGCATCGGCAACGGCGCCGCACGGTGGCCGTCCATGACTTCAACGAGTTCGCCTGCGGCAAGATTGTCCTTTACGTCATAGGCAGGGATCTGGATGAGACCCAGTCCAGCAAGGCAACAGGCAATGAAGCCTTCTGCGCTGTTCACCGTTACGCGCGCCGGTAAAGTCAGTGTCCGGAGCGCGCTGCCGTCCATCCATTCCCATGCTTCGGGGCGCCCGGTTGTGGGCGAGGCATAGCAGACGGCGAGGTGACCTTTACCGAGATCGGCCGGCGAATGCGGCGTGCCATGCCGCGCCAAATAGGCGGGGCTCGCGACATTGATCAGCGGCAATTCGCCAAAGCTTCGCGCAATGAGACCAGAGTCCGGCAGTTCGCCTACCCGCAACGCACAATCGACATTCTCGCCGACGAGATCGGCCGTGCGGTCAGTCACGCCGAGCTGCACGTCAATGCCAGGATACCGATCCAGGAACTCCGGTAGCGCCGGGGCGACAATCAGCCGGCCGATCCGGCCGGGCATCTCGGCATGCAGCTTGCCGCTCGGCCCCTCCTCGCCCACGCGGAACATGGCTTCCAGTTCCTCATTGTCGGCGATCAGGCGCGCGCAGCGTTCATAGAAGGCGAGGCCGTCCTGGGTGGGGCTGACCTTGCGGGTGGTACGATTGAGGAGGCGCGTGCCGAGGCGTGCCTCCAGCGAAGCAACCGCGGTCGAGACAGTTGAGCGCGGGATGTTCAGCGTCATGGCCGCTTTCGTGAAACTGCCCGCTTCCACGACTCGAACGAACACGCGGTAAAACTGAATCCGGTCCATCACCGCCCACCTTATTGTTGAATAATTTCGACAACTGATGTCAATATTGACCACTTTATGCCCGAAATCTCGACGGATAAAGCTGCTTCATCACTCAACTGATGGAGACGCCCATGACCGACCACACAATCGCTGGAAAAACCGTTCTGATCACTGGCGGCGCAAAGAATCTTGGCGGGCTGATCGCCGCCGATTTCGCCCGCCACGGCGCCAAGGCCGTCGCCATTCATTACAACAGTGCCGGCGCCGCCGATGACGCCGCACGGACCGTTGAAGCGGTGCGCGCGGCCGGCGCCGAGGCCGCTACCTTCCAGGCCGACCTGACGACCGCGGCCGCCATGGAGAAACTGTTTGCCGATGCCAGGGCCGCGTTAGGGAGCATCGACATTGCCATCAACACTGTCGGCAAAGTTCTGAAGAAGCCGATGGTCGAGATCACCGAAGCCGAGTTCGACGAGATGGACGCCGTCAACAACAAGAGCGCGTTCTTCTTCCTGAAGGAGAGCGGCAAGCATGTCAGCGAAGGCGGCAAGGTCTGCACCCTCGTGACATCGCTGCTTGGCGCGTTCACGCCGTTCTATTCGAGTTATGCGGGCACCAAGGCGCCTGTGGAGCATTACACACGCGCTGCGGCAAAGGAATTTGGCGATCGCGGCATCTCGGTCACCGCAATCGGGCCGGGCCCGATGGATACGGCTTTCTTCTACGGGCAGGAATCGCCCGAAGCGCAGGCCTATCACAAAACAGCCGCAGCCCTGTCGGGTCAGTCGAAAACCGGACTGACGGATATCGAGGACATCGTGCCCCACATCCGTTTCCTCGTCAGCGAGGGCTGGTGGATGACCGGCCAGACCATTCTCGTCAATGGCGGCTATACGACAAAGTAGCGGCCTGAGCAGGAGGCAGGACACTTGCCTCCCCACCGCTTTCAGACCATTTCATCCGCCTGCTGAGGAACTCGGGTCAGCCCTTGTTCATCGCCTTGCAATGCGCCGCGACTACGTTGGCATGGCCATGGCTGAGGCCGTGGTCTTTCTTCAGCCAGTTCACGATGTCCGAATGTTTCGCGCCCCGGCGCGAGACGACCAGAGCAAACCAATGGCTCATCGGCTTGCCATAGGTCTTCTCGATCGACGGAAAATAAGAGGCAGGCCCCTTGATCGGTTCGGATGTGGTGAACTCGTCGGCCATGAAAGCCTCCAAAAAAAAGAGAAATAATGCGTCCACGACGCACGCCGCAGGCTTTGTACCACGCCGCCCGAGGCAGCGCTCAGTCGCGCAGCAGTTCGTTGACGGCGGTCTTCTCGCGCGTCCTTGCGTCCACAGTCTTAACGATCACGGCGCAGGCGAGCGACGGGCCGCCCTTGGGATCGGGCAGCGTGCCAGGCACAACCACGGAGAAAGGAGGGACCTTTCCATAGATAATCTCGCCGGTGCCCCGATAGACGATCTTGGTGCTCTGCGTGATGAACACACCCATCGCAAGGACCGAACCTTCGCCGACGACGACGCCTTCCACCACCTCAGAGCGCGCGCCGATGAAGCAGTTGTCCTCGATGATTGTCGGGTTCGCCTGCAGCGGTTCGAGCACGCCGCCAATGCCGGTGCCGGCCGAGATGTGGCAGTTTGCACCGACCTGCGCGCAGGAGCCGACCGAGGCCCAGGTGTCGATCATCGTACCTTCGCCAACATAGGCGCCAATATTAACATAAGACGGCATCAGCACGGCGTTCTTCGCCACATAAGCACCCCGCCGCACAGCCGAAGGCGGCACAGCGCGAAAGCCGGCGTCCTGGAATTCCCTCGCGCCCCAACCTTCAAACTTGGAGGGCACCTTGTCCCACCAGCCGCCGCCGCCCGGCACACCATCGATAACGCCGTTGGCATTGAGGCGGAAGGACAGCAGCACCGCCTTCTTCAGCCATTGATGGGCGGTCCAGCCGCCATCCGCTTCCTTCGTAGCGACACGCGCCTCGCCGCTGTCGAGCAGGCTGATGGCCGCGTCCACAGCGTCGCGCACTTCGCCGGTGGTGGCGGTGGAGAGCAGGTCGCGCCCCTCCCAGGCAGCATCAATCACGCGGGCAAGGGCATCAGTCATGGCGGCGTCTCACTTTTTCTTGTCATCGCGCGGGCTTGGCAGGGCCGAATTCAGGAAGCCCGTCAGGTCGCCGGTGACATAGTCGATGTGCTGCTCGGCGTCATCCCCGAAAGCGCCATCGCCCCGCGCCGCCGGCCTTGCCTCGATCGGCTCATGACTCCAGTCCTTGTCCGAATGGACGAGCACCGTGGTAAAGCCCATCGACTTTGCAGGTTTGAGATTGCGGGCGAGGTCCTCAAAGAAGACAGCGCCGTCCGGGCGAACCTGATGCAGGCTGCAGAAGGCCTGATACGACTGGAGGTGCGGCTTGGGTGTGTAAGCCGCATCCTCAATGCTGAAACTGTCGTGGAACAGGTGCGCCAGACCCATCCGCTCCGTCACTCGCTCGGCATGGCGGCGCGAGCCATTGGTGAATACAAATTTCCGTCCGGGCAGCGCGGCAATGGCCGAGCGCAGGTCCGGCAGATCCGGCAAGGGTGACAGGTCTATCTCGTGCACATAGTGCAGGAATTCCGACGGATCGAGACCGTGCACCTGCATCAGGCCTGACAGGGTCGTGCCAAAGCGGGCGTAATAATCCTTCTGGACGATCCGGGCCGCCGCACGGTCGAGGCCTAGCGTCTGCGAGACGAACCGGGTCATGCGCGTGTCGATCTCGGCGAACAGGTCGCACTCGGCTGGGTAGAGCGTATTGTCGAGGTCGAAGACCCAGTCCTGGACATGGTCCAGGTTGCTCGTGCGCCGCCTGTCCTCGCTCATTGGCCCGCCTGGCTGAAATCCCGCGCGAAGAATTCATAGATCAGCTTGCGCTCTACCGGCGGCGGCGTGCGCGCGAAGAGCGCTGTACGATACGCCGAATCTTCGCAGTCTTCCCGTCCGGTAATCGCGAACTTCGCTCGCCCGACACAGAAGGCCTCCGAGGCCTGCGCCAGGGTGCGCACCTGCCCGCCATCCTCCATCTCGGCATAGACATAATGCTCAGAGCCCCGCAGCGGCCGGTCGATGACGCGCGAGCATCCGCCGGCCTCGATCCGCCACCAGCCGCGGCTTTCCCAGCCATCGGGTCCGCGCCGGGCGATGGCGCTCCAGACCCGGTTGCGGGTGCGGTTGCAGAGGGTAAAGCCGACGGTCCGGCTGCGCTCCTCGGCGGCCTGCTCAAGGTAATCGATGAGGTCTTCATCCGAGATGTTTGCCGGCAGGTCGCGGGTCCGCAGAAAGTCATTGATGGCCGAGCGGGTCCGATGACCGATATTGCCATCAATGGGGCCGGAGACAATGCCGGCTTCATCCAGCAGGCGTTGCAGGCCGGCGGCCCTTGCAGTCGTGTCGGTATATTGCTCGATCTCCGTGAAATAATTGGTCCAGCTTGCCGCCGTGATGTTCACAGGCCGGAAGCCCTTGGCCTCGAGCCCCATGGAGCCGCAATCAGGCGGGCTTTCCAGCGAGAAGGTGCCGGTCGGATCCACGCAGAGGTCATGGCGCCCGCCCCATTCGCGGCCGCCGCCCATATGCGCGCCGGATGTCCGCCCGAACAGGTAATGCTGACCCGGTGTGAGGCCGTCCGTCAGATTTATCCTGCAGCTGCCTGGCTGGAGCTTGGCCCAACCCTCGACGGTGATGCCATTGCCCTCATGGTGACCGATCGCGGCTTCCACCACATAGCTCGTGCGGTTGCAGAGCTTCCACCCCTCCTCCGCCTTAGCTTTCGCCGGCAGCAGCAGGCAAGCGACCGAGGCAACGATCAGGGCAACAACTCTAAGAGACCAGCGTTCCAGCGCCATGTTCGGTAAAGAGCTCCATGAGCAGGGCATGCGGCGCACGCCCATCTAATATAACCGCCGCCCCCACCCCATGATTTACGGAATGGGCGGCCGTTTCAAGCTTGGGAATCATTCCGCCAACAGCTGTGCCGTCTTCGATCAGCCCGCGGACATGCCCGGCCGGGATCTCGCGGATCAATTGTTTCTGCTTGTCGAGCACACCGGCGACGTCTGTCATCAGCAGCAGCCGGCTGGCTTTCAGCGCTTCCGCAATCGCCCCGGCGGCCGTGTCGGCGTTGACGTTGTAGCGGGCACCGTCGTCTCCGACACCGACCGGCGCGACCACGGGAATGAGCGCCGAATCGGCATTCAGCAGCGCCTCGATCACGCTGATATCGACAGCGCTCGGCTCGCCGACGAAGCCGAGATCAATGATCTGCTCGATATGGCTGTCCGGATCGCGCGTCGTGCGGGTCGCTTTCCCGGCTTTCATCAGGTTGCCGTCCGCCCCCGACAGTCCGACCGCCCGGCCGCCCGCCTGGCTGATCGCACGAACGATTGATTTGTTGATCGGGCCAGAGAGGACCATCTCGACCACTTCCATCGTCGCTTCATCGGTAACCCGCAGGCCATCCTTGAATTCGGAGACAATGCCGAGCTTAGAGAGCAGCTTGCCGATCTGCGGTCCGCCGCCATGCACGATGACGGGCTTCAGCCCCAGCGCCTTGAGGAGCACCACATCACGGGCAAACCCGGCCGACAGCGCGGCGTCGCCCATGGCATGGCCGCCATATTTGACGACGATAGTCTGGCCTGCATAGCGCTGGATGTAGGGCAGCGCTTCGGACAGGGTCCGCGCGGTGTACTGGGCATCGGTGAGGCTGGCTGTCATGGGCCGGGCACATAGCGCGCTTCGCCCCCCCCCCGCAATGCCACAATCAGCGGAGGGGCAGGTGCATGAAATAGCTGTTCTGATCTTCTGTATACTCGCCAAACGGACCGCACGCGCGAAACCCGTAGGCCGCATATAGCCTCCGGGCCGGGAGGAAGGCGTCCATCGAGCCAGTCTCGAGCCATAGGTCGGAATAGTCCCGCGCCTTCGCCTCGGACAGAATGTGCTCCAGCATCTTGCGCCCAAGTCCCCGGCCGCGCAGATGGGCCCGCGTATGCATGGATTTGATCTCGCCCTGCGCGCCGCCGAGCGCCTTAAGGGCGCCGCAGCCGATCAGCGCGCCATCCTCCCACATCGACCAGACCGTCACGGTTGGCTGGCGCAGACCTTCAATGGGCAGGAAGTGGCAGCTTTCACGCGGTGAGGCAGCCAGCATAGTCTGCGCATGAGTGACAATCAGCTCCGCGATGTCCGGACATGAGAGATCATCGGGTCTGATTTCGAGTGTCATGGATGTCGCAGGCCGGAGAGGAGCGGGGAAACTCAGGATTAGCCTTGCGCGACCAACGCTGCAATCTCGGCCCGGAGCTCCGCAATGCCCCAGCCCTTCTCTGCCGACGTCTGGCGCACCACCGGGTGCGCGGCGCCGCGTCTTTTAAGCTTCAGCGCGGTTTCGGCGGCCACCTTGTCCACCTCGCCCTTCGGCACCTTGTCGACCTTGGTCAGGATGACCTGATAGATCACCGCCGCGCCGTCCATCAGGTCCATGACTTCGTCATCGGCCGGCATCAGGCCCCGGCGCGCATCCACCAGGAGGAAGACCCGGCGCAGGCTCGGCCGGCCGCGGAGGTAGGATTTGATCAGCTTCGTCCAGGCCGCCGTCTGGGTCTTCGACACCTTGGCATAGCCGAAGCCCGGCAGGTCAACGAGATAGAGCTGCCCCTCCCCGATATCGAAATAGTTGAGCTCGCGTGTCCGGCCGGGCTCAGCCGACGAGCGCGCCAGCTTGGCCCGCCCCGTCAGCGCATTGATCAGGCTCGACTTGCCGACATTCGAACGGCCCGCGAAACAGACTTCCGCCCGGTCGCAAGCCGGAAGCCCTGAAAGGCTCGCGACACCCAGCACAAAGTCTGCCGAGCCGGCAAACAGAAGTCGCCCGGCTTCGAGCGCTTCCTCCGGAAGGTGTTCCGCACTGTCCAAGCTATTCTGCCGGCGCCTTGCGCTGTCCGAGCATCTTGGAGACGAACTTTCCGAGCTCGGTCTCCACCCCGTTCATCCGCATGATGATGTATTGCTGGATCAGCGTCAGCACGTTCGACCAGACCCAGTAGAGGACGAGACCGGCCGCAAAGCCGCCGAAGACGAACATGAACACAAGCGGCAACGCCATGATGATGCGCGCCTGCATCTTGTCCGGCGGCGGCGGTGAAAGCGATTGAAGCATCGCCATCGTCGCGCCGTACAGGATCGGCAGGATGCCGATGCCGATGATGATCCCGATGATCGGGATCGCCTTGACATCAGCCCCGCTGTAGAACGGGATCAGGCCGAACATGTTGCCGATCGCGGTCGGATCCGGAGCCGAAAGATCGCGCATGTACCAGAAGGGCTCGTGGCGCATTTCCAGAGAGATGTAGAGCACCTTGTAGAGCGCATAGAAGATCGGGATCGTGAGCAGGATCGGCAGGCAGCCGCCGATCGGGTTGGCGCCGGTCTCCTTGTAAAGCTTCATCATCTCCTGCTGCTTGCGCTGCGGATCGCCGCCGAAGCGCTCATTGATCTCCTTCATAGGCTCCTGAAGCTTCTTCAGCTTGGCCATCGATTTGAAGCTCGCATTGTAGAGCGGCACCAGCGGCAGCTTGACGAGAACGGTGAAGGCGAGAATCGCCCAGCCAAATGCGCCGAGATTGGCGTTCAGCCAGTTGATGACATAGAAAAACGGCTTGGTGAGGAAGTAGGCCCATCCCCAGTCGATGGCATCCACCATCCGGGGAATACCGGCCTGTTCATAGCCGCGCATGACCTGAAATTCCTTGGCGCCGGCAAACAGCTGGTTCTCAACCGTGACGCTTGCGCCGGGCGCGATCGCGACCGGATTGCTTTCGGTGCGGATCTCAAGCGGTCCGCCGCGTGACAGGCTCGTGCGGTTAACCGAGGCTGTGAAGGGCCGCGACTGTTCCGGAACGAGCGCGCCCATCCAGTACATGTCCGTCAGGCCCCACCAGCCGCCGGTCTCAGAGAGGAAATTGCCTTCGCGGGACTCGCCGTTGATTTTCTTGGCCTCGAACAAGGGCTTGTATTTTTGCAGGCGAAGCTGATCACCGACGACCCCCATCAGCCCTTCATGCACGGGACCGACCGAGGCGGCTGAACCCGGATCGGTGAGCTCGAGAAAGCGCTGCCAGGCTCCATGACGCTCGACCGAACCGATCGCGCGCAGCGAACGCGGCGCGTCCGATGTGTTGGTCAGCGTGTCGCGAAAGGTGAACATGAAATGCTCGTCGACCGTGACTTCGCGGTCGATGCGGAGACCTTCGGCCTCCAGTTGCAACACAACGGGGCTCGCCGCGGTCAGTTCGCTGCCTGAAACCTGCTGCCAGGCTGAGTTGCGGCCAGCAACCAGCGTGTTGCCATCTGCCCAGTAGTAGCTGGCGAAAAAACCGCCCTCGGCGGCTTCGGGTCTCAGGAGCCGGATTTCGTCGAGACGCTCGACGGTCTGGTAATGCGCCTTAAGGTTCAGATCATCGATGCGTGAGCCTGCCAGTCGAATTGAACCGTCAACCGATGGGGCATCAAACCGGATGCGCGCGCCATCGGCGAGCGCCTCTTCCACGGGTTTCGGACCGGCCGGCACAGGCGTCGCGCCGGTATCAGTGGTCAGCGTCTGTTCACTGGCGGCGATGGCGGCCTGTTCGGCCTGGTAGCGGCGCTGCGCCGGCTCCATCACGAACATCTGGTACAGGAATACGAACGCGATCATGGCCACCATGGCCAGGAGGAAGTTGCGTTGATCTTCTTTTTCCATCAGGCGGTCCGCAAAGCTGGGGGGCGCGCCGGATCAGCAGGCGCAGGCATTTAGGTCAAGCGCGCGAGGCTTATCAGCGCGCTTTCCATATCGTCAAGCAAGCGGGCCCAGCCATGGCTCAGCGTTCCCTCCCGCGCGATGAACACATAATCCCATCCGGGACGCCCATGCTGTGGCAAGAGACGGCGCGACGCTTCGCGCAGGCGGCGCTTCGCTCGGTTGCGTTCGACGGCGCCGCCGATCTTCTTGGTCGCAGTGAAACCCTCGCCGATATGCTCGCCGATCTCTTCGCCCGCGCGCGCGCGGGCCTGCACGACGAGGGTCCTGCGGCGCTCGGTCACGCCGTCGCGCACGAACAGAAATTCGCGGCGCCGGCGAAGCCGGCAGACTTCGGGCATGGGAGAAATATCAGGCGGCATTGGAGAAGCGCCTATCGCAGGCGCCGGGACACCAGGACCCTCAGGCCGTCAGCGTCTTGCGGCCCTTGGCGCGGCGGCGGGCCAGCACCTTGCGGCCGTTCTTCGTACCCATACGCTCGCGAAACCCATGCGTGCGCTTGCGGCGAAGATTGCTTGGCTGGAATGTGCGTTTCATCGGGCGGCCCTGACGGCTTGAATTCTGGAAACCGCGGCCAATACAGGTCGGATACGGTCAGGTCAAGCGGGGACGGCGCAAATCAACTGCGTTCAAACCGGAGATTTTCACCTTGGCTGCAGCAACCTGCTTTACAACTCCAGGCCACACGCAGCCATATTAGCAATGCGCCATCCAGAGGCAGAGGGGTAACATGGTCCGGTTCAGCTTGCTCCTCGCGGTTTTCGCCTGTTTTGCCGCCCCCGCATCAGCGCAGGCCATCGATTATGACCGCCTCGACCGCCGGCTGACACAGCTGGCGCAGGACGAAGACATCGTCGGCCTCGCTGTTGGCGTCATCGAGGGGGGCGAGATTACCTTCGCGCGCGGCTACGGGATCACGGCCGCAGGGGAAGGCCCGGTCACACGCCACACCGTGTTCAGATGGGCCTCCCTGTCGAAGGGCGTTGCAACCAGCCTCGTCACCAAGCTGGCTATGGAAGGCCGGTTTGCCCTGACAGACACACTCGCCTCCTTCCAGACCAGCCTGCGCCTGCCCGGCGGCGGCGAGAGCGCAGCCACCCTCGAAGACCTGATGGCTCACCGGGTCGGCGTCGTCTCCAACGCGTATGACACCATGCTGGAGGACGGACGCGACCCGGCCGACATCCGCCGCCTGCTCGGCGGTCTCAACACCGTCTGCCCGGTCCGCGACTGTCACTCCTACCAGAATGTGGCGTTTGATGCGGTGACCGAGATCGTCGAGCGGGCGACCGGCCGCCCTTACGCCGCCGCGGTCGAAGACACGCTGTTCAAGCCGCTCCGGATGTCGACTGCCAGCACCGGCCGCGACGCGCTGATAACGTCCCGCTCCTGGGCCAAGCCGCATGAAATGCGCTGCGGCTCCAGGGTCCCAGCCCTCCGCACCGTCAAGGAACCCTATTACCGCGTGCCCGCGGCTGGCGGCGTCAACGGCTCAATCATAGACCTCGCCCTGTTTGCACGCGCTCAAATGGGGCTCGCGCCGGATGTTTTGACAGAGGACACATTGGCGGCCCTGCACACGCCCCGTGTTCATACCCCGCGCGAACAGTCCCGGCTCAGAAACCAGTTTGACGGTCAGATGCGCGACGCTCGCTATGCGCTCGGCTGGCGCACGTATAGCTATAATGCCAGCGGCAACCGCGTCATCGGGCATCGCGGCGCGGTGGAGGGCTATCGCTCGCTGATGCTGTTCGATCCGGACCTTAAGACCGGCGTTGTGGTGTTGTGGAATTCGAACTCCCGCCGCCCGGTCGGGATCGAGCTGGAAGTCATGGATATGGCCTACAGCCTCCCGGCGCACGACTGGATGCGGCTCGACACCTTGCCGGCCGGGGCCGCTGCTCGCTGAGGCGGCGGTTCACGAGGGTTTGATATCGGGACACGCAGTTGTGGGGCGATTTCCGGGCGCAGGGCGGTTAAGGCGCAGTCCGACTTGGTTTCCCTGAAAAGGCGTTTCGTCGATGCCAAAGCGATATTTCACCCTGCCGCTCGCCGCGATTGGCGTTGTCCTTTGCACCTCATTGCCGCAAGCGCCTGCATTGGCACAGGGCATGAACACCCCTGCCGTCCAGACCGAGATCAAGGAATCTGCCATGGCCAAGGCTGACCATGCCGACTGGACCCGGCTTCTTGCTGCCTATGTCCGACCCTTCGATGACGGTGTCACACGCGTCGACTATGCTGCACTTGCCGCACATCCCGCAGACCGGGCCGCGCTGGACGCCTATATCGCCAGCTTCGCCGAAATGGACTTGTCGGCGAGGACCCATGCCAGTTTTGCCAGCTGGGCCAACCTCTACAACGCCGTCACGGTGCGCCACATCATCGAGCGCTATCCGGTGAAATCGATCCGCGACGGCTATCTGCTCGGACCCTGGAAACGGGTGAAGGTACGCGCAGGCGGACGCGAAGTGTCGCTGGATGCAATCGAGCACGACATCCTCCGCGTCCAGTGGGGCACACCGGAAGTCCACTATGCCCTCAATTGTGCCTCCTATAGTTGCCCCAACCTGCCGACTCACGCCTGGGAGGCAGCGACGCTGGATGAGGATCTAGCCAAAGCCGCGCGCGATTTTGTGAACCATCCCCGCGGCGTCACCCTCGGCCAGCGCGGGCTGACCGTGTCCTCGATCTACAAATGGTTCGAGAAGGATTTTGGCGGATCGGAACGGGCCGTCATTGATCATTTTCTAGTTCACGCTGAAGCTGAGCTTGCAACGCAAATCCGTGCTAATCCCCGTATCGCTCGACACACCTATGACTGGTCATTGAATGACGCATCGGCTGCCGGGCCGCGTTGAGACAGGAACCAAAATCATGACGACGCCCCACAAACCCATCTGGCGCCGCCTCTGGCCCGTCTACCTGATCCTCGCGGGTCTGGGCCTGGCGCTCGCCATGGGCTTGGATGACTACCTAACGCTCGAATCGCTCTCGGCAAATGCGGTCGCGATGGATACGTTCGTGCGGGAGAACCTGCTCCTTACCTTGGGCGCCTACATCCTCGTCTACGCCGCCGCGACAGCCTTCATGGTGCCCGGCAGTGCCCTGACGACTGGCGGCGGTTTCATGTTCGGACTTGTCCTGGGCACGCCGGCCACCGTCATCGGAGCGACCCTGGGCGCCTCGATCCTCTTCTTCGTCTCCAAGACGTCCCTCGGCGCGGTATTGCGGGATGTCGCGGGCCCTTTCCTAAACAAGATGCAGGCGGGCTTTGCCGAGAACCCCTTCTCCTACATGTTCGCGCTTCGCCTCCTCCCCCTCTTCCCGTTTGCCGCGGTCAATATTGCGCCAGGCCTGCTGGGCGCACGCTACCGCGATTATGTCATCACCACTTTTCTCGGGATCATACCGGGGACCCTCGCCTACACCTGGATCGGCGCTGCAGTAAAAGGCACGCTCCTGGAAGGCGGAACGCCGGACATCGCCTCTCTGGCAGCCAACTTTCTGCCGGCCTTCCTCGCGCTCGGCCTGGTCGCCCTGATCCCGGTTGCCTGGAAAAAACTGTTTCCGAAAAAGGTACCCACCAATGTCTGACCTGAAGAACCTGAAGGCCGATCTGGTTGTCATCGGCGGCGGGTCTGCCGGCCTCTCCGCCGCCGCCGGCGCCGCGATGCTGGGCCTGAATACCGTGCTGTTCGAGCGCGGCGAGATGGGCGGCGACTGTCTGAATTTCGGCTGTGTGCCTTCCAAAGCGCTGCTGTCGGCCGCCAAAGCCGCCCATGCCCCTTCAGAGGCTGAAGCGCTTGGCGTCACCCTGGGCCCCGCCAAGATCAGCTGGGACAGCGTCAAGGCGCACGTCCGCAAGGCCATCGACACGATCGCGCCGATCGACAGCCAGGAAAGATTTGAAGGCCTCGGTGTCACCGTCATCCGGGAGAGCGCCCGGTTCGCGGATGCCCGCACCATCGTCTCGGAGTCCGCTCGGGTCAAAGCACGCCGGATCATTATTGCCACCGGCAGCCGGGCCTTCATCCCGCCTCTGCCGGGGCTGGACGCCGCGCCTTACTTCACCAACGAGACGATCTTCGAAGCGCAGGACTTTCCGACCCATTTGATCATCCTCGGCGGCGGCCCGATCGGGCTTGAGATGGCACAGGCCTTCACCCGCCTTGGCTCAAAGGTCACGGTCGTCGAGATGGGCCGCGCCCTCGCCCGGTCCGATGCCGCCCATGCGCAGATCACACTCCAAGCAATGCGCAAGGAAGGCACAGTCATCCTTGAGGGCCATAAGGCCAACCGCGTCTCGGGACGCTCGGGACAGATCACCCTGTATGCCGAAGGACAGGACGGCGAGATCGCGATACAAGGCAGCCATCTCCTCGCCGCCGCAGGCCGCCGGGCGGTGCTGGAGGGCCTCGACCTCGAAAGGGGGGGCGTGGCACACGACCCGCAAGGCATCACTACCGGCGCAAATCTGCGCTCTTGCAGCAATGCGCGCGTCTGGGCGCTGGGCGATGTCGCAGGCCGGGAACAGTTTACCCATGTCGCGGGCTGGCACGCCTCCGTCTTCGTGCGCCGCGCCTTCTTTAAACAATCCAGCAAGGCGAGCAGCCTGCCCGTGCCGGAAGTCACCTATACCAGCCCCGAGATCGCCCAGATCGGCCTCACCGAAGCGGCGGCACAGAAGGCGTACGCAGGGGCGGTGAAAACCTCGTCCTTCCCCTTCCATGACAATGACCGGGCCATCGCGGAGGGCAAGACGCTCGGAGAGGCGAAGCTCATCATCCACAAGGGCAGGTTGATCGGTGCGTCGATTGTCGGCGAAGGCGCAGGCGACATCATCCAGCTGGTCGGCCTCGCCATGTCGAACGGGCTGAAACTTACCGCGTTGACCAATTTCATCTCGCCCTACCCGACCCGCACAGAAGCGGTGAAACGCGCTGCCTCAGCCTACTTCACGCCCTCAGTCTTCGGTACGCCGGCCAAGAGGCTCGTCAGCGTCCTCCAGCGCATCCCCTAGACTGCGGCAATGCGGCCGGGTGAACGCGGCCCGCGGGCACCTAATTCTATCGGATGTCACAGGTAACGGTCTGGTATGATGGCGCCTGCCCGCTCTGCACCGCAGAAATCGGGCTGATGCGCCGTCTCGACAAGAACCGCCGCATTGCCTTCGTCGATGTAGCCTCGGACGACGCGTTCTGCCCCATCGACCGCGCAGAACTCCTGGCTCGTTTCCATGCGCAGGAGACCGGCAAGCCCGTCGTCTCCGGCGCTGCCGCCTTCGGAGCGATGTGGCGCGCCCTGCCGATCCTGTCGCCGCTCGGCCACATCTTGCGCGTTCCGGTGTTTCTGGCCGTGTTCGAGCAGGCCTATCTGCTCTGGCTGCGCGTCCGGCCGCGTCTGCAACGCGCGGCGGCGCGCGGATAACCTGCCAGACCCGTTTCCCTCGCCGAGGATTTCGCCTAAGCCTGCGCCTGTGAACGCGCCTGTCTCTGCCCCCAAGACGACATTTCTGGAGGACGCCGGGCGTCTTACAGACAGCCTCGCCGTACGCCTGTTTGCTCTGACGATCGGCGCGATCCTCTTCACCGAGGCGCTGATCTTCATTCCGGCCGCCAGCAATCTCAGGACGCAGTGGCTCGGCGAGCGCGTTCAGGCCGCCCGCATCGCCGCGCTGGCTCTGGAGGCCGCGCCGATGCGGGCGGTGTCGGAGGAGTTGTCGCAGAGCCTGCTGATGAGCGCCGAAGTGCTGGCGGTCGCCGAGATCGAGGATGACATGCGCTTCCAGCTGCTCGCGCCGGCTGGCTCGATCGACGGGCCCATGCGCATCATCGATCTTCGCACCATGAGCCCCATGGGACGGGTCTATTCGGCGCTGGGAGAATTCGGCGCCCCGGAGGGCGAAGTCCTCATCGTCATTGCCGAAGGCTCCGCCGAAGGCCGAGTCATCGAGGTTGTGGTGCCGCAGGCGCCGCTCAAGGCAGCCATGACCAGCTTCGCCTGGCGCATCGCAGGCCTCTCGCTGGTGATCGCCCTTGTCGCAGCGGTGGTGATCTTCCTCGTCCTCGATACGCTCGTCGTGCGCCCGATGCATCGGGTGACCGTCAGCGTCGAACAGTTCAGCCGCGACCCCGGCAGCTGGACGAGGCGACTTGCACCCACCCGCCGCCGCGACGAGATCGGCCGCGCGCAGAACGCGCTCGCGGGCATGGAAGCCGCCGTGGCCGAGGCCTTCCGCCAGCGCGCGCATCTCGCAGAGCTCGGCAGCGCCGTCGCCAAGATCAATCACGATCTGCGCAACTCGCTCGCATCCGCGCAGCTGGTTTCGGACGGCCTCACCCATTCGGAAGACCCGCGCGTCAAGCGCGCCGCGCCGCGCCTGGAGCGCGCCCTGATGCGCGCGATCGAACTTGCCACCGCCACCCTCGATTATGGCAAGGCCGCCCCGAGGTCGCCGGTGCTCCAGAATGTAAACCTGCGCGAGGCGCTGGAAGGCGCCGCCGAAGAAGCCCTGATGGGCAACGGGATTGTGCCGGAGATCCACATGCCACCCGAAGTGACATTGAAAACCGATCCCGAACACCTTCACCGGATCGCCGCGAACCTGGTCCGCAACGCCGCCGACGCTCTGAAACAAGCCGGCACCGACCCGGCGTTGATCTCCATCCGCTGCGAGACGGGCGCACTCCTGTTCGCCGACAACGGGCCCGGCCTGCCCGAAACCGCGCAGGCAAACCTGTTTCGTGCCTTCGCAGGATCCGGCCGATCGGGCGGGACCGGGCTTGGCCTGGTGATTGCCCATGAACTCGCTGAAGCCCTTGGTGGGACGCTGACCCTGGCGGAGACAGGACCGGAGGGTACACTGTTCCGCCTCACCCTGCCTGGCCTGTCCGCATGAGCGCCTACGCGCCGGTACAGGCGCCGGTCTCTTTTGTTTACACAGATGAGCACCTCATCCTGATCGACAAGTCCTCCGGCCTGCTCTCCGTACCCGGACGAGGCCCGGAGAAGCAGGATTGCGCGATCACGCGGGTGCAGACGGCCTATCCAGATGCCTTGACCGTGCACCGGCTCGACATGGGCACCAGCGGCCTGTTGCTCATGGCGCGCGGCAAGGACATGCAGCGGGCGCTGTCCGGATTGTTTGAACGCGGAGAGGTCCAGAAAGAATACGTCGCCGATGTCTGGGGCGCGCCGATGCCCGCCTCCGGCGAGATTGACCTGCCCCTGGTTACCGACTGGCCGCAGCGCCCGCGCCAGAAGGTCGACCACGAGCTCGGTAAACCAAGCCGCACACGCTACGAAACGCTGTCCTCCCAAGGCGGCACATCACGCCTCCGCCTCACCCCGCTGACGGGCCGGTCCCACCAGCTCCGGGTCCATCTCGCCAGCCTCGGCCATCCGATCCTCGGCGATGACCTTTATGCAGACAGCGCTGCCCGCGCCCTGCGCCCGCGTCTCGCGCTGCATGCAAGCCGGCTTGGCTTCACCCATCCGGCGACCGGTGTGCACAGTAAGTTCGAGGCGCCCTGCCCCTTCTGAACCAGATTACACTTGACCCGGCGCGCATTGTTCCTTATTGAAAAACGATAATTCAATGAGGAGCGCCCCATGCACGCCGAGCTTGTCCGCGTCGCCCTTCACGAGGTCGACATCAAGATTATCTCCGGAGACCGGATGCATGTGCTGCAATGGCGGCGCAACATGTTCTGGGACGAAGTGGTGCTCGACGGCAAGCGCCAGGCGTCCAGCCATGGCCTGTGGGGCCGCGAGAAAGTCTACGGCCTCGTCTTCGGACGTGACGTCGAAGGCCGCGGCGGCGAGCAGGTCATGCTGATCCTCGATCCCGCACAATCCTATGACTGGTCCCATGCCGGCGAACGAATTCGCGGCGTACGCCTCGAGGGCCGGGATGGGACGCTTGTTTCCTATGGCACGCTGGACGCCAATGCCCTCAAGAAGCCCGTGACGTTCGCCGACTGGATGAAGAAGTCCATCGGCATGGAATGGGGCGAAGACCGACATCAGCGCCCCAACTGATCCCGGCCAAGCCTATGGATTCGCCGTCCGACGCCGTTGTCGATGTGTACGAACGAAAAGCGTCGGCATGGGACGAAGACCGCCAGTACGCACGCCCTCCCGGTGAACGGCAATGGATCGAACGCTTCCTCGCACTGGCACAACCGGGCACCAGGATCCTCGACCTCGGATGCGGCTCCGGCGCGCCGATCATCCCTGATCTGCTTGAAGCAGGTCACACCGTCACAGGCATCGACGCCTCTACGTCACTTATCGCGCTGTGCCGCCAGCGCTTTCCTGACCAGGCGTGGATTGCCGTCGACATGCGGAAGATAAGCCTCGGCTGCCGGTTTGGCGGCATCCTCGCCTGGCACAGCCTGTTTCATCTCCCCCCGGACGATCAGCGCCAGATGTTCCCGGTGCTTGTCCGGCATATGCTGCCCGGCGCGCCCCTCATGTTCACCAGCGGTTCGGAGCAGGGCGTTTCCGTCGGCGCCTGGCGTGGGGAACCTCTTTACCCTGCAAGCCTGGACACCGCAGAATACCAGACACTCCTGGAGACGAACGGCTTGCGTGTCGCCGGTCATGTTGTCGACGATGCCCGTTGCGGCGGCGCGAGTATCTGGCTCGCCCGGCGCGAGGAGGTTTGAGCGCGCAGGACCCGGCGATGCTGTTCTTTGCCGCTCAGTTCTCCGCCGCGATCCGCATAAGCTCCGCATCCATCGCCGCGATGATCGACGGGCCATCGGCTGGCCGATCATTAGCGAACACGGAAAAGATCAGCGTACGGCCACTGGCTGTCAGCATATAGCCCGACAGCGCATTGACGCCGTGGAGCGAGCCGGTTTTGGCGAAGATCCGGCCCTCCAGGATCGTGCCCCGGAAACGCCGCGCCAGAGTGCCTTCGGCGCCGCCGGCCGGCAGCGTGGCGCGCCAGTCCTCGCCCCAGGCCTGCTGCGAGGCCCACAGTATGAACCGCGCCGCGCCGCGCGGGCTGACCCGGTTATAGCTGGAGAGGCCCGAGCCATCGAACAGCTCGATATCGACCGGCGTCAGGCCGGCATCGAGGACGAGATCAGCGAGCACTTTGGCGCCGCCCTCAGGCGACACGTCTCCGCGCGCCAGCGCGATTCGGCGCAGCAGCAGTTCGGCATGCAGGTTCTGGCTGTCACGGGAAACCCGCTGCACGCTTTCGATCAACGCCGGCGGGGTCAAACGCACAATCTGGGTGGCGGGTGCGTCGCCGCGCGTGCTGCGCGCCTTCGCACCGCCTTCGACCTCAATGCCCCGCTCCCTCAGCAGGCGGATGAACCGCGCCGCGGCTGTCTCTGCCGGGTTGTGAACGGCAAGTGCGAAGGTGCGCGCCGGCGTACCGATCGGCACCGCGCCGGTCATGCGCACCTGGTCATCACCGGGCACGCGCTCCATCCGCAGCGTCGTCTCGGCGCCCTCTGCCCCGGTCACGGCGCGGTTGTCGAGGGTGAGAAGGTCATCGCCCGCCAGCCATGCCGCTTCGAGCGGCGCGCCCGGCTCCGCCGCCGGCGCGACCCGCAAGCCAAGCGTGTTCTCGTTGACCGACAGCGCCGAGACCGGCGCGGTGTAGTACCAGACAAAATTGTTCCAGCTCCAGCCCTGCCCCCAGAGCGAAGCCGGCATCAGGCTGTCATCCCCGATGACATCCGAGACACGTTTCACCCCGGCCGCAAGCGCGGCGTCGGCCAGCTGATGCAGGCAATTGGCAAGACAGTCAGGATGATCCGCAAAAGACGCATCCCCCGCCCCGCGCAGGACAAGATCCGGCGCTTCCCCCTCGCCGCGCGCCTCGAGCCACAGCGATGTACCGGTTGCGTGATCGGGCACTTCCAGATTTTGCAGGAAATGGAAAGCAGCGGCGGTCGTGAACAGCTTGGTGTTGGAGGCCGGGATGAAGCGCTCGTCCGGGCGGATCGCGAGCAGTTCTGCGCCCTCCAACGTCATCACGACCACGCCCCAGCGCACGCCTGCAGCGGGCACTGCCTCGAATGGTCCCGGCAGCTCCGGCTCCATCGGCGCTGTCGCGCACGCCGAAGCGGCAAGGAGCATCGCACAGGCAGCGATGCGGAGGGTCTCTGCCAGTCTCATCCGTTCCGGTCCTCTCCTCAGCAGAAAGCCTCTGCCACACGCCGTCACATCCGTTTCTTCGTGCGGCCAGCATGCGCGCGGGCCTGCGCCGGATTGTCCGGCCAGTCATGCTTGGGATAGCGCCCGCGCATGTCCTTTGCCATGTCCTTGTATCCCGCCGTCCAGAACCGCGCGAGGTCTTGTGTCGTGGCCACCGGCTTCATACCGGGCGACAGCATCTCGACTGTCACCGGAACCCGGCCCGAAGCCAGCTTCGGATGCTCGGTCAGGCCATAGAAGGCCTGCGCGCGGGCCGAGACCAGCGGCGCGCGCGGGTCAAGCCAGTCGATGTGCGCCGTCTGGCCGGACGGCAGGTCAAGGCTGAGCGGGGCTTCCCGGCGCAGCGTTTCCTGGACCGTCCAGTCGAGGGACTGAACCAGCGCGCCGCGCACCTCAGTCGGGCTGGGCACGGCGGCGCCCTTGCGCTTCATCATCGGCAACAGCCAGTCGCCCGCATTCGTGATCAGGCTTTCCATGCTGGGCAGTTCCAAGGCAATCAGCCCGGCATCCGCCAGCGTCCGCAACCGGGCAACCGTTTCCTCGATCACCGTCTCAGCCCCAATTGCGCCGAACCCGTCCGCCTGAACCGCCTCCAGCATTGCAGCCGCCGCCATCGTGGCCGAAGGCTTCGGCAGCGGCGCCTCCGACAGGATGATCGCGCCGAGCGCCTTCACGCGCCGGGCGGAGAATTTTCCGGACTTCGACTCGAATGCTGCGCGCTCCCCGGTCGACACCGGCTGCGAGGCGAGCGCCTGCGCCTCCGTGATCGCCAGGCCCAGCAGGATCCGCGGGTCCTTCGATGCGCCGCCGAGATCTGCCACGATCAGCCAGTCCGATTTGGCGAGCGCGTCGGAAGCAGGAATGCTCGCTGCCCGGCCGGACGCCATCAGATAGCTGCCTTCGCTCCCGGCCCGGCGCCGCGCAACCTGGTCCGGCCAGGCGCGCGCCAGCAAGGCCGCGAGATCGCCGCCGGGCGTCGCGCCCCCGCCCCAACTCTTTGCCTGCGTCCTCAGGGAGCGCGCCCGTTCGCCGCCATCAGCGCGGAAGCGTTGCAGGCGGCTCAGCAGGTCCGGACTGTCCCCGCCGATCCCGCGCTCGCCCATCATCGCGGCGATCTCGGCCGCCAGCGCCTTCTCGGCCGGCCCCGGCGCCGACACGATCAGCGCCGCTAGGCGGGGCGGCAGCGGCAGGCGCGCCATCTCCCGGCCCTTCGCCGTGAGACTGCCGCCCGCGTCGAGCGCGCCAAGCGCCGCCAGTCCGGCGCACGCCGCAGCCAGCTTGCCCTGCGGCGGCGTGTCGAGCCAGGTCAGCGTCCCGGCCTCCTGCGTGCCCCATTCGGCGAGCGTCAGCGCGAGGCCCGACAGGTCCGACACAAGCACCTCCGGCACCGGCGCCGCAATGAGCCCGCGCGTGGCCGCCTCGTCCCAGAGCCGGTAGCAGGTGCCCGGCGCCGTCCGCCCTGCCCGGCCCCGGCGCTGATCCACCGAGGCGCGCGAAGCGCGCACCGTCGTCAGCCGGCTGCCCAGCCCGCCCACATCCACTTCCGCCACGCGCGACAGTCCGGAATCGATGACGATCCGTACGCCTTCAATGGTCAGCGCGCTTTCGGCGATATCGGTGGCGAGCACGATTCTGCGCTTGCCGGGCGGCGCGGGCGACACAGCGGCATCCTGCTCACGCGGCGACAGCGCGCCATAGAGCGGCGCGACCAGCACATCCGGCCCGAGCCCCGTCAGCGCCTCAGCGGTCCGGTTGATCTCCCGCGCGCCCGGCAGGAAAGCGAGAATCGAGCCGTCTGCCTCGTGCAGCGCCTGGCGGATTACCTTTGGCATCCGGTCCTCGATCCGTGCGTCCGAACGCCCCAGATAGCGCGTCTCGACCGGATACATCCGGCCTTCGCTCTCGATCAGCGGAGCATCAAAAGCGCGGGCAACCGCCGCCGTATCCAGCGTCGCTGACATGATCAGCAGGCGGAGATCTTCCCGAAGCACAGCCTGCACATCCAGCGCCAGCGTGAGGCCCAGATCAGAATTAAGCCGCCGCTCATGAAACTCGTCGAACAACACCGCGCCGACACCGCTCAGCGCCTGATCATTCAGAAGGCGGCGCGTGAACAGGCCGTCCGTGATGACTTCGATCCGCGTTGCCTTCGAAACTTTGCGGTCCACCCGGGTCGTCAGACCGATCGTCCGTCCCAGCGGCTCGCCCAGGGTGGCTGCCATCCTTGCCGCAGCCATCCGCGCTGCAACCCGGCGCGGCTCCAGCATCAGGATGCGGCCCTCGATGACAGCAGAGCCCCCAAGCAACCCAGCCAGCGCCAATGGCACCCGCGTCGTCTTCCCCGCCCCCGGCGGCGCCGCCAGCACCAGCCGCGGGCACACCGCCATCGACCGGAGAATCTCCGGCATCACGTCATCAATGGGAAATACCTCAGGTGGGGTCATAGCGGCGCAGATACGCCCGCCCGGTGGGCACAGGCAAGCGGTCTGGCAGGCAAACATGGCCCTGGTTGCCTTAATCCGGCGCGCCCCCTACGGTCGCGCACTCTGAAGCGGCTGGGAGCTCGGCATGAAGGCGTGGTTTGCGATTGATCTGTGGAAGCGGGTGCTGCTGGGCCTCGTGATCGGCACCGTCATTGGTCTGGCGATCCGTTACGGCGCCGGGCCGGAGCGCGGCAGCGAGATCGTCACCAGCTGGTTCAAGCCCGTCGGCGACGCGTTCATCACTCTGATCCAGATGCTCGTCGTGCCCCTGATCTTCACGACACTTGTCTCCGGTGTGCTGGCGATGGGCGATCCCAAACGCCTTGGCAGCCTCGGGGGCCGGGCGATGGCAATGTATATGGTCACGACCGTGGTGGCGGTCTGTTTCGGCCTGCTGCTCGGCACGATCATACAGCCCGGCGCGGGCTTTGACACCTCGATCGCCAGCATCGGCGACATTGAAAGTACGCGCTCACGCCTCGCCGCCAACGCCCCGCCCGGCACGGTTGGCGAGCAGCTGATGAACACTCTCCTGTCGATCATCCCGAGAAACCCCGTCGATGCGCTCGCCCGGGGCGACGTGCTGCAGATCATCTTCTTCGCCATCCTGCTCGGCGTCGGCGTGATGATGGCAGGCGAGGCCGGCAAGCCGGTAGAGCGCCTGTTCAACAGCGCGTCCGAAGCGATCATGAAACTGACCCTGATCGTCATGGAGACCGCGCCAATCGGGGTGCTCGCCCTGATGGCCTGGGTGATGGGCGACCGGGGCCTCAGTATTCTGACCGTGCTCGGCAAGATGACGCTGGCGCACTACGCCGCCAGCATCCTGCATATCCTTTTCACCTATGGCTTCATCGTGAAGGTCATTCTGCGCCTGCCGCTCATCCCCTTCTTCCGCGGCGCGTTCGATGCCCAGATGGTCGCCTTCTCGACCTCGTCCTCGAACGCCACACTGCCGATGACGATTTCCTGCGCCACTAAGAATCTCGGCATCGGCAAGCCGATCGCCTCATCCGTGCTGCCGCTCGGCGCGACGATCAACATGGACGGCACCGCGCTCTATCAGGGCCTGATCGCCCTGTTCGCCGTCCAGGCGCTCGGCATCCAGATCGAGCTAGGCACCTATCTCACCATTATCCTGATGGCGACGCTGGTGTCGATCGGGACAGCCGGGGTGCCATCGGTGAGCTTGTTGCTGGCGACCACAACGCTCAGCATCGTCGGGGCAAACCCCGAACAAATCGTGCTGATCATTGCGGTCCTGTTCCCGTTCGACCGGATCCTCGACATGATGCGTACGGTGACCAACATCACCGGCGACCTCTCGGTTGCAACAGCCGTGGCGAAATGGGAGGGGGAACTCGACGAAGAAGTTTTCCGGGCCCGCGATCCGGTCTGACATCCGGTCCGCGCAGAGTTAACGCTCAGTGAGCGGCGTGTTCGGCGAAGGCGGATTGCATCCCGGCCATGACCGGCGCCTGAGCCGGCAGCCAGCAAGTGACTTCCAGCCCTCCGCCCTCGACAGGCTTCATGCCGACCGTGCCGCCATGCAGATGGATGAAATGCTTGACGAGGGCGAGGCCGAGGCCCGCGCCGCGCTGATCGCCTGACACGAAGCTGTCAAAGCTGGTGGCGCGCTTGTCCGCCTCAAGTCCGGAACCATTGTCCCGCACACTGAGGGTCACCATCTCGCCGAGGCGCTGGGCCGAGACAATGATCTCGCCGCCCGGCTCCGTGAAGCGCAGCGAATTCGAGATGAGGTTGAACAACACCTGCTTGATCCGGCGCTCATCGCCGCGGATCAGGCCGAGCGGGCCGGTGATGTCGGCGCGTACGGTGACTTCCGTATCCTCGGCCTTCGACACGACCATCTCGATCCCCTCCTGGATGAGGTCATCCAGGCTAAGCTCGCTGAGCTCGAGATCCATCCGGCCAGCTTCGATCAAGGCAAGATCCAGGATATTCTCGATCAGCTTATTGAGATGGTCCGAAGCCGAGAGGATCGCGCGCACATGATCCGCCTGGCGTTCCGTCAGGCCGCCATTGCGCTGCGTCTCCAGAAGCTCGGCATAGCCGAAAATCGTCGTCAGCGGCGAACGCAGCTGATAGCTGACATTACGAACAAACTCCGTCTTCAGACGATCTGCGGCCTCAAAGGCCTCCGCCCGCTCGCGCAGGGCCGACTCGACCCGCCGCGTCGCGGTCACGTCGGCAAACGCAATCAGCGTGTTACCGTCCGGGAGCGGATGGGTGAGATAGGTCAGCAGCGAGCCGTCGGCACGGCGCATCTCGCCGGTTGTCGATTGGCGCGCCGATGAGTCCGTGATGTGCAGCTTGATCGCATCCCAGATTTCGGTGTCATGGAACAGCGGGACGCAGGCGCGGATCACATCATCATAATCCGGTGAGTTCTTGAGCTGTTCGCCAGGAATGTCCCAGACGCGCTCGAAAGCGCGGTTGTGCAGCTTCAGCCGGCCATCCGAGCCAAAGACGGCGACAGCCTCATGCAGATTATCCAGCGTCGAAGACTGGGTCTTGATCAACGCATTGAAGCGCGTCTGAAGCGAGAGATGGTCGGTGATGTCCTTGAACAGGACCAGCAGCCCGCCCATCGGGTGACGCTGGCGCGTCACGGACAGGGTGCGGCTGTCCGGCAGAGACCATTTGTCTTCCTTCACCCCGTCAATGTCGAGATAATAGGAAATCTCCTCGGCCCGCCATTCGGCATAATTCGTCCGGGCCGGGAGCTTTTTTTTCTCACGCAGCCGGTCAAGTAATTGGCCATGATTGGGCCGGTCGAGCAGGAAGGTCTCTTCCAGGTCCCACATGTCCCGGAAGGCCTTGTTGTAGAAATTGAGCTTCCGGTCCGGCCCGAAGATCGCGACGGCATCAGCAACGTGATTGAGCGTCTCATCATGCGCCCGGACATGCCGGTTAAGCTCCTCGCGCGAGTTTTCCTGCTCGGTCACGTCAAACGCCATGCAGCCCGATCCGCCCGATAACGGGAATGTCAGTACACGGAAAGCGCGGCGCTCATTGTCGATCACGATATGCCGGATCTCGTCATGCTCGGCGCCGTCATTGATTGTCTTGCGCGCCTGCTCGGTTGCGGCCTGGTCAAGCATAATCTGGCGCTCGAGTACCCGGTCGAGATTGCCGCCATCGACCGCTTCGATATAGGCAGGGTTCGCCCATTGCAGCCGGCCCATGCCGGAGACCCGCCAGGCAGGAAACGGCGACTTGCCGAGCATGTCGAGAAACGCCGTCGGGTCGCGCGCGATAACCTGTCGGGCTTCTTCAAGCTTGCCGCGGGCGGAACTTTCCTCCAGCCCCTTGATGGTCGTGTCACTGATCCAGACAACCGCGCGCACCCCGGCGGTCCGGCCATCGGCCTCGAGGAACCGGCCGGACGGGCCGATGATGGTGAGGGAGAAAGGCTGGCCGATCTCGCGCAACTCGCGCAGGCGAATGCGCAGGGTCGTGTCCTGGCCCGCGCTATCGCGCGCTTCGAGGTCAGCGAGGCCTTCGACCATCCGCACAGCCGGGTCAGCCGAAATCGCGTCATCGGTAAAGGAGAGGAGGCCCGCGAGGGCAACGGGTGAGCCATAAAGTTCCGGCGGGGTGATCTCGTCACCCTCCGCCTCCATGGCCTCGCCCTGCCAGACGAGTATCACGCCGGGATGGGCGCCCAGGACAGATTTGAGGCCGGCATTCTCGGTTTCCCGCTCGCCCGCCACGTCGCGGTAGCGCCGCGCTGCGCCGCGCGCGCCGTCCGAGACGCGTAGCGCCCAGAGCAGCGCCCCGAGCGCCAGCAAAGCAGTGGCCACGGCCATCAGGATTGGCACTTGCTCTGCGGTCATCCGGTTGAGGAACCTCTTTGTGATGCTGGCTGTTGACACCAGACCCTGACGACTTGGCGTCGTTTATACTGGTTAATGAATGGTGCTGCGAGCGTTAAGGCTGAGTTAATTTAGGGGCGCGCAGGGTGTGAAGGCGCACACAAGCCTGTGCGGACGGGCGTTGCATTGAGGCCACACCCGCTTAACTATTCCGGATCACTCAGGGAGCTTTCCCAATGCGCCGCATCCTCGCCTGCCTGGCCGTTTCCGCTGCCCTGCCCATAGTGATGGCGGTAGGCGATGCTGAAGTCGATGATATCGTGCGCCTTCCCGGCGAATCTCAGCGCGCCAATGGCGGCCCGCAGCAACCCAAGGGCCTGCGCTATGTGCCGGCCGGCGGCCTCTTTGCAAGTTTCGATGTAGATGAAAATGGCCTGATAACGCGCGAAGAGCTGGTCACAGGCATCCACGCCGCCTTCGCGCAGGCCGACACCAATGAGGACGGCAGTCTCAGCGCCCTCGAGCAACAGGCCTGGGCTGCCAGCCTGCCGATCCGCGATGACACTCTCGCCAATCCGGTGCGTTTCGACCCCAACCTCGATAGGATCGTGACGTTCGGAGAGTTCGAGTCCATCCTGCTGGAGCTGGCGGAAAACTACCATGACGAGAACGGCGACATCCCAGTCAAGGGCCTGCTCGTTCCAGAAAAGGAAGAACGCCGCAACGGCATGATGGCCCCAAGAGGCGCGCCGCCCTCCCAGCGCTAGGGCGACGAGACAGGCCATGAGACCCAGCTTGACAGTCCGGGCAAGTCAGGAAACCCCGTTCAACCCATGACCCTCCCGTCCCTCCCGCAGCCGCGCGGCAAGCTGATCCTCGGCGCAGACCTCGCGCCCTATACCTGGTTCCGCGTCGGCGGGCCGGCTGACGCATTGTTTTTGCCCGCCGATGAAGCGGATCTCGCCTCCTTCCTGAAAGCGCTCGATCCGGCCATTCCGGTGACAGTGCTCGGCGTGGGCTCCAATGTCATCGTGCGCGATGGGGGTGTTGAAGGCGTCGTCATCCGCCTGATGGGCAAATACTGGGGCGCGATCGAAGCCCTCGACGCCACCAGCCTCTCCGCCCGCGCCGGCGCGCTGGACCTTGCCGTCGCCAAGGCGGCCGCCGCCAACGGCATACGCGGCCTTGAGTTTCTCTCCGGTATCCCGGGTTCGCTCGGCGGCGCCACACGCACCAATGCCGGCTGCTATGGCAGCGAACTGCGCGGTATCCTCGTCGCCCTGCACGGCTTCCGGCGCGATGGCAGCGCCGTGTCCTATCGCGGCCCCGCCCGCCCCGGCGCTCTCCCCGAGGCCCACTTCTCCTATCGCCATACCGACCTGCCGGACGACCTGATCGTCACGCGCCTCATACTCGAAGGCACCGGCTCGGACGAGCGGGAAAAGATCTCCGCCGACATCGCCGTTCTGCAGGCCCGCCGCGGCGAGACCCAACCGATCAGGGAAAGAACCTCCGGCTCGACCTTCGCCAATCCCGACCCGCCGGGCACGCCGGACCAGCGCTCCGCCTGGAAGCTGATCGACGCCGCCGGCTGCCGGGGCCTCAAGGTTGGCGGCGCGCAAGTCTCGCCGATGCACTGCAACTTTCTGATCAACACCGGCGACGCCGTCGCTGCCGATCTAGAAGCCCTCGGCGAACTGGTTCGAGCCAGGGTCCTCGACACCGCCGGCGTAGACCTCCGCTGGGAAGTCCGCCGGATCGGGCGGGTGCAGAAGGCCTGACCGGCCACGTTCAGACATTATACTTGCGTAATCTGCCGCAAATCCGCCCGTCCCCGGCCTCACACCCGCCTTGCGGCAGTGTCTTAAGTCGCTGTTCACCGCATCCCGCCATCAATCAGGAAGGTGGCAGAAGCAGGCGGCGCGAGGAGGGCTAGTCCGATGAAACGGGTTGCAGTGATCTATGGCGGCTGGTCTTCGGAACGGCCCGTATCGCTTTCCTCTGGCCAGCAGATGGCCGCCGCCGCCCGCAAGGCCGGCTATGACGTGATCGAGATCGACGCCCGTCGCGACCTCGCCGCCCAGCTCACCGAAGCAAAACCGGACGCCGTACTCAACGGCCTCCACGGCCCCTGGGGCGAGGATGGCTGCGTGCAGGGTATGCTGGAGATCATGGGCCTGCCCTACTCCCATTCCGGTGTGCTGGCTTCCGCCCTTGCCATGGACAAGCTGAAATCGAAGGCCGTCTACCGCCAGGCCGGCCTCGATATCGCCGAAGACCGCCAAGTTACCCGCGCCGAGGCAGCCGCCGCCCACGTCCTGCCCCCGCCTTATGTCATCAAACCCGTGAACGAGGGCTCATCCTTCGGCGTGCTGATCGTGCGCGAAGGCGCAAATGCCCCGCCGCAGGAACTGCTCGGCGAGAACTGGCATTACGGCGACTATCTCATGGCCGAGGAATACATCCCCGGCCGCGAACTGACGGTTGCCGTTCTGGGTGACCGCCCCCTCGCCGTGACCGAGATCACGACCTTAAGGGACTATTACGACTTTGATGCAAAATACGCGTCTGGCGGATCGAAACACGTGATCCCGGCAGACCTGCCCGCGCGAGTAACAAAGGCGGCGATGGACGCCGCGCTGCTCGCGCACAAGGCCCTTGGCTGTCGCGGCGCAACCCGTTCGGACTTCCGCTATGACGAAAACAAGGACCGGCTCGTGATCCTCGAAACCAATACCCAGCCCGGCATGACGCCCACCTCGCTCGTACCCGAGCAGGCTGCGCATGTGGACATGCCGTTCGAGGAGCTTGTCGCCTGGATGATCGAGGACGCTTCATGCCAAAGATAGAGCGCAACCAGTCCGTTCCCGCACGCCGCCAGCCGGCGACGATTGTCGATGAAGCCACCGGCGAGGAAGTGCGCGTCTCATCGATCATCTTCGGAGTGATCATGCTGATCGCGATCCTCGTGGCAACCGCCGCCTGGATGGGTGGATCGCTGTCGCAGATCGGTACCCGCTTTGGCGGCTTCATGGATGACACCGCCCGCATGGCCGGGCTGCATGTGCGCGATGTGGCTGTCGTCGGCATCGAGCCCACCTCCGCGCTGGCCGCCGAAGTACGGGCCGCCGCAATGATCGAACCCGGAGAGAACATGTTCCGCGCCGACCCCTACATAATCCGTCACCGGGTCGAGGCGACCAGCAAGGTGCTGAACGTCCGCGTTCACCGGCTCTGGCCAGGCCAGGTCGTCATCCTCGCCGAAGCGGCTGAGCCGGTCGCCCTCTGGCATGACGGCAAAGAATGGAAAGTCGTCGACGGGCTTGGCCGGATGCTCCCCGATGCCTCCGCCGAAGCGCATGGCGGCCTGTTGCGTCTCGCCGGACGCGGCGCGCCGATCGCCGCCCCGGGGCTCGTCAAGGCACTGGCCGGCGTGCCGGACATCGAAGACCGGGTCGCCGTTGCTACCCGCGTCGGTGACCGGCGCTGGGACATGCGCTTCGTCAACGGCGTCACAGTTCGCCTGCCGGAAGATGCCGAGATGGATCAGGCACTGGACCGCCTCGCCCGGTTGCAGGTGCGCACGGCGCTCACCCAGCGCCCGCTGGAGCTGATCGACCTGCGCAGCACCGGCCGCATATATCTGCGCCCCTCCGAAGAAGCCAACTTTACAAGCTCCGCCCTGCGCGGCAGCGAGAAGACCTGATGGCCAGCCTCGCTGCCAAGCGAGTCGCCCGGATACAGGGCCAGCGCAGCGGCACGGTGGCGGCCCTCGATATCGGGTGCTCAAAGACCACGTGCCTGATCGCCCGCCCGGATGCGTCGAGCCCGCGCCGCGTGCAGATGCTGGGCGCCGGGCGCCAGCAGACGCGCGGCTTCAGCGGCGGCGCCATCACCGACATGGAAGGCCTCGAGCGGACCATCCGACTGGCGGTCGAGGACGCCGAGCGCGAAGCGGACGAACCGATCAGCGAAGTCATCCTCGGCATCAGCGGGCCGCAGATCGCCGCCTGCCTGACAGAAGCGGCCATCGAACCGGGCGGCCGCGCGGTCTCGGAGAAGGACCTCCGCCGCTTGCATACGCTCGCCCTGGCCCGCGTGCCGCAGAAGGGCGCGGAGATTCTTGCCGCCTGGCCCGTGGTTTACACTATCGACAAGGCGGCTGGCCGGGTCCGCCGCCCGGTCGGTATGATTGCCGGCTCGCTGCACGTCCGCATGGCGGTCGTGGCGGCGCCCAGGCCCATCGTGCGCAATCTGGTGGAATGTGTCGGCCGCGCGCATCTTGGTGTGCGCCAGATCGTCCCCTCGGCCATCGCTGCCGGCGCGGGCACGCTCATCGAGGACGAGATCGAAAACGGCGCGATCTGTATCGACATGGGCGCTGGCGTCACCGCCGTATCGGTATTCCTCAACGGCGCACCCGCCTGGCTCGGGCTGGTCCCCGCCGGCGGGGCGCATGTCACTGCCGATCTCACCCAGGGCCTCGGCACGACCTTCGCCGCCGCCGAACGACTTAAAGGCCTCTATGGCACCGCAGACATCGAAGGCCCCGGCCTCGCCGAACGGATCGAAGCCGCGCGTCTCGGCGATGATGGCCGCCTGCATGCCTCGCGCATCGAACGCCGGGAACTCGCCCGGATCATCTCCCCGCGCATCGAGGAAACATTCGAGCTTGTCCGCAAGCTGCTGGAGATGAGCGAGGTTCGCAAGGTCCTCCCCCACCGGGTCGTACTCACCGGCGGCGCAAGCCAGCTGCCCGGCATTCGTGAAGTCGCCAGCCGCCATCTGCGCGCGCCTGTGCGCATGGGCCGGCCGGTGATCGCTGAATTTCTGGGCGAAACACTGGCAACACCGGCTTTCTCAACCGCATCCGGCCTGTTACTTTACCCTGAACTCGGGTTTTCAGATGCTGCGCGGGCTGGCGGAGTATCAACAGAAGAGATTGCCGGACCCGGCCCGAACTGGATGAACGCAGCGTTTCACTGGCTGAAGGAAAATTTCTGAAGCAAGTGACTCTCACTTAAGCGTTTTTTAGCGGCGGGGCGCCATTCTACACTTTGAAACGTCCCGGCAGACGTGAACGTGGGAAGACAAGACGCACCATGGCTCAAGAACTCAGTCCCAAAATCATCGTCTTCGGTGTTGGCGGCGCAGGCGGCAACGCCGTGAACAACATGATCGAAGCGAACCTTCAGGGGGTCGAGTTCGTCGTGGCCAACACCGATGCGCAGGCGCTGTCGCGCTCGCGCGCCAGCACCAGCCTCCAGCTCGGCATCGAGACGACCGGCGGCCTCGGCGCCGGTGCCCGCCCGGAAATCGGTGCCCGCTCGGCGGAAGAGTCCATCGAAGACATCCGTACCCATCTGCAGGGCGCCCATATGGTGTTCATCGCCGCCGGCATGGGCGGCGGTACAGGCACGGGCGCGGCGCCGATCATCGCGCGCGCCGCCCAGGAAATGGGCATCCTCACAATCGCTGTCGTGACCAAGCCCTTCGGCTTTGAAGGCGCGCACCGGATGAAGCTCGCCGAAGAGGGCCTCGCCCGCATCCGCGCGCATGTCGACACGATGATCGTCGTGCCGAATCAGAACCTGTTCCGCATCGCAAATGACCGCACGACCTTTGCCGATGCGTTCCGTATGGCCGACGACGTGCTCTATTCCGGCGTGCGCGGCATCACAGACCTGATCGTCATGCCCGGTCTGATCAATCTCGACTTTGCCGATGTCGGCGCCATCATGCGCGGTATGGGCACAGCGCTGATGGGCATGGGCGAAGCAGAAGGCGAAGGCCGCGCGCTGGAGGCCGCCCGCCGCGCCATCGACAATCCGCTGCTAGACGATGTCACGATTCGCGGCGCGCGCGGCGTTCTGATCAACGTCACCGGCGGATATGACATGACCCTGTTCGAATTGGACGAGGCCGCCAACGAGATCCGCAGCGAGGCCCATCCCGAAGCCAACATCATAATTGGCTCGGCCTTTGACAGCGAGCTGGAAGGGCGAATTCGCGTCTCGGTCGTCGCCGCCGGCCTCGATGAGGCTAACAAGCGCCTGCCCGACGCGCAGCCTTTGGCCGTCAGCGTCCGCCAGCCGGTCGCCGCGCCTGTGGCAGAAGATGTACCCGCAGCAGAGCTGGAGATTGCCGCGGCGGAGCCATTGCCCGGCACAGACGCTTCAGACCCGGCCGGGCCGTCACCCGCTTTCCCGGAGGACGAACGGCCCGTCGTTATCACCCGCCCGGCAGCGCCCGCCGCGCCGGTAACGCTTGAGGCCGAAGTACCCATGCCGGCCATGTTTACCGATCGCACGGCCGCGCCAAAAGAAGACCGCCCCGCGCGCGATGCGCCGCAGGCTGGCTTTTCTAACCTGTTCGGCTGGCGCCGACCTGCCGCGCACAGGCAGGCTGATACCGGCCATGACGTACCGGCGGTGCCAGGACCGATCATCACCTCACCGGACGATCATCCCGAGGCATCGCCCTTCGACGATGCAGATCTCGAGATTCCCGCCTTCCTGCGACGCTCTGCCAATAACTGACGCAGGCTTTGACCAGCCTGTGTACAAACCGCAATTGGCAAGAAGGTGTTGCGCATTTGCGACATGCTTGAAGTTCCTAAATATCCAGCAATTTCAATCGGTTGAGATCTGGTGTGCTGATATCTGTAACATCGCGCAATATCGCGTGTTTTGAGTATCGGGCCCATGCTTGCAAAGTAGGTCTCGAGGCTGAGCTATCTGGCGGCCTGCATTCGGATGTTCGTGAGTATGGCCGACTATCAGCGTACCCTTGCAAAACCTGTCAGATGCGCCGGCGTCGGCGTGCACAATGGCGAACGCGCGCGGCTGCACATGCGGCCTGCTCCGGCCTGCAGCGGTATCGTGTTCGTGCGCACAGATGCCCCCCCCGGAACAGGCCGCATTGAAGCCCACGCCGAGAACGTCAGCGACACCCAACTCGGCACGACCCTCACCAATGAACACGGCATCTCGGTCGCGGTGGTCGAACACCTCCTGGCCGCCATTGCAGGCCTCGGAATCGACAATCTGATCATCGGCGTTGACGGCCCGGAAGTGCCGATCATGGACGGCTCGTCCTCGGTTTTCTACGAAATGATGATGCTAGCCGGGCTGAAGACCCAGGGCGCCTCCCGTCGGCGCATCCGCGTGCTCGAGCGTGTCGAAGTCAGCGACGGTCCGAAACGCGCCTCCCTCTCCCCTGTCGCCGATGACAGCCTGACCCTGCGGGCCCGCATCGAGTATGCCGATCCGACGATCGGGGTTCAGCAGATGGCGCTACGCCTCGTGCCTGGCATCTTCGCGCGTGACCTGGCGTTCGCGCGCACATTCGGCTTTGCCCGCGATGTCGAGATGCTGCGCAGCATGGGGCTCGCCCGCGGCGGATCGCTCGAAAATGCCATCGTCATTGACGAGACCGGTATCATGAACCCTGGCGGCCTTCGCATCGAAGACGAGTTCATTCGTCACAAAATGCTGGATGCGGTGGGCGATCTCACCCTTGCCGGCGCCCCCATTGCCGGCGCTTATGATGCGGTCCAGCCAGGTCACAGCATCAACAATATCCTGGTTCGCACTCTGCTCCAGACGCCCTCCGCCTGGTGCTGGGAAGACGCGGGCCATGTGTCATCGGACGCGCCCATCCGCGCGGCTGTCTGACCTGATTTTTATGAAGCTGCGGACTATGTCAAAACGGACGTTCGGGCAGCTGCAGCCCGACCGGGGCTGCAGCGCCGTTCTCAAGCGAAACATCCGTTTCATCGGCTGATCCTGCAAGCGACCGGACCAGCGCCATCAGGTGCGTCCGGACCCGCTCATCCTCGATACGCGAAAAATTGCGCACAAGTTCGATCACGGCCCGGGACGAACTCCCTGCCGAGTCATTTCTGTCAGATGTACCGAAAAACCAGCCGGGCTGAACTTCAAGCGCCTCAGCGATCTGGGCCAGCCGGCCCGCGCTGATCCGGTTTGCGCCGGTCTCGTATTTCTGGATCTGCTGATATGAAATGCCGAGCACTTCAGCGAGTTGATCCTGGGTCAGCCCTAGCAGAATTCGCCTGCGCCGCACGCGTTCCCCGACCTGACGGTCAATCCCGCTGGCATCTGTTTGCTTCGTCTGCGGCATGGCTTTTTTCCCCATTGTCTTTTCGCGGGGCCTACACCCGCCTGTTCCCTGGAAAGGAATGTGCACTACGAGTGCCGCCAATTAGATCACACTACCGTGCAGGCAAGGGGCATCAATGTCGGCCTGACAAACTGTCTTGGAAAGACGGCACAATACGCGCTAATCAACAGAAACGCCCTTTCGAACGCGCGCGAGGCTCTTCTACATGTCCAAACTAAGCATCATTCCCGTTGCGATCCTCGTCTGTTCGCTTGCGGTCACGGCCTGCGCGTCGAACCGCCGCAATCCGGAACTTGCCTATGTCGAACGCCCGGTCGAACAGCTTTACAATCTGGCCAGCGACAGACTCGATCGCCGGAACTACCGCCAGGCCATCCAGCTGTTTGAAGAGGTTGAGCGCCAGCACCCCTATTCCGAATGGGCCCGCCGCGCGATGGTGATGTCCGCCTATGCGTCCTACCGGTCGCGGGATTACACGACCTCGATTGCCGGCGCTGAACGCTATCTGGCGCTGCATCCAGGCGGGTCCGAGGCCGAGTACGCATATTATCTTATCGCCCTGAACCATTTCGATCAGATCATTGATGTCGGCCGCGACCAGGCCACGACCGAACGGGCGCGGGATGCCCTGCTGGATGTCACCCGCCGCTTCCCCACCAGCGAATATTCACGCGACGCCCGCGTCAAGCTCGACATGGTCAATGACCAGCTCGCCGGAAAGGAAATGACCGTAGGGCGCTGGTATCTGCGCTCCAACCAGACGCTGGCTGCCGTCAACCGTTTCCGAAATGTCGTGACAGAGTATCAGACGACCTCTCACACGCCCGAGGCGCTGCATCGGCTGGTCGAGGCCTATCTCACCATCGGCATGCGCGAGCAGGCCCTGGTGGCTGGCGCAACGCTCGGTCACAATTATCCGGGCAGTGACTGGTACCGGATGAGCTACCAAATCCTGACCAATCAGGGCCTTGACCCCGATCTCGTCGACGAACCGGCCCGCCGGTCTTTCCTGCAGCGGATCATTCCGGGCGGCAACTAAGCTTTACGACCGGCCCGTCAGGGCGAGCCATTCATCTTCCGTCAGGATACGGACGCCGAGGCTTTCGGCCTTTGTGCGTTTTGATCCGGCGCCCGGACCCGCCACCAGGATATCCGTCTTTGCTGAAACCGCACCCGCGACCTTCGCCCCGAGTGCGCTGGCAACGGCTTTGGCCTCGTCGCGTGTCATCCGCTCAAGCGTCCCGGTAAAGACAATGGTCTTGCCGGCGACCGCGCTGTCGGAGGCGGCCGGTGTCTCGTCCTCGATCTCGACTTCTGACAGCAGCGCGTCCATCATGTCATGGTTATGCGGCTCGGCCTCAAACGCCATGAGCGCGCGTGCAGCAGCCGGGCCGATCCCGTCGATGCCAGTCAGCTCTGCATAAGCCTCACTGGCCAGCCCGCTTTCAGACGCCGTCTGAACAGCGGTCCAGAAGCTTCTCCAGTCGAGAAAGGCGCGGGCGAATTGCTGCGAGGTTGTCTGCCCGACATGCCGGATGCCGAGCCCGTTCAGGAAACGGGCGAACGGAACTTTCCGCCGCGCATCAATGGCGCTCAACAATTTTCGGGCAGACTGCTCCCCAAAGCCCTCCCAGTTCTCCAGAGGCGGCAGACCTGCCGCGTCGATACGGGCCCGGAGCCGGAAAATATCTTGCGGCGCGCGCAGAACTCCTCTCTCAAAGAAGAGCTGGATCTGTTTCTCGCCGAGCCCGTCAATATCCAGCCCCTTGCGCGAGACAAAGTGTTTTAGCCGTTCAACCGCCTGAGCCGGGCAGATCAGGCCGCCTGTACAGCGCCGCCGCACATCCGGCTCGCCGGATTCGTCGACCTCGCGCACCGCGGCCGAGCCGCAGACAGGGCACGTCTCCGGCATAGTCCAGGCCGGCCCCTCCCCAGGCTGCGTCACACGCAGAATCTGCGGGATTACATCGCCGGCCCGCTGGACTTCCACCTTGTCGCCGGGCTTCACGCCGAGGCGGGCAATCTCGTCTTCATTATGCAGCGTCGCATTCGACACGACCACGCCGCCCACGGTGACAGGCTCCAGCCGCGCCACCGGGGTCAGCGAACCCGTCCGGCCGACCTGGATCTCGATCGTGGTCAGCGTAGTGATCGCCCTCGCGGCCGGAAACTTATGCGCGATTGCCCAGCGCGGCGCGCGGCTGGCAAAGCCGAGCCGCTGCTGCCAGTCAAGCCGGTCAACTTTGTAGACAATCCCGTCGATATCATAGTCGAGGCCCGCCCGCTCCGCTGCTATCTGCCCGTAATATGACAAGAGTTCAGAGACCGTCTTGATACGGACCATGCGCGGATTGGTGACGAACCCCCACCGGGCGAAAGTCCCGACAGCCTCGAACTGGGTTTCGGAAAACGGTTCGCTGGCCGCCGCCCAGGCATAGGCAAAAAACCGCAAGGGCCGCGCTTTGGTGACGGCGACATCCAGCTGGCGCAGGCTGCCCGCAGCGGCGTTGCGCGGATTGGCAAACGTCTTGCGGCCGGCCTCTGCTTCCTTGGCGTTCAACGCCGCGAAGGCAGCGCGGGTCATGTAGACCTCGCCCCGGATCTCAATCCGCTCCGGCCAGCCCTTGCCTTTCAACTTTGCCGGAATGTCGTCCAGCGTGCGGGCATTGGGGGTGACATCTTCGCCCGTCTGGCCATCCCCGCGCGTCGCCGCCCGGATCAGCTGGCCGCCTTCATAGGTCAGGCTGAGCGAGAGGCCGTCAATCTTGGGCTCGGCCGTGAATACCAGAGGGTCTTCCGGGGGGACGGCGAGGAAACGCCGGATCCGGGCGGCAAAATCCGCCACATCCTCATCCGTGAACGCATTATCCAGCGACAGCATCGGTGCGCCATGCTGCGCCTTGGCGAACCCAGCCGAAGCCTCGGCGCCGACGCGCACTGCGGGCGAATCGCCGCGCTTCAGCGCCGGGAACCGCGCCTCGATGGCCGCGTTGCGCAGGCGCAGCGCATCATAGTCGGCGTCGGTGATCTCCGGCGCATCATTCTGATAATAGGCGGCGTCCGCATCCGCGATCGCCTGCGCCAGGCGGGCCAGCTCAGTGGCGGCTTCCGCCTCGCTCAACGTATCGACCGCCTTGACGCCGCTCATGCATCCTCCATCAACCTCCCTGCCGCGGCGCGAGCTTCATCGGTAATCTCGGCGCCGGACAGCATGCGGGCAATTTCCTCCCGCCGCATCCGCGCATCTAGCAAGCTCAGGCGGGTCTCGCCAGCCTCGGCTGACTTCTCCACGAGCCAATGCGCGTCCGCCGCCGCCGCCACCTGCGGACTATGGGTGATAGCGAGCACCTGGCGGGCGCGGGAGAGATGTTCGAACCGCTCCCCGATCGCGGCGGCGACCGCGCCCCCGACGCCCTGGTCGGCCTCGTCAAAGATCAGGGTTGCCGCACTGCCCGCTTCCGCCAGCGCGCATTTGAGCGCCAGCGACACCCGCGTCAGTTCCCCGCCCGACGCCACCCTCCGCAGGGGCCCGAAGCCGGCGCCGGGATTGGTTTCCGCTTCAAACTCGGTCCGCTCGGCGCCGGAGGCGCCTGCCTCGCCGTCCGGTAGCGGGGTAAAGCACACCCGTATCCGGGCCCGTCCCAGCTTCAGGGGCTGGAGCTCGGCTGCTATGGCTGCTTCCAGCCGGCCGGCCGCGGATTCCCGGGCCTGTGTCAGCCGGTGCGCCGCCCCGTGCCAGCGGGCCAGGGCCGCCGCTTCGGCCGCCTCCACCTTTCTAAGATCCAGATCGCCCGCTTCGGCCAGCGCCAGCCGGGCGGCCAAGGCTTCAAGCCGCTCCGGCAGAGCGTCCGCCTCCCCGCCAAATTTGCGGGCCGCTGCCCGCAGGGCGTAGAGCCGCGCCTCGACGGCATCCAGATCCCCCGCCGCCTCCGGCAGCGCCGCCAGCTGGGACACCGCCCCCTCCGCTTCACGAAACTCGATCAGGGCCCGTTCCAGCGCGTCCAGCGCCAGGCGGGACGCTTCGGGCAGCGCGCCCTTGCCGGTTTCAAATCCCGGCAGCCGGCAGACCCGCTCCACCGCCCGCGCCGCCCGGGCAAGGCCGGTGTCTGCCTCCCCGCCCGACAGGGCCGCGGCGGCCTCGGACACCGCCTCATTGAACCGTTCAGCCTGCAGGAGGCGCAGGCGCTCACCTGCGAGCCGCTCGGCCTCGCCCGCCTGCGGCGCAAGCCGCTCGAGCTCGGCCACCGACAGCGCCAGCCATTCCAGCTCCTCGCGGGCCGCCGCCTGATCGGCCTGAAGCGACGACCTCGCGGCCCGCGCTGCGTCCAGCGTTTGCCAGGCCGCCGCGCAATCGGCGATCAGCGCCTCATTACCGGCAAACTGATCCAGCAGCCGCCGGTGCGATGACGGGCGCATCAAGCTGGACGCCGCATGCTGGCCGTGAATCTCGAGCAGCGTATCGCCCACCTCCGCCATGAGCGCCGCGCTGGCCGGTTGGTCATTGATGAAGCCGCGCGCCGGCCCCTGCCTTCGCACCACTCGTTTCAGCGTGAGTGTCTCGCCCGGCCCGGCTGCGAAGCCCTGCGCGTCCAGGATCGCCCAAGCCGGATGGCCGGCGTCCGCTTCAAATTCGGCCGCCACGCTCGCCTGCGGCGCCCCGGCCCGGATCACCGACTTGTCGGCCGCCCCGCCCAAAGCCAGCGACAGTGCATCCAGGATGATCGACTTGCCCGCGCCGGTCTCGCCGGTCACCGCGGTAAAGCCTGCCCCCGGCGAAAGATCGAGCCGGGAGATAAGCACAAAGTCACGGACAGATACGGATAACAGCATGAGGCCGATCTAGCACAAGAACAAAAACAGAACAACCCAATTCACAGCTTGCAGCACACGGCGCTTCATCCCATCGTCAGGGTGGGCCCAAGATCCGCAGACCGGGAGGCAGCGTGAGCCGCACAGCTGCGCCATTTATACAGTTCCTGACCGGCGCCGGCCTCACACTGATGGCCCTCCTGCTCCTCTGTTACTGGTATCTCGCGGCAGCCTGGCTATCGGCCAGCCTCCCGATTGGCGCAGCCAAGCGCGCGGAAACGCAGGGCGCCCCCCCGACCTTCCTCTGTGAAGCGCCTTTCCATACAGATATCGCCCTGCCGCTGTCGGACCCGCTGGCCAACTGGCGGGCGGATCTCGCCGGGCCGCTCCCCGCTTGGCTCCCCCACGACACCTATCTACTGTTCGGCTGGGGGGATTCGGTCTTCTTCACGCGCGTGCTTGAACCCGATGACATGACGATAAGCCGGGCTCTCGGCGCCCTGGCGGGCCTCAACCAGGCCGCCATGCGGATCGTGCCCGTGGATGGACACTCCGTGCGCGACCATTGCGAAATGATACCGGTGGACGATCAGGGCCGCGCGGCCCTGATCGCACATATCGAAGACACGCTGCGTAGCGAGCCGGATGGCCGCCTGAAGATTATGGAGACGCCGGTCGACGGGGAAATCCTCGTACGCGCCAAGGGGCGCTACAGCATGTTCAACACCTGCAATCAGTGGACTGCCGCTGCCCTCGGCAAGGCCGGCCTTCCGCGCGCAGGCTTTGCGCCGTTCAGCTTCGGCGTGACGAAACCGCTGGAACGCACCGCAGCCTCACGCGCCGAAGAATAGCCGCAGCACATACCGCGTGCCTATGGCAGGCCGAGCTTATCCCGCAGATTTCAGGCCCGCGTCCGGCGAAATAGTAAGCAGAATCTGAATGCTGAAAAATAGCTGGCGGCAACCGGATCCCTGTCTCAGCGATAGGACCCCGGAACCCTCCGCCTGCAGAGTTCGAAAGCCGGACTTTCCCAACTGGAACGATCGCTTTCGGGAAACCTGTCAGCCTGCTTCTGTACACGCCCTGATCTCTTCGTTGGCGGCGCTGGCGCAGGCCAGGCAATTCGGCCTCGCCCCTTACGCGACCGCCGAAAGCGCCTGCGCCCTCCCCCTTCCCGGCACGATCTGCCCATTCGCCGCGCCGAACTCAGAGCACCGCAACACCGGCAGGGAGCCCCCTGGGCCCGGATGTACGGGCTACGCCCGGTATCCGCCGTACACGGATCAACGCCTCCACGTCACGGCCCATCGATCGTCGGGTCTATTTCTGCGGCGCCGGCCAGGCGGCGCGGCACCCCGGTCCCGGTGTCTGCCAACCTCAGTCGCAGCAGGTGGTTCAGATCTCTCGCAGCCAGCGCGCCCGCATACGCATACCACATCACGGTGATCAGGAGGGCCAGAGTGAGAGACAGGGGAAGCAGAATGGCCAAGGCCGGCGTTTGGGCAATCAGGTTTCCGATCGCCCCCGGCGCCAACTGGTTGATCAAGACGACAAGACCGACCGGGATCGAGATATTGGCCACCAGGGTCAACCTGAAGGCAGAGATCGCCTGTTCCAGATTCACTTCACTGCGCACGAGAAGGCGTTCAATGTCGGCGGGTCCGAGATCGGAGAGGATTGCCCGAAGCCGCTTCGCCGGGCGGCAGGCTTCAAGGCGCGCAACCCGGAGCGGCCCTGAGCGCGACGAGACCCCCCACATCCAGGTTGGACTCGCTCGCATGAATGCCCGGTTCGAGAATGCCTGAGCAATTTCTGTCCACGCAGCTTCGGTTGTCGTGGTTTCCATCCGGCTCAGATCCGCGCGCAGGCCGCCTTGAGCCAGTCCTTCACGTCGCCTTCCAGCTTGCGCGACAGCCGTTTCCACACACGGCGATGATAGGCGTTCACCCAGGCCCGCTCATCCCGCGTCAGAAGCTTAACGTCGATCAGCCGGCGTGCCAGCGGCGCAAAGGTCAGGCATTCAAACCCATGCATGGCGATCTCGCCGCCGGGGATATCCTCCGCAGGCGTCACATATTGCAGGTTCTCGATCCGGATACCGTACTCGCCGGCCTTGTAGAAACCGGGCTCGTTCGAGACGATCATGCCCGGCGCCAGCGGCACCGCGTTCCACGGCTTGGCGATCCGGTGCGGGCCTTCATGCACGCCGAGATACACGCCGACCCCGTGGCCCGTGCCGTGTTGGTAGTCGAGCCCCGCCTGCCACAGCGCATGGCGTGCCAGAACGTCCAGATGCGTGCCGGTCGTGCCGGGCGGAAAGCGCACTTCGGCGAGCGCAATATGGCCCTTCAGCACCAGCGTATAGTGGCGGATCATGTCGTCCGTCGCCGGACCGATCGGGACCGTACGGGTCACATCCGTCGTACCGTCCAGATACTGCCCGCCAGAATCGACCAGGAACAGACTGCCCCGGTCCAGCTTGCGGTTCGAGGCGGTCGAAACCCGGTAATGCGGCAGCGCGCCGTTCGGCCCCGCGCCGGAGATGGTCGGGAAAGACAGGTCATTCAGTGTACCGAGCTCTTCTCGGAGGGCTTCCAGCGTCATCACCGCGTCGATCTCCGTCACCTCGCCGGACTGCGCCTCGGTGTCGAGCCAGTGGAGAAACCGCGTCAGCGCAACGCCGTCGCGCAGATGCGCGGCCGTCGTACCTTTGATCTCCGCGTCATTCTTGCAGGCGCGCGGCAGGGCGACCGGATCGCGTTGGGGCAGGATATCCGAGCCGGCCGCTTTCAGCCGATCGAAGAACCAGGCCGAGGCCACGTCGGGGTCGAGGCTCACCCGCTTGCCCGACAGACCGGCGAGCCCCGCCTCAAGTTCAGACAGCGGCCGCAGCGTGACCTTGTTGCCAAGATGCCGGCGCAGCGCGTCGTCAGCCTTGTCCTCATCAAGGAAAAGCTCCGCGGAGCCGTCGGCAAACAGGATCGCCCGGCCGAGCGGCAGCGGCGTGCAGCTGACATCGCCGCCTCGAATATTGAACGCCCAGGCAAGCGACGCCGGCGAGGTGAGCACGGCGGCGTCCGCGCCGTCCCTTGCGAGCTGCGCGCCGACCGCGTCCAGCTTGTCGGTGTGGGCAAGCCCGGCATGTTTCACAGGATGGGCCACCACTTTCGCCATCGGCTGGGCAGGCCGAGCCGTCCAGGCGAGGTCGATCGGGTTTTCGGCCACCGCAACCAGTTCGCAGCCCGCCTTGGCTGCCGCCGCGGCCAGCGCGGCGACATCATTCGGGCTCATCAACCGGGGGTCATAGCCGACGCGCTTGCCTAGGAGCGACTGATGCGCGAGCCAGCCAAAGGCGCCTGGATCGGGAATGCCCTGAACCTCGACCAGGGACGAGTCGGTCTGGTCTGCCGCCTGGATGGTGTAGCGCCCATCGGCGAACAGCACAGCCTTGTCTGTAAAGACCAAGGCCGAACCGAACGATCCGGTGAAGCCGGTCGCCCAGGCCAGGCGCTCATTCGCGTCCGGCAGGTACTCGTTCTGGTATTCATCGTCATGTGGCACATACAGCCCGTCAAGGCTCTGCGCGGCCAGTTCACGGCGAAGAAGCGGAAGATGGGCCCGGCCGTCCTGCGGCCCGCCCTTGATGTCAAATGTCTGTCTCATGGTGCCATCTTAAACACTGTTCGCACCGCCGGAAAGCAATCGAGCTATGCATCTGCGCATGACAATTTCCGCTAAGCTATACTGTTCTTGAGAATTTTAAACCTATATAGGGCGCACACAAACAATGCTGCGCCGCAGCAATCATTTATTTACAAGGTCTTAAACTATGAAGACGGAACTCAACTGCTCTCCCGACGCCGACATGGTCGCCCAGAATGTCGAGCGTCCTGCCATGGTCAACGAGATCACTACGCCTGTGCCTTCCGCGCGCGGTGTGAACGCTGTCGCGGCACCTGCCCGCCTCCACCTCCTGGCCCGCCGCCAGCAGCGTTGGGACCGCCGCGCCGCCCGTGGCTGATTGCCGAAGAGCCCGGGGCCGCGAGGCCCCGGCGCCGGCCGTCACGCGGACTTGCGGAACACCAAAGTCGACCAGCCATCGCGCTTGATGCGCTTCTGGAACAGCATGCCGTGGCCCTCGAAGGCCGCGCGGACAGGCGGTGCCTGATGGTGAAGAAGGCCGGACAGGATGATCACCGCGCCCGGCGCTGAAAGCCGCTCGATTTCCGGGGCGAGGCCGATCAGCGGCTTCATCAGGATGTTGGCGAAAAGCGTGTCATAGGGCGCGGCCCGGCGGATCGCCGGGTGATTCGCGCCGCGGACATGCAGCCCGAAGAAACAGCTGACATGGTTCTTCCTGGCGTTGTCCCGGCAGACGAATACCGAATCCCGGTCAATATCGGTGCCGAAGGCAAGCCGCGCGCCGGTCTTCAGCGCCGCAATCGCCAGCACGCCGGAACCTGTGCCAAGATCGAGAACCCGGCCCGGCCGGCGGTGGCGGTTGGCTTCGGCCAGCGCCAGGAGGCAGCCGAGCGTGGTGCCATGATGGCCCGTGCCAAAGGCTGGCCCCGCCTCGATCAGCACGGCGATCTTGCCCGGCGAGGACGCTTTGAGCGCATGGCTGCCCACCACCACGAATGGCCCGGCATTCACGGGCGGCAGGCCCTCGAGCGACAGGGTTACCCAGTCGCGCTCGACGATTTCCTCGATCCGCGCCGTCAGGTCCGGCGACGCTTCCTCGATGAGGGTGACGCAGTCCTGAGCCTCTTCCAGCGTCTCGGCAAAGGCATCGAGCCGCCAGCCGCCGCGCGTGTCTTCTTTGGCATCGACCGCGCAGGCGGGCGAAGGGTCCGCCCAGGCCAGCGCATCCCATGCCGTCTCCACTGGGCCCCGGGGCCCTTTTGCCGTGATCTGGTACATGGGCGGTGGCGTTAGCAGGCCGATCGCCGGATGGAAAGCTGGCGCTCGCCGCAACAAACATTCTGGGGGAGCCGCTGCGATTCTTTTCAAGCTTTAATACAACTTTTCCGGGGGCAGCGCGTTTCCTTCATACCACCAACCCAGTGCATTGGAGACTTCATATGCCCACCACCACCGGTCATACCACCGCCATTCCTGCAAGCCGCACCATCGGCACCTCCGTCTACAACACCGCCGGCGACAAGATCGGCAAAGTAGAAGATGTGATGCTCGACAAGACGGACAATTCGATCCTTTACGCCGTAATCGGGTTCGGCGGCTTCCTTGGCATGGGTGAGAAGTATCACCCCGTGCCGTGGTCATCACTCGATTATAGCAAGGATAAGGACGGTTATGTCGTTCCCTTTACCAAGGAACAGCTCGAGCGCGCCCCGGCCGATTCGATCGACGCACTAACCAGGAATGACGGCCATGCTGCCCGCGACGCCGCGTACAGCTATTACAAGGTCCAACCTTACTGGCAGTAAACCTCGATTCCACGACGACGCTGGCGGGCGGGAGCGAAAGCTCCCGCCCGTTTGCGTGATGAGACGAGCGCAGACTATTTCCGTTAATCGATAAATCCCTCTGGATTCTTCAGCCAGAACGATTATATGTTTATCGATATGAACTGCTTGCCTTGAGGAAGCCGCGCGATGACCTTCACCACGAACGACATGATCCTGATCGAGAGCCGCGTGGCGAATGAGCGCAAGAGCGCGGGCGCCGCCTATTTCCTGTGGTTCTTTCTCGGCTGGCTCTCGGCGCACCGGTTCTACATGGGCAAGCCGGTCAGCGCCGTGCTGCAGATCCTCAGCTACTTCATCCTGGTCGGCTTTGTCTGGTGGGTGATCGACCTGTTCCTGATCCCCGGCATGATTGACCAGAAAGCCAACGAAGTGCGGGCCGACATGACCTCGGCCATGCGCCGGCGGCGGCTGTATGAGAGCTGAAGGGGACATCTCGCGCGAGACGGATTGACGGCGGCGCCCTGCGCGCTGACAGTTGGCGGATGATCCGCACGCTCCTGCTTTCCGCCGCCATCAGCCTCACAGGCTGCACAAGCGCGCCGACCGCCGCGGCCGAAACCCCTCTCGAGGCCAGCGCCGCCTGGCGCAGCGTCGAACCGGATAATCTCATCATCATGGTTCTGCCGACCGGCATGGTGGCGATCGAGCTGTTCCCGGAAGCAGCCCCAGCCCATGCCGCGCGCCTGCGCGAACTCGTTGCTGACGGGTTTTATGACGGCGAATATTTCTACCGGGTCGTCGAAGGCCATGTCGCCCAAGCCGGGCGAGAGTTCGATCAGGCGATCGGCGAAATTCCCACGCTTCCCTTTGAGGCGGAACGCGCCGTCAGCGCCGATGGCTTCACCCCGCATGGCAATGCCGACCTGTTCGCGCCGGAGATTGGCCACCGCGCGGGGTTTCCGGTCGGGCGCCAGGACGGTCAGGAATGGCTCCTCAACTGTCCGGGTGCACTCGGCATGGCGCGCGACGATGCGCCCGATACGGGCGCGACGGAGATCTACATCCCCCTCCAGCCACGCCGGTATCTGGACCGGAATTATGTGATCTTCGGCCGCGTCATCGACGGCATCGAGCATGTCCACCGCCTGCCGCGGGTTAACCCATTCAACGAGGAAGAGACCGAGGCCCTCTATGGCGACGACGCTCCCCTCGCCTATCAGATGATACAGTACCGGCGTTCGACACTTGGCGAAAACGTGATCACCTCAGCCGTCCTGGCGTCCGCGATTCCGGAGCCCGACCGTCCCGCCTATGAGGTGATGGATCCGGCGTCTGCCGAATGGGACGCGCTCAAAACCTCCAGGCGCGACTTTCCCGGCGTGACCGCCTTCGTCGCCCCGCCGGTCAACATGCTCGACATCTGCACCCTGCCGGTGCCCGTGCGGCGGGTGGATGGCGGCTGAAGCCGGTCTATATCGAAGGCAGGATGGTGTTCCGGTCCGGGAACGGTTTTTGTGCAATTCACAAGGTGCGACAGATGCACATCTTGCGGCCTTAACGATTTCTAGACACTATATATGGTGTTGATTGTGTCCTGCAGACACACCAAGGATGGAGTCCTCCCATGGCTGACGGAAACCCCAAACTGCCCGGCCTGCTCACCCCGAGCAACGCGTACAAACCGTTCCGTTATCCCTGGGCGTATGATTTCTGGAAGAAGCAGCAACAGGTCCACTGGATGCCCGAGGAAGTGCCCCTCGGCGAGGACTGCAAGGACTGGGCGGTCAAGCTGTCCGATCAGGAACGCAACCTGCTGACCCAGATCTTCCGCTTCTTCACCCAGTCGGATGTCG
>CAYPDA010000009.1:0-47151 GCA_964409375.1 uncultured Hyphomonas sp.
ACGGCGAAGTGGTCGAAGGCAACGCCGAACCACTCTACGTCCACGCCAGCAAGACCCAGACCGAAGCGGGCTGACGCTTCGGACGATTGACAAAAGCAGAACGCCCGCCCGGATTATCGGGCGGGCGTTTTTCTTTGCGGGCGCGCACCCTTTCAGGATCGATCCGGATGAGTTTCGTCCATGGCCCGTCTGACGCGTCCTGGCATGCGCTTTTCCGTCTTGTTCATCCACCGGTTCAGCCGCGGGTGTCTCGTCCGCTTACCGCGCCCAGGTCTGGGCTGTCTCCAAGTTGGCGACCACGAGCGCGAGACCGGCGAGGATTAGCAGACCCCCGATCGGGATCGGGGTCCAAAAAAAGGGGCAGGCCCGAAAGGATCAGCACGATGCCGAGGGTTTTGTAAAATAGCCTGATCACTATCACCGGTTTCTGAGCGGGTGTGACGGTCCAATGGCTGAAAGGCGGATCGGTTCAATTTCCGGCGCGGCTGGTCTCCTCCGGCAGGTGCAGCGTCAGAATGTCGATGCGCGGCGGCATCAGGAAACGCATGGGCACGCCGACCATTCCCGTGCCGGTGGTGACATAGACCGGCCGTTCTCCGGCGCGGCTCTGGAAGGTGTGCAATTCCTTGTCGAACGGGCCTCGCACCGGCAGAAAATTTCGGTAAAGCCCCGGTATGCGCACCTGCCCGCCATGCGTATGGCCCGCCAGCATCAGGTCGTAGGTGAAACTGTCTGGCACACTCAGCGCCGTATCCGGATTGTGCGTGAGCAGAATGACGGGAATACCTTCTGGCAGGCTCGCATGAAATCCGAAATCCTGGCGCATCTCCCACAGGTCTGACGCGCCGGACACAATCACGGTCTCGCCGCCGATCTCCGCCTCGAGCGCCCGGTTGTGAACGACCCGGGCGCCGGCATCCTGCAGGGCGCGCATCAGGGCGTCGGACTGGTTCTCGCCCGGAAAGCCGACATCATGGTTGCCAAGCACGGCAAACAGCGGCGCATCAAGATCCGCCAGCGCGGCGAAGTGTTCCGGAATATCCTCCGCCTTCGGATGATAGCTGAGATCGCCAGCCAGGAAGACGGCATCGGCGCCCTCTGCGTTTATCCGGTTCACGATGCGCCGGATCGGCATCGCATTCGGGAACATGCCGATATGCGGGTCGCCGAACAACGCTATGCGAATGGCGGGCGAGTTTTCGCTCGCGCCCGGCAGGACGATCGTCTCCTCGTGCACCGTCAGCAGGCGCGGCTCAGTAAAGCGTGCCCAGGCGAGGGGAAGGCAGAGCAAGAGCGCCAGCACGGCGACTGCGCGGCAGGCGCCCCGCATGCGGACCACCGCCCACAGGCAGAGCAGGGCAAAAGGCCAGAACAGGTGAGCGCCGTGCAGCAGCGCGAGCTTCAGAGACGTCATTGCGGTGTGGATGTCATGCCATTGCGGCAAGCAAAAGGCCGGCACCCGAAGATGCCGGCCTGATCCTGATGCCAGACGCAAAGCGCCGGGTTTACATCTTGTAGTACATGTCGAACTCGACCGGGTGCGGATGGAGTTCGTAGCGCATGTTCTCTTCCATCTTCAGCTCGATATACGCATCGATCTGGTCGTCGTCGAACACGCCGCCTTTTTTCAGGAAGCCGCGGTCCTCATCGAGGGCTGCCAGCGCTTCACGCAGCGAGCCGCAGACCTGCGGGATCGATTTGGCTTCGGCCGGCGGCAGGTCGTAGAGGTCCTTGTCCATCGCGTCGCCGGGATGGATCTTGTTCTCGATGCCGTCGAGGCCGGCCATCAAGAGCGCGGCAAAGGCAAGGTAAGGGTTTGCCATCGGATCCGGGAAGCGGGTCTCGATGCGCTTCGCCTTCGGGTTCGAGCCGAACGGAATGCGGATTGAAGCCGAGCGGTTGCGCGACGAATAGGCGAGCATGACCGGCGCTTCATAGCCCGGCACCAGACGCTTGTAGGAGTTCGTCGACGGGTTGGTGATCGCGTTGAGGGCGCGGGCGTGTTTGATGATCCCGCCGATATAGTAGAGGCAGGTCTCTGACAGGTCGGCATATTTGTCGCCGGCGAAAAGCGGCTTGCCGCCTCTCCAGATCGACTGGTGGACGTGCATGCCTGAGCCATTGTCCTTGAACATCGGCTTCGGCATGAAGGTTGCCGTCTTGCCGTACGATGCGGCCACATTGTGGATGACATATTTGTAGAGCTGGAGGCGGTCGGCCATCGTCGTGAGGGTTGAGAATTTGAGCCCCAGCTCGTGCTGGGCAGGCGCCACTTCATGGTGGTGCTTTTCCGGCATCAGGCCGATCTCGGCCATGATGGTCAGCATTTCGCCGCGCATGTCCTGCTCGGAGTCGATTGGCGGGACGGGGAAATAACCACCCTTCGGTCCTGGCCGGTGGCCAAGGTTGCCCATGGGGTATTCGCGGCCCGTATTGGCCGGCAGCTCGGTCGAGTCGAAGCTGTAGCCGGTCTTGTGCGGGTCGGTGGACCAGCGGACATCGTCAAAGACGAAGAATTCGGCTTCCGGGCCGAAATAGGCAGTGTCGCCGACGCCGGCGGTCTGCAGATAGGCTTCAGCTTTCTTGGCGGTCGTGCGCGGATCGCGGTTGTAGGCCTGGCCCGAGACCGGGTCGAGCACGTCGCAGAACACGACGAGTGTGGTCTGCTGGAAGAAGGGGTCGATGAATGCGCCGGTCGCGTCAGGCTTCAGCAGCATGTCGGACTCGTTAATGGCTTTCCAGCCCGAGATCGACGAGCCGTCGAACATCTGTCCTTCTTCGAAGAAGTCGTCTTCCACCATGTCCTTGTGGAAGGACACATGCTGCATCTTCCCGCGCGGGTCGGTAAAGCGCAGGTCCACATACTGGACGTCCTGGTCCTTCATAATCTTGTAGAGATCGTCTGCCATTTTTCTTGCCTTCTGATGAGCGTTTCCTGGGGGTGAGTCTGCGGGGCCCACGCCATGAGGCCCCGCTCGGACAAGTCAGAGAGCCGCGTCGCCCGTCTCGCCGGTCCGGATGCGTACCGCATCGATCACGTCAGAAACGAAGATCTTGCCGTCGCCGATCTTGTCGGTGTGCGCTGCCTTCTTGATCGCTTCAACCGCGCCTTCAACCGCGCTGTCGGCGAGCACAACCTCGATTTTGAGCTTTGGCAGGAAATCCACCACATACTCAGCGCCGCGATACAGTTCCGTATGGCCGCGCTGGCGGCCGAAACCCTTGGCCTCGATCACGGTCATACCCTGAAGTCCGATCTCCTGAAGGGCCTCTTTCACATCATCGAGTTTGAAAGGTTTGATGATTGCTTCGATTTTTTTCATTGCGTGGTTCTCCCCAGCCGCCGGGTTTAGAGTTCATCCGTGCGTATGAGGTGTTCTCGTTATAGGCGATAGGGGGCCCGGCGCAAACCGGCTGGCCCGATCCGAGTGGTGAATAGTTGTGCATGATTGGTCAGAATTGAGGCGGCTCGTTCGGAGGGCAATTTCCAGAAAAATGACGCTCGCGTCACTTTCGGTTAATCGCGGTGTGTGATACGTAGCAAGGACGACAAGTTTGGAAGGACCCGATCTGATGAGCCAGGCCACTGCTGACGTATTCATTCACCCCGGCCGCCGCCCACTGCGCGTGCAGCCGCTCAAAGCCTGGCGGCACATGCAGAAGCTGATCGCCAACAAGGAAGACACCGAACAGGTCTTCCACATCATCGAGGCGCTGAACGGGCGGTCTTTCCAGAAGAATTTCGAGGTGTTCGCCGCGACGCCGGAGGGCAGGCGTCTTCTGAAGGAGCGCGCCTATCTGCCGCCGGTCCTCGATGACCACAGCTGGATCGAGACGCTGCCAGAAGGCACGGTCGGGCGCGCCTATGTCGAATTCATGCGCCGCGAGGGTCTCTCCGCCCAGGGCCTCGTCGAGGAGAGCGAGAAGTTCCGCTCCAGGGCGCGCGAGTTTGATGACGACTATCTCTGGTACGCCAACCGTCTGCGCGACACGCACGACCTGTTTCATGTGCTGACCGGTTATAACCGTGATGCGCTTGGTGAAGCCTCGCTGCTCGCTTTCACCTACAGTCAGAACCCTGGCGCGGGCGTGCTGTTCATCGCCTTCATGGGCTGCCGCACGATCGCCAAACACGCGCCGAAAGAGGCGCGGATCATGGACAGTTTCCGGGAAGGCAAGCGCAACGGTGCCAAAGCCGGCAAGATCATCCGCCAGGACATCATTGCGCTGATGCACGAACCGCTCGAGGCGGCACGCGCGCGTCTGGGCATTGAAAAGCCGCTGGCTTATCACCATGCCCTGAAAGTGCTCACAGCGCAGGGCTATACAGCCAAATCACAGTTGAGCGATGCAGCCGCCGAGCGGGAATCCGTCGCGGCGTGATCTTCCTGGTCCGACACGGCGAAGCGGCGGCGGGCTGGGGCGACCATCCCGATCCCGGCCTCAGCGACCTAGGCCGAAAACAGGCGCAGGCGGCCGCCGCTCGTCTCGCGGGGCTTGGCGCCGTCGCCGCTGTGACCAGTCCGATGCAGCGCTGCCGGGAGACCGCCCGGCCGTTCGAAACGCAGGCGGGACTCACCGCCGGCGTGGTCCTGCAGGTCTCCGAGATCAGCACGCCGCCGGAGGTGACCGACCGGGTCAGTTGGCTGCGCTGCCTCATGGCTGGCACCTGGACCGAGGCGGGCGATCCCTTCCGGCGCTGGCGCGCCGAGATGGCGTCCACCGTCAATGCGTTGCCGGACGGCACGGCCGTCTTCTCCCATTTCGTGGCGATCAATGCGCTCAGCGGTTTTCTGGAAGGTGACGACCGTGTGACCGTATTCCGCCCCTGCCATTGTTCGATCACGCGGCTGGAGCGGCGGGGCGGGGCGCTGCGTGTTGCAGAATACGGCAGCGAAGCGGCCACTCGCGTGCTATGAGCCCGTCATGGGCCGGCCAATCCTGACACCGAAAGAAATGATCGCCGCCGAACAGGCGGTGATCGATGCCGGAACATCCGGTTTCGCGTTGATGCAGCGGGCCGGTGAGGCTGCAGCTGAGTTCGTACATGCGCACTGGCCGGCGGGGCGGATCCAGGTGCTCTGCGGGCCGGGCGGCAATGGCGGCGATGGCTTTGTGGCTGCGGTGCGGCTGGCAAAGTTCTGGCGGCAGGTGGAGGTGTTCTGCACCCATCCTGTCGCGGAGCTTCAAGGGGATGCGGCGAAGGCTGCGGCGCTCTGGGAAGGTCCTGTCCGTCCACTTGAGGAAGCGATCAGTCTACAGACAGACATCGTCCTCGACGCGCTATTTGGCGCGGGCCTCACGCGCCCGCTCGACGGGGCGGCGGCGGCGCTGGCGCAGCGCGGCGGCCGGGTCATCTCGATTGATGTGCCATCAGGCCTGGATGGATACACAGCCCAGCCGCTGGGACCATGTTTTCGCGCCGAGGGAACGATCAGCTTTGCAGCGCTGCGCCCGGCGCATGTGCTTCTGCCCGGCGCAGTGTTTTGCGGCGGCGTGATGGTGGCGGATATCGGCCTGCCGGTAGAGACCAGGCTGGTCGAGAACAGCCCCGCCCTCTGGGCGCCGCAGCTGCCACAGCCCGGCCTCGGCGTCCATAAACACCAGCGCGGCCATCTCAAGGTCGTCACCGGCGGCCCGCTGAACACCGGCGCAGCGCGCCTTGCCGCCCGGGCGGGTCTCCGTGCGGGCGCCGGTCTCGTGACGCTGCTCTGTCCGCCGGAAGCTGCGCTCATCAACGCCGCCCATGTCTCCGCCATCATGCTGGCGCCCTTCACGACATCTGAGGACCTGCTTGCTCAGGCTGGCAACGCCAGCGCGATAATCATCGGCCCGGCCGCCGGCCTCGGCCCCGCCACGCGGGCCAATGTCGAAGCGCTGCTGACCAGCGAGGCAAAGCTGCTGCTCGATGCCGACGCGCTGAGCGTGTTCGCCGAGGATCCGGACGTGCTCTTCCGCGGCCTGCGTCCCGGCGACATACTGACGCCCCATGCCGGCGAGTTCCAGCGCTTGTTCGGCGACCTCCTCAGCGAGAGCGGCAACAAGGTCGAGGCGGTGCGCGCGGCCTCCGCAAAGGCAGGCTGCGTCATCCTGCTGAAAGGCGCGGACACGGTGATCGCTCAGCCGGACAGCAATGCCATCGTCAACACCCATGCCACGCGCTGGCTGGCGACGGCAGGCTCAGGCGATGCGCTCGCTGGCATCATCGCCGGCTTCATGGCGCAGGGTGTCGACACTTTTCTCGCCGCCGCAATCGGCGCCTGGCTGCACGGCGAGGCGGGACGGCGCGTCGGGGCGGGCCTGATCGCGGAGGATATCGAGGCGCAGCTGCCCTTTATCCTCAGCGCGCTGCATGGCGAGATCGGCTAGGTCTTGGGCGACGGGGCCTTCAAATGCCTGATGTCCGCGAAACTGGCGGCCAGGCCGCCGGCCAGGGCAGCTGCGCGCCGCGCTGGTAAGTCCTGAGGCTGTATTCTGGGGGGCGGGCGGTGATGGCGTTTGCCTCCAGTTCAGCAAAGTAGCTGGCGTCGGCCTCGGTCTGCGCAGGCCCGTTCGCCAGGCAGTTTCGGGCTTGTGGAGTCCATAGAAGGTTTCGGCGAGCGCATTGCCGCAGCCTTCGCCGGCACTGCTGACGGAAGGCTCTGGCGGTCATGCCCCTGAAGATTGGCCCCACCCCTCAAACATCGCAACAATCGCAGATGAGCGCGTTCGGTCCCTCATGCGAACCAGTGTGGTTCAGCCCCTCGCTGTGTTCAGTCGGCTGTCGAGGTCTGCCTGTGCGAAGTTTGCGGGCGCCTTGCGCAAGTTGCCGTTCGCCTGTCGAAGCAGCCGTTTCTCGCGTTCAGGCGCCTTGACCGGCCCGCGTTCTTGAGTGCTCGGTCCCGTCAATCTGCTGGAGTCCGTGCAGAGGACAAAGATCAGTGTCACGGCGCCATCAACATCCTTGGCCTTACCAGGCGCGTCCGGGCCAAGATCCTTCAGACCTCGACATCCGAAGAATACACCGACCCGGCCGTCCGCCTGCGATCGGAGGCGTATCTGGGCAAGGTCAATCCGATCGGACCGCGTTCCTGCCATGATAAGGGCGAGCGCTGCGCCGAGACCCAGGTCCCGGACTTTCGCCGCCAGCGCAAGCTGCGCATCAAGGCCGGGCAGATCTTCCACACCTTTGGCCCGCAAATGCACCCGAATGACGGGTGGGTGGCGCCGAACTTCATCGTCCAGGCGCTGAAGGGCGGGAACGGATGCTGAAATGACCGGGCCGGTCAACCTCGGCAACCCGGGCAAGTTTGCGGACCGTCAGCTGGCGGGGAAGGTGCCGGCGCGGATGGGATCAGAACCCGGCCTCGTGTTTCGGCAATTGCCGCAGGACGACCCCGAACAGCGCCGGCCCGATATCAGCCTCGCTTGCGGGATGCTGGACCGGGAGCCGGAAACGGACCTGCACACGGGCTTGACAAAAACCATCACGTATTTTGAGGACTTGCGTTCGAAGAAGGCGTGAAAATTCGAGAGACGTTTCGTTATGACCCGGATTGCAAGGATCACTGCAATTATACCGACCTTCAACCGCGGGCCGCTGCTGGTTGAAACGCTGGAGAGCGTGCTGGGCCAGACGCGGGCGCCAGACGAGATCATTGTGGCTGATGACGGCTCGCCGGACGACACACCCGGTCGCATGGCGGGATATGAGGGCCGCATCTGCTATGTACGCAAAGACAACAGCGGCAAGGCGGATACACTGAACCAGATGATCCCGCCCGCTGCCGGGGATCTGATCTGGATCGTGGATGATGACGACATCGTGCTGCCGGATGCGCTGGAAACGCTTGAGGGTCTGCTCCATGCGGATCCGGAAGCGGGCTTTGCCTATGGCCGCTATGACCGGTTTGCTGTCGACCAGGCAAGCGGCGATGTACGCCGTTTCGATGGCGGGCACTGGCGGGATGTCCGGCCCGAGGCATTTTTGCTGGCCACGATGCAGGATTTCTTTGTTCACCATCCGGGCCTGCTTGTGCGCAAGAGCGCCTACGAGGCGGCCGGGCCGTTCTCGCTGAAATACTCCCGCTTGGAAGACTACGAGATGTTGATACGGCTCGCCCGGAAGTATCGCGGGGTAGGGACACAGAAGACTGTTTTCCTGCAGCGCCAGCATGACGGTCCGCGGGCGGGCGGACTGGTGGGCAGGGATGAGCGATACACCCGCTGGCAGGTCGAGGAACAAGAGATGTTCACCGAAGTGCGCCGCACCGGTACGCTCGCAGACTTCCTGCCGGCGGGGACCGTGACAGGACAACCTCTCTCGCCGGCGCTGCAACGCCAGGCGCTGATCACCCGGGGCTCGGTTATGGCGCGCAAGAAGCTGTGGCATTTTGCGTTCGAGGATTTCAGCGCGGCCTGCGGGCCGGGACTACCTGGCGGGCCGCTCAATGCCAGCGAAACCCGGGCGATACGCGAGGCGCTGTTTTCGAAATATGGCTGCCCTGAACTGCTGGATGACCCGGCAGTCGCCGAGGGCTTGCTGGCGCTGCGCGGCAAGGGGCCGCTCGGGGCCGGCATTGCCGGGACGTTCGCCCGCGCGCTCGCCTGGTTCATCCGCCGCTCGCTGAGCGAAGGCCGGTTCGGGGATGCGGCGCAGCTGTCAGGCCTGGCCCTGAGGCTCGCCGCTCCCGGCATGAACGCGAAGCCCTTCTGAGCCGGGCTTTCTTTTATTGCAGTGTGTTACATCTGGTTGTGGGCATCCGGCGGCAGCCGCAGCAAGCGCCGGGCAGCAAAGCCGATCAGGGCCGGGTCGTTGCGGATGAACCGAACCCAGAGGTCCGGGGCGAGGCCATGGCGGGCTTTCAGCCGGTCGCGCTGGGCCCAGTAGAATTGTTCGCGGAAGACGCGGATACGGGCCCTCGCCTGGGCGCGGGTCTCATCATCAATGGAGGCTTCGCGGAGCAGGCGCGAGATCACCAGCATGCTGAAATACTTTTCCTGCGAGTAACGCAGGTCTGTGGTTTTCACCCCGTGCCAGATGTTTGCGCCGGTGCCCCGGCGGGCGCCATTGCGGCTGTCGAGATACCATCGGCCAGGGAACCGGGCGCAGCGATAGAAGAAGTCGAAATCGTCGGCGATGGTGAAATTGGGATCGAACCGGACGCTTCGGGCGAGGTCGCCGGTGAGGACCGTGACCGAGAGGTGCATGTGGCGATACCACTCACCGCAGAGCACGCGGGCCGGATGCAGCACTTCTTTCAGATTGGGCTCGCCTGCGACATCGCCGAGCATGGCCGGACCCAGGAATTCAGTCGGCTCGGTATAGCCCTCGGCAAACTTCGCATCGATCTGGATCGTGTCGTAGAAGAGGATGGCGCCCGGGCGGCTCAGGGCAGCGGCCGCGCGTTCCAGATGGCCGGGCAGCCATTCATCATCGGAATCCAGAAGCGCAACATACTCTGCATCCGGACCGACTTCCGACAGGCCGCGATTGCGTGCACCATTCGCGCCAGTGTTCTTCTGGATCACGAGATTGACGCGCCGTCGCTGGTCGTCGGACAGTTCGGCCAGATCGAGTTCAGCCGGCCGGGGCGAGCCGTCATCAACGACGTTCACACGGATATCGTCTGTTCCCTGAAGAAAGATCGAGCCCAGGGCGCGAACGAGGTGTCCGGCTTCGCGCTGATAGTAGGGAATGACGACTTCAAACCGCGCCATAAACACTCTCCGATGGTCCAAAGTCAAGCTCTAACCCGTTCGGCTCACATGCAGGACGTGTGCCAGAAACCGGGCCTGATATCCGGGTTAATCCTGCTTTGAAAGGATGCTTTTGAGGATGCCGAAGACGTCTGCGAACGCCCTTCGGTCGATGAGAAGCAGGCCCAGTCCATAGAGCGCGACCCCCAGCGGGATGCAAAAAGCCAGGATCTGGGAGTGCATCCAGCCAGCGGGTAGGGACTGGGAGACGATGAAGACCGTGATGCCCATCAGCATGGCAATGAGGGCCGGCCGGCCGGCAGCGCGCGCCACATCGCTGAGGCGCCCGTCGATCAGCTTCAGCAGCGCCCGGAAGTTCAGCGGTGCACAGGCAAGGCCGGCCGCGAGATAGGCCAGCGAGGCGCCCTGGAGGCCCCAGTTGATCCCGACCAGCAGGAAAGCGCCGAGCACGATGACGGTCAGGATTGCCCAGCGCATCATCACGTCCAGCCGGCCGAGTGCCATGTAAACCGGCCCCTGCGCGCTGAGCAGGCTCTGCACGGCGCCGTGAATGGCGAGGGCGGCGATGGGCCAGGCTGCGGGGGCGAACTTTTCGCCAAAGATGAAAAGCGTCAGCGGAACGCTGAGCGCGGCGATGCCGGCCATGGCGGGCATGGTGAAGATGGCGATGGTGCGATAGGTGCGCAGCACAGCGGCGTGCAGGCGGGGCTTGTCTTCCTGGATCTGGCCGAGTGTCGGGATCAGGACCTGGGCAAGGCCTGAGGAGAAAATCTCTATCGGCATCATCATGATCCGCCAGGCGACCGAATAGAAGCCGAGCGCGGTGGCGCCGAGAAACCGGCCGATGATCAGGACATCAATATTGCGCCCGAGGAACCAGACGACGCGGACATTGGTCATGCCCCAGCTGAAGCCCATGATGCCTTTCAGTTCCGAGAAATCGAACTGGAACCGGAAAGGCGCCTTCGAAAGGATGAGCAGGGTGGCGGATTTCAGGAAGAACATCACCAGCTGCTGCACCACAAGCGCCCAGACGCCCCAGCCGGCCAGCGCTGCGGCTAGGGCCGCAAGGATGCCGGCGGTGACGGTTGTGACTTCCACAATGGACAGCGTTCGGAACTGCAATTCTCTCAGCATCCAGCTGCCCGGCACGATCATCATTCCGCCGGCGAGCATGCAGAGCGCGAGCACCTGCAGGATCGGGGCCGCGCGCGGTTCATTGTAAAAGGCTGCAATGAAGGGCGCCGCCAGGATGAGTGTCAGCGACATCAGGGCTGACCCGGCAAGACCGGTCCAGAAGGCGGTGGCCCAGAGGCGGCTTGTCGGGTTCTTTGCGAGCACCAGGGCAGGCTGCATCCCGAAATCGTTGAAGATCATCATGAAGAACAGGAACGGCGCCGCAATCTGCATCAGCCCGAAATCCTCGGGTGATAGAAGGCGTGTCAGGACCGGCAGGATGAGAATGGCCGAAGAGATTCGCGCCATCGTGGCGGCAATGGTCCAGATGGCGCCTTTGGCGACACGTTGGCCAAGGCCTGCAGACCCGAGTGGGAGGGCGGTTGTATCCGGAGCCGCATCGAAAGGACGGGTGCCGGGGGGTCGTGGCCGATCGTTCATAGAAATCTCCACGCAGCGCGGTACTGTAGTCGCCGGCGTGTATAGCCATCATAGGCCGGCTGCAATCAGAACTGGCGAAGGGTCAGGGTACCGGTCCAGATCAGGTTATTTGCGGGTTACCATTCGCACGCGTCATGGATAGGGGCGTTTGTCAGGATAACAAGCTTTCGCATGATCGCGGTGATGGCAACCTTGCGCGGTTTGCCGCGCGGTGAACTCTTTGCATTCACCTCAGAGGTCTGGATTGAACCGTGCGGCGACGATTGCCGGCATGTCGGGCGGCTGGCCGACGTTTACCCGGCCGCCGGAGGCGAAGGCTTACCGGCGCGTTTGCGGGGCTGGCGGGGTATGGGCGCGGTGCCTTCCGGGGCGGCCGCTTCCTGCACGTGCCGAGTGCCAAGCTCAGGCATGTCGATCACAAGGGCATAGGCCGAATGAGCGGCAATGCGGGGGGCCGAGACGAGGAACGCGAACCTGCGGCGCAGATATCATCCGTAATGATCAGGGTCCGGATGGCCGCTTCGATCTCTTTCAAGTGGCTTTCAAGGGAACAAAAGCGCCGGCGGACCTCTTCGCTGAGGGAGCAAGCAGGTCAGGTTCCCGGCGCAGTCCTTGACGAGGGGGCGCGGGCAATGTGCAGGTCTTTGAGAGCACTGATGATCTTCGGCGTCGCTGCGCGAGCGCCGGTTTCAATAACGCGCCGAGGCGCGCCGGCCTGGCCGCGTCGATGTGATCGGTCTTGGCGAGTTGTCCGATCGCCTCGCCTGGCGCGGTTTGACCTTGCAGAGTGGCAGGCCCGCTTCGTCCATCGCGCGCTCGAAGCGCCGGTGACAAGGGCCCGTCTCCTCGGAAAACGAGGGGCGGGCGACGGGCGTGCCGGCGATCCATCTCAGGATCGCCCGGAAGCCTTCTGGCGGGTTCTCGAACCGGCGGGAATCGCCCGCCGGGTGAAGGTCGGGATCAAGCGTATCGCGCGGAACGTCAATGCCGATGGCAATCTTTGTCCTCCTTTCTGCCCCTGCCTGTCGTGCGGGCCTCAAATCCCCTGGATCCGCGGAGGCCGGGGGGACAGTCGGGGGCGGTCGAGATCTGGCCCGGAGCGTCAGAAACTTCTGGATCGCAAGGATGCGGCCCTCGCCGCCGTCCGGGAGGTCTCACTCCCGGCGGCGGTGCCCGATCTCCCAATCGACGGGCAAGTGTCAGGGCAGGCCCGGGGTGACGGCGCCGGAGAGAAGTCGTCTCCCAGACGAACTTAAAAGATTTTGCTGGCTGGGCAAAGCCGTAGGGCTGCCTTATACCGGCGCATGTTGCGGGTATGGCGGAATTGGTAGACGCGCAGGTTTTAGGTACCTGTGCCGCAAGGCGTGGGGGTTCGAGTCCCTCTACCCGCACCAGAAAGCCTCCAGCGCGGGCAGGTTGCACGGGCACAGGTCAATCCTGATTCACGCGTTTGAATTCGGTATTGAACGCCGCGCCGAGCAGGAAGATCAGGGCGGAGACATACAGCCAGAGCAGGAGCGCCACGACGCTTGCCAGCGCGCCATAGGCTGCACCGAAGGCCGGAAACTCGCGCAGGGCAAATGTCAGGATGGATGAGGCCGCGAGCCACAGGACTGGTGCCAGCAAGGCGCCGGGAACAACGAGCTTCCAGGCAGGCGGATCGCCGGACGGCCCCCAGCGATAGAGGATGAGCATGAAGCCGATGGCGCAGCCGCCAAGGACCGGCCATCTCAGCAGCAGCGCCAATTGCCCGACATTTTCGCCGAGGGGTACCAGCTTCAGCGCGACAGGCGCGACACCCAGAAGCATAACGGCGACCGCCCCGAGGCCGAGGCCCAGCAGCGTGAATTGCGCGGCAGCGACATAGCGCCGAAGAAACTTCCGGTGAGGGGCTGTGTCGTCGATCGCCGACAATGCCACGAGGACCCACCGGGTCCCCTGCAAGGCGCTCCATATCGCCAGGACAAGATTGAACAGAGCGCCGGCAAGAAGCGGCTGGGCTGCTGTCTCCAGCAATCGCTCGACCTGGCTATGGATCACGCTGACAACCGCATCAGGTGCGACACCCCGCAGAGCGCGGACCTGCTCGGCCACCCATTCGGGTTCACCCAGGATGCCCACGATCGCCATCAGTGCGGCAAGCCCCGGAATCGCCGCCATCAGGCCGAAAAAAGCAACGCCGGCCGAAATCAGAGCAAGGTTCGACCGGTCGGCGGTACGACGCACGCCCTTGAGAACGCTGGTCCATTGGCCCGGCGTCAGGGAAAACATTCCGGCAGTCTGTTGCTTCATTGCGTCTCGATTTCAATTGAAAGGCATTGAAATTGCGCTGGCCCTGATGGAGTGAGACGCGGCCCAGCGCTGAGAGTTCCTCAACGATCTGTAGTGTTGCGCACTTCGAAGAATGAATTGCGCAGGTCCACAACGGATGGGGCATGTTGTCGTGAGGGCCCTATCGTATCCGGCTACAGAGGACGGTCCCGCCTCGTCCACCTCATGCGGCACCCAGCACCACGCGGTTGCGGCCGCTGCCTTTGGCCTCATAGAGGGCGCCATCTGCACGCCGGATCAGCTTTTCCGGATTGGGGCCGCCGATCGCAACTCCAAGACTGGCGGTTATGCTGATCCTGTCCGTCGGGATTTCAACAATCTCGGCTTCGATCGCGGCTCGCAGAGTTTCAGCAATGAAAAGAGCTTCGGCCTCCAGGGTTGAGGGCAGGATGATAAGGAATTCCTCGCCGCCCCAGCGCGCCAGGGCGCCCTGCGTGCCAAGCACCTCGAGGCAGACGCTGACCATCGTACAGAGCGCCGTGTCGCCGGCATCATGTCCGTAGCGATCATTGACAGGCTTGAAGTGATCGATGTCGAGCATCATGACACCCGGGCGCCGGTCTCCGTGAGCGGGCGCGCGAAAGGCCTCTGCCAGAAGCGCCTGGCCGGCCCGGCGATTGAGCGCACCGGTCAGCGGATCGGTCGTGGCCAGGCGACGAAGCTCGTCCTCCATCCGCTTGCGTTCTGTCATGTCACGAGTGACTGCGACAAAGCCGCGGACCGCGCCGTGATCATCGGGCAAGGCTGTCAGAACCGTATTGGCCCAGAAGCGGCTGTCATCACGGCGCACACGCCAGCCTTCCGTCTCCACGGAACCTGTGAGGTGCGCCCAGTTCAACAGCGCCGCCATCTGGCCGGCGGCGCGCTCCTCCTCGGTGAAGAACATATCCAGCGGGCGCTGCGTCACATCTTCGGCGCGCCAGCCACCGAGGCGGAGGAGTGACGGGTTCCATTCGTCAACAATACCCTGCGCGTCCATTGTGAATATCGCATAGTCCCGGACGTTGTCGAAGATCGCCCGGAAACGCTGGCGATCCGCATCGATCTGCTGCTCCTGCTCGGCCAGCGCGGTGACATCGTCCAGCATCAGCAGGTTGGCTCCGCCATGTATGCGGTGAACGGTGACCGACACGGTGGATGCGCGTGTGCCAAGGGCAACCTCGCAGCGCAGGTGATCCAGAATGATACCTGCCGGCCCGGAGAAGGCTCGGACATGACGTTCCAGATCCGGAACAAGCGGGACCATTGCCGAGAAAGCGTTCGACAGATCACTCTCTGGTGTGAGGGGCATCAGCAGTTGCGCGGCCTTCGGATTCGCTATCTTGATGGTACCGTCCATGTCGAACTGGATCAGCCCCACGGGAGCGATGTAGAGAAACTCGGTCAGCGCCTCGAGCGCGTCCGGCGGGATCTCAGGCTGCAGCATTGTCGCGCCGCCGCACTACCAGATACATACGGTAGGCATCCGGACTTTTAAGCAGCCGCAATTGCACGGGAGTCGGCGCCATGCGCAGCGTAAAGACATAGTCGATTGTGACGTCCAGGGCGCTCTCGGTTTCATAGCGATGCGCCACGAGGTAGTTGTTCGTGCACGGCGCAACCGAAGTAAAGAAGTGAAGGCCGATGACACGCGATGGGCTCAGACCGGAAAGAGAGGCTTCAGCAGAGTTATAGGCGTTGACAGTACCGTCCGTGGTCATCCCGACTACGCCAAACGGCAGATCATCCAGAGCCTCGGCATCCAGCCCTTCCAACCGGTCCAGCAGATCAGGCGCGCAGAACAGATCTTCCATGAACCCAGCATAGCCGCAAAGCGGCTGTGGGCGCCATGGGCATCTGCAGGTTGTGAGTAAACCTCGGCCGGTCTCGGGTTAAGTATAGCGGACGGCAGGGTATATGCTTGCGTCCGGCAAACCTGCCAGGGTTGCCGGCGGGTTGATCAGCTTGCGCCAATTTACGCCCTGAACGCGCGCGCCAACACACCGGCGATCTGTTGCTTCAAATTCCCATACCGCCCGGGCCGCATCGCCGCGATGCCGGGTCACCACGCCGCAGACCGGCTTAGCTTTGGCGACGAGATCCATCTTCGTAAACGCATCTCTGGTCAATGACGGAGCCAGCCATAGGGGCTACCGGAGCAACCAACTGCCGATGCGGACACGATCAGCGCGTTTGCAAGGAAAGTCGCTCTCGCCGGAGCGGAACTGGGTGAATTGCGGGAAAGACCTGCGCGAGTTGCCGCCTGCTCTGCCGCCTGAACTGCCTGCCGCTCGGCATCTGGACCTGAACGCAACGTCCGTAGACAGCGGACGAGATCCGTACAATGAAGACATAAGAAACATGCCGACAGGCGAGGATGCGACTGCCCTGAAAATCTGCATGCCGGGGCGCAATGAGGACGCAGCAGGTGCGCCGGAGACTCGAAAGCACTTTTCCGGGGGCCGGGCATCATGCCCTGTCACCGACCGCGATCATCCGGCGGAGCGTTTCGATCTGATCGGCTTCGGCCGCGGGCTTGTCGCGGCGGATGCGGCTGATGCGGGGAAAGCGCATCGCGATGCCCGATTTGTGCCGGCTGCTGGGGTTCACGGCATCGAACGCAACTTCGAGTACCAGGCTTTTCTCAACTTCGCGAACGGGCCCGAACCGGTTCAGCGTGTTCTTGCGCACGAAGCTGTCGAGCCAGCGAAGTTCCTCATCGCTGAAGCCCGAATAGGCCTTGCCGACTGGAAGCAGGAGCGCGCTGCCATCGGCCTCAGGATGGGTCCAGCAGCCAAAGGTGAAATCGGAATAATAGCCGGAGCGTTTGCCGGATCCGCGCTGGGCATACATGAGGACGCAGTCAGCAGTGAGTGGATCCCGTTTCCATTTGTACCAGAGGCCGGCCTTGCGCCCGGCTTCATAAAGGCTGTCGCGCCGCTTCAGCATCACACCCTCAATGCCCGCCTCGCGCGTTTGTGCGCGCAAAGCCTCCAGAACGCTGAAGCTGTCAGCTTCGATCAACGCGGAGACATCAAAGGCTGAGGGGTCGAGATGTGCGGCGAAAGATTCAAGACGGGCTCGGCGCCGGCTCCAGGGTAGCTGGCGGAGGTCTTCGGTCCCGTCGATCAGGATGTCGTACAGCCGGACGAAAGCAGGGTACTCCGCCTGCAGACTGTTCGGGACAGTCTTGCGGCCAAGCCGCTGTTGCAGCGCGTTGAAACTGGCCGCGCCGCCAGCCTGGCCGCCCTGATGCGCGCCGCGGACAAGAAGTTCACCGTCAAGAACGCTCTCGCTGGCAAACACACTGGCAATTTCGGGAAAGCTTGCGGTGATGTCCTCGCCGCCGCGGCTGAACAGGCGGGTTTCGCCGCCGGTATGAACCAGCTGGATGCGGATCCCGTCCCATTTCCATTCGGTGGCATAGTCCGCAAGGTTCAGTCCTTCCCCTTCCAGCGGGTTTGCGAGCATGAACGGCCGGAACACCGGAAGGGAACTGATATCGGGCTTGGGTGCCCGACCGTCTGCCCAGGCGAACAGGTCAGCATAGGGCGGATGCAGCGCGTGCCAGATTTCCTCGACTTCATCGAGTTGCACTGCGAAAGCCTGTGCAAAGGCCGTCTTGGCGAGCCTCGCGGACACACCGATCCGCAAGGCCCCGGTTGCAAGTTTGAGCACCGCGAAGCGGCCCTCTTCGTCCAGCCGGTCAAGCAGATCGGCGAGTACTGTCCGGGCCGTGGCGCGGGTTGCCGCGCTCAGAGCGTTCACAACTTCACTGACACTGGGCGCCGGGGCGGATTTGCCCTGCAGCGCAGGCCAGAGCAGGCTGACGGTCTCGGCGGTGTCACCGACGAAATCGCGCGACAGGCCGAACAGGACGGGATCCACCCGCGCCTTGATCAGATCCCGGACGACGCCGGCCTTGATGGCGGGAAAGTCGAGACCGCCCGTCAGGCCTGCGAGCGCCCAGCCGCGATCAGGGGCCGGCGCCGTACGCAGGTAGTCTGCCAGCAAAGACAGCTTTCCGTTGCGCGAACGGGTGTAGATCAGTTCCGAGAGCAGGCGCGCAAACCGCTCCATCAGTCCGGATCCTCGTCCTCGCGGCCGACCAGGTCAAGGGCCCGGGCACGTCTCTGATGCAAGGCGCACCAGTGCAGCAAAGCGTCCTCGCGGCCATGGGTGATCCAGGTCTCGTGCGGCGAGACCTCCTCGATCGTTCCTGTGAGTTCCGGCCAGTCACAATGGTCTGAAATGATCAGGGGTAATTCGACATTGCGCTGCACAGCGCGCTGGCGCACGCGCATCCAGCCGGAGGCGAGCGCATTGACGGGATCGGGCATCCGCCGCGCCCAGACAGAATTGAGCGCGGACGGCGGACAGACGATGATCTGTCCCCGGAGCGCCTGTTTCTGTGTCTCAGCCACAGGGGAAAGCGGGCCGAGATCAATCCCGTGCTCCCGGTAAAGCTCGCACATCTGGGTGATGGCGCCGTGCAGCCAGATTGTCTCGTGATAGCCGGCGCGGCGCAGTTCGGCGATCACGCGCTGCGCCTTTCCGAGCGCATAGGCGCCGACGAGAATGCAACGCTCCGGATGCGCTTCCCGCGCTGCCAGCAGGCGGCGGATTTCGCGTTCGATCGGTGGATGTATGAAGATCGGCAGGGCGAATGTGGCTTCGGTGATGAGAATGTCACAGGGTTCCGGCCGGAATGGCAGGCAGGTCGGATCCGGACGGCGCTTGTAATCGCCCGTGACGATGATGCGCTCGCCCTGGCGCTCGAGGAGGATCTGGGCGGAGCCGAGGACATGCCCTGCCGGGAGGAAGGTTGCCGTGATGCCGTCGCCGATTTCATGCGGCTGATTGTATCCGAGCGCCTCGCCGCCGGCGGGCGCGCCGTATCGCAGCGCGATTATGTCCCGTGTTGCCTGCGTTGCCCAGACTTCACCGTGACCGCCGCGTGCGTGGTCGGCATGACCGTGCGTGATCAGCGTCCGCGCGGCGCTGCGGGACGGATCGATCCAGAAGTCTGCAGATGGCAGGTACAGCCCCTGTGGCTCGGGCCGAATCCAGAGGGGTGTCGCGGCGCCCGTCAGCATGGGGATTTCTGAACCTCTCAAATTGGCCGCAGTCAGACTTGCGCCCCTCCTACGCCCCACTATACTTGGGCGATCCTCAGATAGTTCGGCATGATAAGTTGTCGATTACGAACTTGAAGGCCCGGATTGTGGGCATCCGACGCCGGAATTTGCTTTTTCGCAGGCGAAGTGCCGGCAGCGGGGTGTGGTCCTTTAGCCCTCCGGTCCGAGGAAGGCCGCGCCATGGGCGAGGGTCGGCGAGACCGATCAGGCTGTGTGCAGGTTCCCGACCAGGTCGTCGATCGAAAGCCAGCCGACGGTGACCCTGCTGTCGGAGATCGCATAGGGAATAACGAGGCGGCGGCCGAGCGCAAGCGCGCCGCACGAACAGACCACATTCGGCACGTAGCCATTGCGTGTATCGGCGACCGGACTGATCATAAGCTGGGCGGTGCGTCCGATGAGTTTGGTCGGATCATCGCGGTCCAGCAACATTGCACCGATCGAATATTCGCGCATTGCGCCGATACCGTGGGTCAGGAGAAGCCAGCCTTCTTCGATCTCGATGGGAGAGCCGCAATAGCCGATCTGCACCAACTCCCATGGGTAAGGGGGAGGCGATGCGCGTACCATCTTTCTACAGATCGACCTCAGGGGAGGTCAGGTAGTAGAGGTTTTCCTTGTCCGGGCGTCCAATCATTGCATACTGGCCATCGATCTCCCACGGAAACAGGGCCATCCCCTTGTCGCCGGCCGCCGCGCCACGTAACGGCTTCTCGCGGCCGGTCAGTTCTGAAGTTCGTCATATCAAGGTCATTTGAGCGTTGGGCTGGCTCGAACCTGTTTCCGGATCAGTTCTGCAATACGCTTGCACGCAGAGCGGGCTTTGCCGGATCACTTGTCGTTGGCATATCAGCCTACGGACTTCAGATGCTGCGCGCGCCAGATCTTGCCGAGCGCAAATCGCTGCTATCCGAACGCGCCGAAAAAGAGAGGTCCGAGCATCATCACGGCAATGAGCAAAACACCGATATAATCATAAACAGGGGTCATGAGGTCTTCCAATCTTGTGGTCTCTACCCGCCCTTTGATCCAAACTCCCGAGACACGGTGGTGGTTGCATCTGATCAGCTGTAACGATCGGAGAGCGACGGCGAACCTGTTCATGATTGAGTGGGGCGGCCAATGTCGAGCACGCTGGCAAAGGATCGCGTCGCGGCGCGGCCGTTCCGTATTGCGGCCATATTCCGACCTGTCAGGCCGGGCCCTCGATTATGTGGCAGTCGCCGCGCCCGTCATTGCGCTGTATGTGCGCGCAGTCACTCTGCCGACCTGGCTCCTGATGCGTGCGGCCTGATCCATCAAATCCTTCAACGCCGCTTGAGGTTCAAGGCTCGCATCTGAGCTGAACCCTGCCTTGTTCTCTGACATCAGAACACCAAGGCGGAACCGCGCTCGATGCACCCGGCTCTTCAGGGTACCAATGGCGCAGCAGCAAAGTTTCGCGGCCTACATACAGCTCTGGCCACCGACGCAAATCAGAAGCAGGGCTTCCCGCTGATCGCACGCAGGCAACGCCATGGCATTCCGGACGGCCAGAAGGTCGAGCCGGTCGCCAAAGTCCAGATGGTCTGACGCGAGATCTGAGATCATCTGTTCCGACAGCGGTTGAGAGCGCCAGCTACGACGCTTGTAGGAAAAGAACACGTTGCGCAGAGTGGTCACGCACCCCGCTCTGAAGTTCGTGCCTGGCTCAAACCGGTCGCGTGCCACCCAGGCTTTCAGAAGGGTTTCCTGGATCAGGCCATCCGCCAGCGTGCTGGAGCTGCAGAGCCAGACGGCATAGCCGCGCAGCTCCGTCATCTGACGTTCGGGGTCTGCCTCGAGGATCGCCGCGGCATTGCCGGGCGGGGTTCTGGCCGCGGCGGGAGCGCGCTCATAGGGCTCGCATGCCGGCGAGACGCATCGCGGGAATTTTATGACCAGGCCGGGAACCAAATCGCGCCTCCCCTGTTAAATAAGTCAATGGCGGCTGCCTGGGGTCGCCGGCAATTGCTGTTCGGAATGACGGCATGTGAAGGGCGTCTTTCCATGGCCGCATGGACACGCGCGAAACAAGTCCGCCGCGATAGAGATATGGGGATGAGACATGGACCGAAGGTCTTGACGGGACCGACCAACCTTTCGGCGTTCACCGCGCGCCTGTTGGTGGCGCTTCTGCTCGTTGGCCTCGCACTGGCGCTTTGGGCCGCGCGTGACGCTGTTCTGCTTGGCTTCGCTGCCATGCTTCTGGCGATTGCTGTTCATGGGATCGCAGACGCGCTGGCGCGCATCGCGCGGCTGCCCCGGCCTGCGGCGCTTGCGATCGCGGCGATGTGCCTGCTTGGCAGCGTCGCGGCAATTTTCTGGCTCTTTGGCGCTCAGCTGGCAGGGGAGTTGTCCGGTGTCGTCGACCGCCTCCCAGAGGCCTGGAGCCGCGTGAAGGAAACCCTTCAGTCCAATTCGCTCGGCGGCGGTCTGGTCTCTGAAATCGAAAACGTTGTCTCCGGCAATTCCGAAGGGTCCTTGCAAGGCATGCTTGCAGATGTCGGTGGCTTTGCCCTTCCGCTCGCCTCGGGCCTGACCACGGCGCTGCTCGTCATCTTCATCGCCGCCTTTATGACGACATCGGCCGGCTCCATCCGCCGCGGGACGCTGCTTCTGCTGCCGAAAGGGGTCGATGAACGTGTCGGCGAGGCGTTTGATGCATCTGGCCGGGCACTGAAGAAATGGCTTCTCGGCATCACGATCGACATGGTGATCATTGCCGTCGCCATGGCCATCGCGCTTTGGGCACTTGGCGTGCCGGCCTTCATCGGCCTTGCCCTGATCGCCGGCCTCTCGCAATTTGTGCCGACCATAGGCCCTCTGGTGTCGTCCATTCCCGGCATCCTCCTCGCCTTCACAGTCGGTCCAATGACGGCGCTCTGGACGGCGATCGCCTATCTCGCCGTCTCCCAGATCGAGTCGACACTCATCTACCCACTCGTTCAGCAGCAAACGGCGTCGATCCCGCCGGTCCTCATTCTGATTTCCGTGCTGGCTTTCGGCATGCTGCTGAGCCCGCTCGGCATCCTGCTGGCCACCCCGATGCTCGTGGTTCTCTCGGTCTTTATCGTGAAGCTCTATGTTCAGGACACGCTGAAAAAGGAGGCGGGTTTCCCGGGCCAGTGACCGCTGGTTCGGAGACAGTTTTGCAGAAAGTAGGATGATGTTGGCTCAAGCGCCCTATTGCGGCCTACCGCCAGGACCGGCGGACTGGATGACAAGCTGGAACCTGGACCCAGTGCTTCTCGCTGTTCTTGCAGGCCTTGCGGCTATCGGCGCAGCTTACACGCGCCCTGAGCGGCGAGTGTATCTTGCTGGCGCGATAGCGGTTGTGTTTGTCTGTTTCGTGTCCCCGCTTTGCGCGTTGACTTCGGCTTTGTTTTCAGCGCGGTCCTTCCATCACCTGCTGATCGTTTGCGCCGCCGCGCCGCTTGTCGCCATGACCTTGCCTGCCCGGCTGACGTCTTCGCTCGGCATTGCAGCAGCCCTCAAGGCCATCGTTCTTGGGCTGTGGCATGTGCCCGCCATCTATTCCGCCGCCTGGAGCGACCCGGCCATATACTGGTTGCTGCAGGCGGCGCTCACCGGCGCCGCCATCCTGTTCTGGCAGGCTGTGCGCACGTCCGCCGTGACGTCCGCGCTCGCCGCTTTGGTCAGCATCATGGCTCTGATGGGCGGGATTGGCGCGATCCTGACTTTTGCGGTCACGCCTTTTTACGCGCCGCATCTGACAACCACCTGGCCATGGCACCTCTCACCCCTTGAGGATCAGCAACTTGCCGGGCTCCTGATGTGGGCTGTCAGCCTGCCGGTCTATATGCTCGCGGCCGCCATGGCCGGTGCACGCCTCGCATCTTCGATCGAGCGCGAGGCCGCTGCTTAAATGGTCTGGGTGAAATTCCTGCATATTGCGGCGCTTGCGATCTGGCTGGCAGCATTGTTCTGTCTTCCGGCGCTCCTGGTGTCGCATCGCCGGGTCGGAGGTCCTCATGACTTCGCCCGCATCAGAAGGGCCAGCCGCTTTGTCTATCTGCTTGTTGCATCGCCCGCCGCCTGCATCGCGGTAATATCAGGCACAGCCCTGCTCTTCATGAGCGATGCACGCCATCCCTGGATGTTTCTGAAGCTGACGGTCGTCGGCGTGCTGATTTTCTGCCATTACCGGTATGGCAGCCTGGTCTCGCACTTGGCGGACACCGATGCGAGATTTCCGGCGATCAAGGCAAGGGTCCTGGCTGTGCTTGCTGCCTTTGCCGCGCTGGCCGCGCTCTGGTTCGTTCTCGCCAAGCCGGACATAGCGGAAAGTGTCTTCCCGTCATGGATGACCGAGCCGGGATTTCTCGATCAGTCCTCTTCGTCGCCCGGATCATTGATGATGACCCCAATCTGATGCTCGAAGACCAGTTTCCCCCCCTGCCAGCCCGCAAGGCCGACAAAGACCATCGCGACCAGCGACAGGAACATGCCCCAGGGCAGGATGATGGATTCGGCGTCTTCAATGCGCACACCCCAGTTCGCCCCGGCAAGCGCCAGCAGCATGAGCGCCAGAACAGCATGACTCCAGCTTTCGGGCTTTCTGCGAACACCGCGCCCGGCGAGGAGTTCGGCTGTTCCGGCCAGCGAAGCAAGCACCCCCATTCCGAAGCCCCACCCGCTGGTCCAGAGCCCGACGCGCGCAAAAAACGGATCAGCTGTCAGCCACCAGAAGATGTCCGCGCCGAGCGTTGCGCTGACCAGCGCAATCGGGAATGTCACGAGCATGACATGGACGGGGTGCCCCGCGATCGCAATCTTGGAACCTACGTCCAGATCCCGTGTCTCCTTGTTCCGCGCCATATGCCGTCAACGCGTCTTAGCTGCATCGGTTGCATGCTCACCTCGCCTTTGCTTGTGGTTGGATGCGCAGGTGAATACTCGGCCCTGTCGCCTGCCGGTCCGGCGGCAGCCCAGACAGCGCAGCTCTGGTGGGTCATGCTCGTCGGCGCCGCGATCATTCTCATCGGCGTGATGGGGCTTGCGATCCTCGCATTTACCCGCTCCGGTCCGAGCCGGATCAGCGAAAAGACATTCCTCGTTGGCGGCGGCCTCATCTTTCCCGTCGTCACGATGGCCGCGCTGCTGGTCTTCGCGTTGATGCGGGGTGAACAGCTGACTGCGCGGCCCGATCCCGGCGCAAGGATTCTTGAAGCGCATGCCGTGCAGTGGCGCTGGACGTTTTCCTATCCGGGCGGCGAGCAGACGGATGACGTGTTGCACGTGCCGGCAGGCGAACAGTTCCATGTCCGCATTACCAGCGAGGACGTCATCCACAGCTTCTGGGTTCCGCGCCTCGGCGGGAAGATGGACGCCATTCCGGGCAGGGCCAATCTGATCCTGTTGAAGGCAGACGCGCCTGGCATCTATCGCGGCATGTGTGCGGAATATTGCGGGATCGGTCACCTGCAGATGGTGTTCGAAGTCCACGCCCATCCGCCTGAAGCGTACGCGGCGCGTCTTGCCGAGGCTATGGCGGAAAATGAGTCCGCTGGCGTGCAGGTGCCCGGCATCGGTGAACGGACTGCGCCCATCTCCGACCGGATTGCGGATACCATCCGCCGTCTTCTGCAGAGGGAGGTGGAATGACGCCGTCCATTCGTCAGGCAGGCCTCAAGCTTCACTCGGCCCTCCAGCCCCTCTGGACCACCGCGCCAGGCCGGTTCGGCTGGCTCTCGGCCGTGAACCATTCCGTGATCGGCATGCGGTTCATGGTGACCGCAATTGTCTTCTTTCTGATCGGCGGCATCCTCGGTCTTCTGATCCGTGCGCAACTGGCGGGTCCCGACACGCAATTCCTGGATGCTGTAAGCTACAGTCAGGTCTTCACGATGCACGGAACGATCATGATGTTCCTGTTCGCGATCCCGCTCATCGAGGGTTTTGCGATCTATATGCTTCCGAAGATACTCGGCGCCCGCGACCTCGCTTTTCCAAGGCTGAGCGCGTTCGGCTACTGGTGTTACCTGTTCGGCGGGTTGATCCTGATCGCCGCGATGCTGGCGGGGCTCGCGCCCGACAGCGGCTGGTTCATGTATACGCCGCTCTCGTCCAAACCGTTTTCTCCGGGGATCAATTCGGATGTCTGGCTGATCGGCGTGACGCTTGTGGAGGTGTCCGCCGTCTGCGCGGCGGTAGAATTCATGGCCTCCGTGCTCGGGCTGCGGGCCGCAGGCATGAGCCTCGCCCGCATGCCGTTGCTGGCCTGGTATCTCTGGGTGACCTCGGCGATGATGCTGGTAGGATTTCCTCCACTCATCCTCGGCAGCGTGTTGCTGGAACTCGAACGGGCCTTCGGGCTCCCATTCTTCGATCCATTGCGCGGCGGAGACCCGCTGCTCTGGCAGCACCTCTTCTGGCTGTTCGGACACCCGGAGGTCTATATCATTTTCCTGCCAGCAGCCGGGGTCGTCTCGACGCTCCTGCCGGTATTCGCGGGCCGCCCGATCGTGGGCTATGCGTGGATTGTCGCCGCCCTCATCGCGCAGGCGTTCATAAGTTTCGGCTTATGGGTGCATCACATGTTCACGACCGGCATTCCGCACCTGTCACTAGCATTTTTCTCCGGTGCCAGCCTGCTCGTCGTCGTACCCACGGCCGTACAGATATTTGCATGGCTCGCCACGCTTCTGTCCGGTCGGCCGCGCCTGACCCTGCCAATGCTCTGGATCATGGGTTTCTTTTTCGTGTTCGTCAGCGGCGGGCTGACGGGTGTCATGGTAGCCGTCGCCCCTTTCAACTGGCAGGTACACGACACGCATTTCATCGTTGCTCACCTCCATTATGTTCTCGTCGGCGGCTTCGTCTTTCCGGCGATCGGCGCGATCTATTTCTGGCTGCCTCAGATGACCGGACGGCGATCCGACTCGATCCTTGGGCGGACGGCCTTCTGGCTGGTCTTTGCCGGGTTCAACCTGACCTTCTTCGTCATGCACTGGACGGGACTGCTCGGTATGCCCCGCCGGATCTTCACTTATGAAGGCGGGCTGGGATGGGATCTGTGGAATCTCATTTCATCCATCGGCGCTTTCGTGCTAGCCGCCGGTTTCGCCATGATCGTGGTAGATGTCGCCGTGATGCGCCGCTTCGGACGCAGAGCGACGCGCAATCCCTGGAAAGCGGGCACGCTGGAATGGGCCATGGCGACCCCGCCGCCGTCTTATAACATTGCCAGCATCCCCAGTGTTTCCAGCCGGGATCCGCTGCATGCGGACCCCGCCCTTGGGTCCCGTCTGGCCGCAGGCGAGGGCTATCTCGCCGGAGCGAGAGACGGGCTGCGAGAGACCCTCGGCGTCGATCCGGTATCCGGCGCGCCCGTGCAGTCGGTCTCGCTGCCAGGGCCAACGCGTATGCCGCTCTGGACGGCGCTTGCTACAACGCTGTTCTTCCTCGCTTTCCTGTTGAAGCTGTACTGGCTCTCTGCCATCGGCGCTGTGCTGACTGTGGTCTGCTCGCTGGTCTGGCTCTGGCAGTCCGGCCTGAAACAGGATGCTGGCCCAATCGACATCGGCCACGGCGTCTCGGTCCCCGCGCATTCAGCGGCGCTTTACCCGCCAACATGGTGGGGCATGACGTTCGCCCTGGTCGCGGACACGGCTTGGCTTGCATCACTCGTGTTCGGATATTTGTTTCTCCTGGTGATCGCGCCAAACTGGCCGCCGCCTGCAGGACTGGACGCCCACCCCTGGATCCCCGTGTTGACGCTGGCCGCGCTCATCGCTGGCTGGTTTGCCAGCGAACGCGCCGCGCACGCGACTGCGACAGGCGACGATACCTCGCGGCAGGCTTGGGGTCTGGGGGCAACAACTGGCGGTCTGGTCGCCCTCGGCGGGTTCATTGCCATTCCCGTCTTTCAGGGGCCATCCCCAACCGAGCATGCCTATGGCGCCATTATCCTGGTTCTCGCCGGATATGCCGGCCTGCATGCGGGCCTCGCCGCGATCGCCGCGTTATATGGCTGGGCCCGCGGCCGGCATGGCTATGTTTCGGCAGACCGCAGCATTGACGTGCGCGCGCCGCGCATGCTCTGGCGCTATACAGCTGCGGCGGGCATTTCGCTCCTTGGGCTGATCTATGTCCCTGCCTGGATGGGGGCGCTCACGTGAAACGATTCCATCCGGCTGAAACCTTGGGCCTTGTTGCTGGCTTCGCAATCTGGTGCTCCGCCTTCGTCTCAATTTACGCAGCGCATGGCTGGGCTTGCGGATCGGGGCTTCAGGTCGACCGGGGCGCTGTACGGGTAATCCTTGCAGTTCTGTTCGGCCTGCATCTCGCAGCGCATGCGGTCATGTGCGTCTGGCTGTTCCGCCGGATGAACACAGGTGAGCCGCCTCAGGCTTCATTCCTGAAGCTGGCCTCATTCGTGCTTGCCATCGCAGCGGGCGGCGCGACGGTGTGGACGAGTTCGCCGGTTCTCTTTCTGGAAATCTGCTGAGGATCGAAGGAGGTACGCTGGCGGGCTACGTCTCCGCCGTCGGGCCTTCGGAATGCAACACGGCTTCGGCCCGCCGCACAGGCAGCGCATCCGGATGATATTGCTGCAGCCAGACGACCATCTTCTCGCGAATTTCGCAGCGCAGGTCCCAGGCAGCCGGTGAGGTCTTCGCGCTCGCCAGCGCTCTCAATTCCAGACTGTCGCCCACCGCGCCGGTCACCTGAAGTACGCAGACCCGGCCGTCCCAGTGCGCGCTCGCGCGGCAGAACTCCTCGAGTTTCCTGCGCATCTCCGGAATTGGCGCGCGGTAATCGACAGACCAGAAAATACTCCCCGTGATCGCCGCCGCTTCCTTCGTCCAGTTCTGGAAAGGGGTCTGATTGAAATAGCTGAGCGGCGTCATCAGCCGTCGGTCATCCCAGAGCCGGACCGTGACATGGAACAGGCCAATCTCCTCGATCCAGCCCCATTCGCCTTCCACGACCACGGCATTATCGATCCGGATCGGCTGCGTCAGCGCAATCTGGAGGCCGGCAATCAGGTTCGAAAGGACAGGCTGCGCGGCGATCCCGATCACAAGCCCTGCGATGCCGGCTGACGCAAACAGGGAGAGGCTGAGTTCGCGCGCACCGGGTAGGGCCATCAGTGCAGTCGCAATGGTCAGAATGGCAACGAGAACGGCAATCAGCCGGCGAAGCATGCGGACCCGCGTCTGCAGCTTGCGGGCGGCGAGATTATCCGCAACCGAAATGTCGGCGCGCTGCAGCGCGCGGCTCAGCCACCAGTCGATCAAAGTGCCGGTAAGCTAACCTGTTGCCAGAATTGCAAAAACCCGCGCGCCCGTCAGAAGGCTGGCTTGAAACTCCCGCGGAATTTCAGGCAGGAGCGGCGCGGCGAACAAGCCAGCGCTGATCGCGGCAAGGGCAAGCGGGCCGGTGAGGCGGCCGGCAAGGCTGGTCTTATTCGTTGCCGTCATGTGATCTCGCCTCTGAGGCGGGAAGGGCAGTTCTGGGGCGGACTATTCGCGCATTTCATGCCCCCTCACATAGTTTCTCAAGGGCGCAAGATAAAGCATCAACGGCAACTCCTGCAAAATCTTGGTGTCAGAGCCCGGTTCTAAGTCAGCATCTTGCCCGGCACATGCGCCTGAAGCAGGCCTCCGTGACCGTCGGAGCTGGTGCCACATCCAGTCCGGATACGGATAAAATTTGTCATCGTCAGGGCAACCCGCGGGGCGCTCAGGCGTTGAGCATGGACCACCAGATCAGGAAAACGCAACAATGACCGAGAAAAAGCTGCACCGCCAGGCGATGCCCCACACAACGCCCGAACACGCAGCGCAGGTGCAGCACTCTGCTGAACGGCGACGGCTCGCTATGGCGCCGGGACCTGAACTGCTGCCGCCCGGGAAAGACACGCCGGTGGATCACTATCTTGGTGATGGAGAGGATGTTGTCTTCGGACCGCTTCCGTTCAATCCGGCCGCGCCTCTGCGCCGCCCGACCTGAGGACAATAAGTCAGCGCTGCAGCGTCGAGGCGGGAACGGGTGATCGTTCACAGCGTTAATACGTCAATCGCATTATAACGCTGAAGGTGACCTGCAACGATGGCCGACGATCACAAGTCCGAATACGAACGCGACCTGCACGCCTTCGTGGCCAGTGCCGATTTTCCATGTGTGGGCGCGAAGGCTGCGCTGGTGCGTGATGAGATATCCTGCATGATTCTGGAGGACATCACCCGGCCCGCCGAGGATATCGAACTCAGAGCGCAGCTATGTGAATTCTCAAAATCGCTAGCACGTGAAGGGCCGCTCGTGCAGTCCTTTGCTGCGATCTTTACCACCCCGGCGGCCCTGTCAGAGCCGGAATTCGAGAATGCGCTGTGGAACCGGCTGCAGTGCCTGCACAACCTTGATACGGTCGCGGGTTCGCCCTGGGCGGAGGACATCTCGCCAGATCCGGCCTCCCCCCATTTCTCGGTCAGCTTCTGCGGTGAGGCGTACTTTGTCATTGGGCTCCACCCGAATGCATCTCGCCCCGCCCGCCGGTTCCGGTATCCCACGTTGATCTTCAACTCCCATGCACAATTTGACCGGCTTCGCGAGGATGGCCGATTCGATATCATGAAGCAGATCATCCGGAAGAACGAGGTCGCGGCAACCGGAACCATAAATCCGATGCTGAGCGATTATGGAGAAGCCTCTGAGGCACGCCAGTATTCCGGGCGCAAGGTTGAGGCGGACTGGGCCTGCCCGTTCCGCGCCAAGGTGACGTCTGAATGACACGCATTCCCCCGCGCTCCGGAACCGCATTCGTCCTCAAGGCGGGTGAACGGCTGCGGGTCACTGATCCTGAGGGTGAACAGGTCAGCGACCTGGTTGCGTTCAGCGAACACGACCTTGAAGAGCATCTGTCATCCGGGCGCTCAATCGATTATGCCGGGCGCATGTTTCTCACCAAAGGGGACAAGCTGTATTCCAATCGGAGCCAGGTGATGTTCGACATCATCTCGGACGATGTCGGGCGTCATGATTTCACGCTCACCCCATGCTCAAGGGATACTTTCCGGATCCTCTATGGCGAGCAAGACCCGGGCGGCGGCTGTCAGGAGAATCTCGAACGGGCCCTGAAGCCCTTCGGGATTACGGCCGACCGGATCCCAATCGCCTTCAATTGCTTCATGCATGTGGCGGTCAATGGCGAGACCGGCGAAATCCATGTGCTTCCGCCGCTGAGCCGGCCTGGCGCAGCTATCGTGTTTCAGGCGCGGATGGACCTTGTGGTCGCCATGACCAGCTGCTCGGCCGGACAGTCGAACAATTTCACTTACAAACCGATCGATTACCAGATCGACCCCGCCAGAGCCTGATATCCATAAAGACGAACGTTTCGGCCAGCTTCAGACGCGCGTCATGCCAGCGGGCGGCCTCATTTGACGGTCAGGGCGAAAACCAAAGCGAGCAGCACGGTCCAGACCAGCAGGACCGCGGCAATCACAGAGGCAAGAATTCTTCGCATCACATCAAACCAGATCAAAGATTTCAGAATCGATCAACCGGACAGAAACCCCGCTCTCGAGCAACGCCTGGCGCACGGCTTCGGTCATGGCCGGCGGTCCGCACAACATATGTGACCATTCCCGCGTACGAACCGGCAGGAGGCGCTCAAGCATTTCCCGGTCCACGAAACCTGTTTCGCCTGTCCAGTCTTCCGGCGGCGTTTCGATCACATGGAGTATGGTTAGCTCCATGTGTTGCTCCAGAGCTTCCAGTTCTTCGCGGAAGGTGATGCCGTCCCAGTCGTCATTGGCATAGATGAGGATGGCCGGCCGTTTGTCCCCCCGCGCGCACATCGATCTCAGATTCGAGATCATCGGCGTGATCCCGATTCCCCCGGCGATCATGACAAAACCTTTCGTGTCCGGCTCCATCAGCGTCGAGAAGGCACCATAGGGTCCATCGATCCAGGCACACGTACCCGGCGCAGTTTTGACAGCCTCTTCGGTAAAGTCACCCAGCGGCTTGATCGAGAGGGCAATTTTCGGGCCGCTCTCGGGCGCGTTCGACATGGTGAAAGGATGCTCCCGCAATCCGTAAGGACTATGGCCGATCGTGAGCCAGGCAAATTGCCCCGGCTTCCAGTTTTTCAGGGGCTTGCCCACCGGCTCCAGGATCAATGTGTGCACCCCGCCGCGCTCCGGGATGTTTTCGACCACGCGCCATGGATTGCGGATCTGCTGCGCCGGCTTGATCATCCGGACCCAGAGTATCAGAAGCAGCCAGCTCGCGCTGATACCAAGGATCAGAGCGCGCTTGTCCTCAGACGCTGTGAAATGCCCGACCCCCAGGACATGTGCAATCGCCGCCGCAAAGGCCGCGATGGCAAGGACAACATGCATTGTCCGCCACCAGCCATATTCAAGCCGCAGACGCTTGCGAAACTCAGACGTGATCACCAGCAGCGCAAAGCATACAAGTGACAAACGCCCCGCCGTCAGCTCCCAGCGCGCGGTGAGTGGATTGAGGTCGCCCAGCGCCTCCTCGAACCAGATGTAGAGAATGCCGAAATGCGCCAGCATCAGTGCGAGCGTGCCGAGCGCCAGATAGCGGTGAAACAGGTAGAGGATATCGATTCCGAAAGGGTGGGCGATCGTTCTGAAGCGGGCGGTGAGGGCGAATTGCAATCCCGCGACCGCCAGCGCGCCAAAGCCGAGACCCTTCGAAAAATCCCACAGAAACCCTGTTCCCGGTGCTGGCTGGCCTGCGAGCAGGACAAGGAAGGGGAAGGCCACCACGCCGAACGCTGCCACGACCCAAAGGGCTGCGCGTGTTTTCATCCGGCCTGCGCCATAGATTGGTATCCCTTTCTGACCGCACAACGCGTGGCTGTTCAGCAGGTTCCGGACGTCTCAGACAGGCATGTTCGGTCAGCCGCCGCCGACCCAGTGCCAGGCCTCATCCAGTTCGCTCAAGGAGAAGGTTTTTTCATCAACGGGCGTCACCCATTTGAAAATCTCGATCATCGCCCGCGCCCAGGACGGCGCGCCAACGACACAGTACTTTCTGACATTCCAGAGTGATTTCACCGTTGCGCCCATGGCGTCAGGGCGCAGCATCGCGCCGGCCTCGACGCCTTTGAAATTCGTCATGATCAGCATCAGGTCAATATGATCGGTGTTTTCGAATGCCTGTCCGACCTGCTCAACCATCCAGGCCATGTCGGCCGCCCGGATTTTCGCGACAATATCGAATACCAGCAAGTCGGCCCGCGCCGTGCGGACACGCGTGATGGCGCGAGGTAGATCCGTTTCGGCCATGGAATACTCCGCAGATGCTGCTGAATACCTTCAACGATAACAGACGGATTCGGTTGCATGAAGTTGCCCCAAAAAAATGCGGATGCTCATTCAGCTTCGAGCAGGACCTGAAGCGCTTTCAGGGCGCCGGCATCCATACCTTTGAACTTCGGTTTGTCCTGCAACGGCGCGACCAGGAGCGTTGCCGGTTCTGTCAGCGCTTTGACCTTGTGATAAACCCGCGACCGCGTCAGATCGGATCGCAGCACATAAATCCCTGCCTTCAGCCGGACTGCCGCGGTCATGCGGCTCAGACTGCGATCGTCAGGGTCCAGATAGATTAGGAAAGCTGAGGTCATATCGCCGGCACAGCAGTCTATCGCCTGAATACGACACTGAGCGTGCCGTCGCTTTCAAGGATGAGGTTTTCCGCCTCCGCGACGGCCGAGCCGCCATGATTGCGTATGGCGCCGAGGGCTTCTTCTTGCGTGAGGTGTTCCCGCCGCATCGTTCCGGAGCAGAATGTGCCGCCATGGGCGAGCAGGGACGGCGCAGAGCGGACCAGCTTTGCCAAGCCTGCCGAACGGGCGGATCCGTAGGTGACGCCAAACTGAGCGATGATCAGCACGGCAAGCGCTGCCGCCCCTTCCGCAAGAGCGATCGATTCCTGCAACATGATCGCCGAGAGGCTTGAGCCGAGGGCAACGGTGACGACAAAATCAAACGCATTGAGCTTTGCCAGTGTTCGTTTGCCTGAAATGCGAAGATACAGCCCGAGTGCGACATAGGCCATCAGGCCCACAATCACCCTCCGGATAACATTATCCCAGTCCTGAAACAGCATGTCCGGCATGTTTGCAACCCACTCCATTCTGCGCGCCCTCTGGAACAACACGGGTGTGCACGCGTTGTTCCCCGCTCAGGTCGAGAAAAGGTATACGTCCATGAATATCGGTTCTCCGAATAAAGCTCTGTCCTTCCCGGGACGGCCATGAAAGAGGCGCTCGGCTATGTGGCTATGGTGAGCGGCACGATCGCGGCTGTCATGGTGTCATCAAATATTGGCCGGCGCATAACAGGCTATGGCTTTGTTGTGTTCTGCGTCTCTTCGGTCATCTGGGTCATATACGGACTTCAGGACACGGAGGTTCCGCTGATCATCCAAAATGCCGTGCTCACCCTCATCAACATCATCGGCATCTATCGCTGGCTCATTCTCAAACGTCCGTCCACTTAGCGCCTGAACCGGATCGCAGGCGCCGCACCGGTGATGTGCGCTCATTGTTCAAGACGGTGTCGTTTCATCACGAGCATTGCGACAAGTCCTTGCGGATCCCAGTTGAAACCAAGCGTGCCACCGAGCTGCAACGCATTCGCCCGGTTGATCAGCTTGCTGCCATATCCGCCGCCGCCGGTCTGCGCCGTCACCGGCGGGCCGTCCCGCTCCGTCTAGACCAGCGTGATCTCGTCAAGGTGGTCTGCCGAGGAGACATCCAGCGTCCCGGGATCGCGGGACAGTGCCCCGTATTTGAGTGAGTTGGTCGCAAGTTCCCTGGATTACCAGCGCCAGAGTGGTTGCTGTAGTTTCCCGACCGCCATCCGGGGCATCGATATTCTTATCCGCCCACTGAATGCGCCCAGATCGTCATAAGGCGCGAGCAGCACCGAAAACAGGTCTCCCAGGAGTGCGCCGGTATTGGCATGGCCGGGCAGGGGACGCACGAGGTGATGTGCCCGGCCGTGCGCGACCAACCGGTTCGTCAGTGGCCGCGCCATGTCCTCGGTCGATTCCGATGACCGGCTCGTGATGGAGGTCAGTCCGGAGGCAATGGCGAGCAGGTTCTTGACCCGGGGGCTCATCTTACGGGCGAGCAGTTCATGGCTCTCCTTGGCCTGTTTGCGTCCGGTCACATCGAGGACAACGGCGAATGTACTGCGCTCGACCATGCCTTCATCATCGCCCTTGCCTCTAGCCGAAATCCAGTGCACCTCGTTCTCCACCATGATCCGGAAACCGATCTCGTAGGGCCCGATGATCGCGCGGGCGCCGTCTTTGGCAGACCGACGGTGCTTTTCGTGCCAGAGGGGCTGTGGCGCCTCACTGGAGTCGATCATTCACTTTCCATATCCGTCAAGGCCCCGCGCTTCGCCGAACCGGTCCATCCAGGCTCGGCGCCTATTCCGGCAGAGCGAAAACCTTGAGATAGTCGCCGGGCGTTGTCTCGAACCGCGCATGCCCCGTCGCCGTCACGGCAATGTACTGACGGCCATGATGCTCATAACTCATCGGCCCCGCCTGCGGCCCGGCCGGCAGGCGCGCCTCCCAGACCAGCCGGCCCGTGCCCGTCTCGAACGCGCGCAGGAAGTTGTCCTGCGAGGCGCCGATGAAAGTCAGCCCCCCCGCGGTCACCAGCGGTCCGCCAAGATTGGGCGTTCCGGTCGCGATCTTGAGGAAGGTCGCAATACCCAGCGGCCCGGAATCAAATCCCGTCCCGAGCGGCTTCGACCAGACCAGTTCACCCGTGTCGATGCTGGTCGCGGAGATGTAACCCCAGGGCGGCGCAATGCACGGCACCCTCAGGGGAGACCACCAGATCGGCCGGGTTACTCCAAACGGCGTGCCGGAATGCGGCGCCACAGCCTGGTCCGGGCGCGCCCCGCCCGAGCCTACCGGCTGGTCGGCCACATTCTCGCGCGGATGCAGCACCACCAGGTTCGGCAGCCGCGAATTATTGGCAATGATCAGCCGTTGTTCAGGGTCATACCCCAGCCCGCCCCAGTTCAGCCCGCCGACCGTGCCGGAAAACAGCAGCATACCGTCCGGTTCGTCCGTGGGCGGCGTGAACATGCCCTCATAGCGCAGCTTGTGAAAGCTGATCCTGCAGAGTGCGGCGTCGATCGGCGTCAGTCCGAAGGCATGGCGCGCATCGATCCGCTCCGGATCTCGCCCCGGCACGCCGCCGAGATTTGGAAAGAACACGGACTGGCCCTGCGTCGGCGCCACCCAGTCGCCCGGCGCCGGACCCTGCGGCGCTGGGCGCTGTTCGACCGGGCGCAGCAGTTCGCCCGTCGCCGCATCCAGCAGGAACAGGTTCCCCGTCTTGCTCGCCTGCAGGATCGCGCGCCGCTCCGCCCCGTCAATCGTGACATCGATCAACACGGGCTGTGCGCCCAGATCATAATCCCAAAGGTCATGGGTCACGGTGGCGTAGGCCCAGCGTTCGGCCCCCGTTTCCAGATCGACCGCAACCACCGCGTCCGTCACCCGGTCTTCCTCTTGCGTCCGGTTGCCGCCCCACTGGTCAGCGGCGGCATTGCCGGTGGCCAGGAAAGCGAGCCCCAGCGTTTCGTCCGCCGAGATAATGTTCCACACATTCGGCGTACCGCGCGGATAGATCTCGCCCGGCGCCAAGGGTGCCTGCGGATCAGGCCGCAGCGCATCCCACGCCCAGCGAAGCTCGCCCGTGCGCGCATCATAAGCGCGCACGACGCCGGACGGCGCATCCCGGCGCTGGTTGTCGCTGACCTGCTGGCCAAGGATCAGAAGCCCCCCGGCTACGGTCGCGCCGGAAGTGTTGGAGGCAAAGCCGATCTCCCGCATTCCCATGCCGTCGGTCATGTCGACCACGCCGCCCTCACCAAATTCGGTACACGGAAAGCCGCCCACGGCGTCCAGCGCAATCAGCCGTCCGTCGGCGGTGGCAACATAGACGCGGCGCCTGCACTGGCTGCCCCCGCGCCGCACAGGGCCGATCGCGCCAGGAACTGCCGGCATGGTCGAGACCGGTTCTGGGGCGCTGCCCAGGTCGTCCGCCTCGTAATGGGCGACCGCCCGGCAGGCGGCGGTGAATAGCGACTCCATCGTGTCCATCGGTACGCGGGGATCGTAGCTCCAGCGCACTTCGCCGGTGCCGGGGTCGAGCGCGAACACCTTGTAAGTCGGCGTGCAGGTATAGAGATAATCACCCACCTTGATTGGCGTGTTCTGGGAGGAGAAGAAAACCCGGCCTTCGCTCGGGTTCAGATCGCCGCTCCTGAATGTCCAGGCTTCCGCGAGCTCGCCGATATTGGCCGTGGTGATCTGGCGAAGCGAGGAATAGCGCCGTCCGGCGTTCGTGCCTCCATAGGCTGTCCAGTCCGCGCCAGCCTCTTCGGCTGCACCCGCGCCCGAAGGCACGCCGGAAAACCGACCCGCCTGGCCTTCAGGCGCTTCGGTCCGCTCCCAATAGACGGCCACCACCGCCGCGACGGCAATCGCTGAAACCAGCACTGCGGCAAGCGCGAAGCCGCGCGGCGCGGTGCCGGGCGGCGAGCGCCACATGAGATAAGCCAGGGCAATCGCCGCCACCAGCGCAGTCAAAAGGCCCGCGCGCCCTGCCAGATCGATACCCCAGGCGGGTAGCCAGCCTTTCCCGCCAATTTCGACAAGCGGCCAGATGATCGTCGCGATGAGAACAGCGGCGAAGAGACCCAAAGCCACACGGTTACGGTTTCTCCATGCCAGCAAGGCACCTGCGATGAGGACGAGGCCGGCGAGAAGATAGTAGAAGGCGCCGCCCAGCGAAATGAGCCACACGCCGAGGATCGCCATCCCCGTTCCCAGGCCGCCGGCCAGTGTCGCGAGCCCGAGATACGCCCCGTGCCAGAACGGGCGCGGGTCCAATTGAGTCTCCGCTGCGTCATCTGCCATATCTGGCCCCTTCCGACGACGGCGCCGACCGTCCCGGCGGCGCTGAATTATTCAGCGCTGCGCACAGGTCGCGGCCGCGGCGCAACATCGACAACCCCACTAACGCTCCAGACACTGATCGGGTTGCACTTTTATGAGCCTTTGGCGTCCGCCCTGGTCGCCGCCACCGACGACGGCGTGCGAACATGGGCTTGCAGGCGCACGTGTACGGACTAAAATCTGGAATTTGCATTCGTGATGGAACTCCTGCGTTGGTGCCGCGTCTAACAGGTACATTCAGCAAAACCACGGAGTGCATCATGAGCGATACAACTGTCCCATCCGCGCGTAAGGGTAGCCAATCGGAGTCCGACAAGAACTTTGTCCGGCAGGCCGAGAGCAAAGCGACGCATCTGGTTGAAGAAGGCGCAGACAACGCGGAGGCTGCGCTGGGTGAGGGAGAACGCCTTGCGAAAGCTGCCGGCGCCCAGGCAATGGAAACCCGCGAGCTGCTTACAGACAAGATCAGGGAAAGCCCGTTGACGGCTGTCGCTATCGCCTTCGCCGCGGGCATTCTCTTTTCCGCGTCACGCCGTTAGGCGTGCCACCGGCTGGCACCGAACTCTGCTAAGGGCAACCGCGCAGGGTCCTGTGCCAGATCGGCGGAGGATGCCTTTTATCAGGCTGGCTGCGGGGCCGTTTTCGGCGTGCAACCCATGATTTGTAGCGCATGGCCGGACGCTCTAAGGAGGCGCTAGGATAACCCGGAGGTGATTGGGCTCAGCCAAGCCCAGAGGGTGGTGCGCGGGAATTTGGTTGCGAATGAGGCGTTCAGCCATTCGTTCAGGTTGGGGAAGTGGACGGAGATCACCTGCGGCAAAAAATCGTGAACTACATAAGTCCCGCAGGAAGCGACCCCGATATGCACCAGCGCCGGGTTCGCCGGCCCGGCGACCCGCGCGAGATGACCCGTATGCGTCTGTCATGCGCTGCAAATGTCGTAACCCGGGCCCAACGTGTCGTTGGTTGAGCCATCATCGATGACCATCAACGCGAGATCCGGTAAGGTCTGGCATAGGATGCTGGCGATGGCCGCATAGATGGAAGGTCCCGCATCATAGGCAGGCAGATCCACGGAAAATGAGCCGGTCGGACTAAGCATGACTCACGATCTGAGCCGGGCGGAGATGCCGGGCAGGGCGCCTCATCTGGCCGGAACGGTTAATCCCTTCAGATACGGGGAAGCAACCTGTGTGCCGGTTGTGGCGGGCGGCCTGAATCTGCCGCGAAACCGGCGTCCGGACACAGACTGCATAACCCGTCAAGGCAGCGTGGACAGCCCATCCGGCCTGTGACATAAGCCCCGCTTTCTAGCAGGATCACGAGGCTCCGGGCGCGCCGGTCGACGTGCGCCGCACCGCTCAAGAATGGAAGAACGTCTCATGGAAGTGACACAGACCAAAGTCGAAGGTCTTCGCCGCACTTTTGAAGTCAAGGTCCCGGCAAGCGAGCTGAAGACCCGTCTCGACGACCGGATCGAGGAAATCCGTCCCCAGATGCGCCTCAAGGGCTTCCGGCCGGGCAAGGTGCCGGCAGCCCATGTGCGCCGGATGTATGGCCGCGACCTGATGGGCGAGCTGATCGACAAGCTGGTCAACGAGACCAACCAGAAGGCGCTCGAGGACAATGCCCTGCGCCCGGCCGGTCAGCCGAACGTGCATATGGAAGCCGACATCGAGAAGGTCGTGCAGGGCGAGGCCGATCTTGCCTATCACATGCATGTCGACATCATGCCGGAGTTCACACCTGTGGACGTCGCGACGCTGACGATAACCCGGCCGGTGGCCGAGGTGGCCGAGGCGTCGATCGAGGAAGCGCTGAAGCGCATCGCCGACCAGAACACCAAGTATGAGCCGCGCGCCGAGGGCGAAGCCTCCCGGGACGGCGACGCGGTGGTGGTTGATTTCGTCGGCAAGATCGACGGCGAGGCGTTTGAAGGCGGCAAGGCCGAGCAGCAGTCGGTCGTGATCGGCGCCAACCGGTTCATTCCGGGCTTCGAGGAGCAACTCCTTGGCGTGAAGGCGGGCGACGAGAAAGAACTGAGCGTCAGCTTCCCGGCGGACTATCCGGCTGAGGCGCTGGCCGGCAAGGCCGCCGTGTTCGAGACCAGGGTGCATGAAGTGCGCGCGCCCGAGAGCCCGGCGATCGATGACGAATTCGCCAAGGGCCTCGGCCTTGAAAGCCTGGAACAGCTGCGCGGTCTCGTGACCGACCAGCTGAAAGGCGAGCACGACGCCGCCTCTCGCTCGAAAGCCAAGCGCGACCTCCTGGACAAGCTGGACGAGGCGCATGATTTCGATCTGCCGCCCGGCATGGTCGACCAGGAGTTCGACCAGATCTGGCAGCAACTGCAGCGCGAGATGGATGCCGGACGCGTCAGCGATGCGGAGAAGAAAAAGCCAGAGGAAGAACTGCGCGCCGAATACCGCAAGATCGCCGAACGCCGCGTGCGCCTCGGCCTCGTCCTTGCGGAAGTCGGCCGGATTGCCGATGTGCGTATATCCGAGGCCGAAGTGAACCAGGCGCTGATCCGCGAAGCGCGTCAGTATCCGGGTCAGGAGCGGGAAGTGGTGCAGTTCTTCCAGAAGAACCCCGGCGCCATGGCCCAGCTTCGCGCGCCGATCTATGAAGACAAGGTGGTCGACCACATCCTCTCGGTTGCCACGGTCGAGGACAGGACGGTCAGCCGCGAAGAACTCTTCAGGGAAGACGAAGAATAATCCGGCCACGCCCGGATCAGCGGTCGCAGACATTGGCCGGTTCCCTGTGGGAACCGGCCTTTTTCATGCCTTGAAGGCGCGCAAAGCGTGCGAAGGTAAATCCGTTGTTAACTTCGATCGAACAGGGTGAGGCTTCGGTCCGCCTTGAATTTCAGAGATGAAATGAGCCTTCACGCCATCCGCCCAGAACTGACCGAGCAGGACATCCACCGGCTCATGAAAGGCGAGTCCCCCGAACAGCGGGCCTCGGTGGCGCATCGGCTGTGCCGGCGCATCGCGCTGGACGTGCTAACCGATGACGAAAAGCGCTATGCGCATGAAATCATTGCAATTTTAGCCGAGGATGCAGCCGATCTCGTGCGCCGGACCCTGTCAGTCACGCTGCGCAGCTCGCCGATCCTGCCGCGGGACGTGGCGCTGAAGCTCGCCCGCGACATCGAGGCTGTGGCGCTCCCCGTGCTGCAGGAATCGCCGGTGTTCTCGGACGAGGACCTCGTTGAACTGGTCCTGTCGGTCACAGCCGCGAAACAGGCGGCCATCGCCAGCCGCGAAGACCTGTCGATCACGGTGACGGATGTCATCTCAGAGCACGGCGCCATCGAAGCCGTCCGGGCGCTGGCGGCGAACCAGGACGCTGAATGGAGCGACAAGGCGTTTGGTGACGCGGTCAGCCGGTTCGGCTCCGACGAAGTCCTCCAGTCCGGCCTGATCCGGCGGGACTTCATTCCAGTGCACATTGCCGAGAAACTCGTATCACTCGTCTCCGGCCAGCTTTTCGACATGCTGGTCAACCGGCATGAACTCCCCGCCCAGATGGCCATCGATCTTGCGGGCGGTGCGCGCGAGCGGGCGACGGTCGATCTCGTGGAGCAGGCAGGGCGCGCCCATGACCTGCCGCGCTTTGTCTCGCAGCTGAACCTCAATGGCCGGCTCAGCCATTCGATGATCATGCGCGCGCTGTGCTGCGGGCAGATGCCGTTCGTGGAGCATGCGCTGGCGGAACTCTCGGGCGTGGCGCATCAACGCGTCTGGCTGATGATCCACGATGCCGGCCCGCTGGGCCTGCAGGCCGTGTTCGATCATGCCGGACTGCCGCGTAAGATGCTGCCGGCCTTCAAGGCGGCGGTGAATGTCTATCATGAGACCCAGCATGATGGTGGCCCGAACGACCGGGCGCGTTTCCGGGCGAGAATGATCGAGCGGGTGCTGACCCAGTTCCAGGCGATCCCGAAGGACGACCTCGACTATCTGCTCGACAAGCTCGACTATTATTCCGGCATGGCTGAGGCCGAAGGCTCAGGCGACGCGGCTTAGCGTCAGGCGTCGCCGCGGGGCCTGACAGCGCCGCTCACGCCGCAACCTGCGAGGCTCGCCCCGTCGCGCCAGGCCGCATTATCCGCTACAACGACAATTCCGGACGCGGAAGCGGCAATCGCCGCCTCATGAAGGTCATCCGCGGTGTGCACGGCGCCGGCGTCGATGCGCAGCGTGTCGATCATAAGGCGCAGGCTTTCGCTGAGGCCGGTCTGCCAGGATTTACGCATGTCGATGCCGACACGGAAGCCGCAGCGGCGCAGGCGCGCGATGCGGGATGTGGCGTCGGCTGGGTCCGCGGCGAAGGCAGCGTCCGGGAACATGAGGCAGAATTCCTGCTGGCACATTGTCGTGCGCCGTATGGCGGCGTCGCAGGCAAGTGCAGCATTGGGATCGGCCAGCGCGGCCATCGGGGCAGAAACAAGGATTGGCCGGCCGGTGACGCCCTCGTCATGGGCGGCGCAGGCGACACGCATGAGGCGTTCGGCGAGCCAGGCAGCGGCGTTGGGTTCCGGCGTGATCCCGGTCACGGGGCCGAAGCGTACACGTTCCTCAAACGCGTGCGCACCCTCGGCCGTGACGCCGAGGACGTCGCCATCGGTCAGGTGCATGACCGGGTCGAACCGGACAAAGTCGGTAACTGGGCGTTTCGCTGAAGGCAGGGCGGTCTGTGCGCGCATCTGCTGTTTTCCCCGGAATGTCTCAAGCTATTGCCTTCCCTAACGGAGCAAGCTGAACATCGCGCGCAGACAACCGGTGGAATTTGCCGGAAATTGCAAAAGGGGACTTTCCCATGAGCGTGCAGACAGTGTCTGAACCGAGGCTTTCGGCAACCGTGCTGCTGGTGCGCGATGGCGCGCCGGCGCCGCAGGTGCTCATGGTCAAGCGCCATTACCAGATTGATTTCGCCGCCGGGGCATTGGTGTTTCCGGGCGGCAAGTCGGCTGCCGGGGATCTCGATCCGCTCTGGGATGATTGGACGGACGGCGATTATGGTCCCGTCCAGCAGGATGCGCGCATCACCGCCATCCGAGAAGCCTTTGAAGAGTCCGGCATCCTGCTTGCGCGCCCGCGCGGCCATCGCGGGGACGGCGCACCGCTGGTGGGGCCGGACATCGCCCTCGAGCTCGGCCCGCACCGCGAAGCGGTCGATCGGGGCGAGAAACCGTTCCTGGACCTGCTCCGCGAACACAATCTTGTCCTGGCGCTCGACCGGCTGATCCATTTCGGCCACTGGATCACGCCCGTATTGATGCCGAAGCGGTTTGACACCCATTTCTATCTCGCGCCGGCCCCGGCCGGGCAGGTTGCCGCCCATGACGGGCGGGAGACAACCGATGCCGTCTGGCTGTCGGCTGACGAAGCGCTCGAACAGGAGAAAGCCGGGCAGGCAACAATCATCTTTCCGACCCGGATGAACCTCTTGAAGCTCGCCCGCGCAGCGTCGCTCGAAGATGCGCGCCAGCGGTTTGCAGCGGAACCAGTCGTCACTGTACTTCCGCAACCGGGCCGCACCGAGGCGCAGGAGCCCTGCCTGTTCATCCCGGCCGAGGCCGGTTACGGCCAGACGGTCGAACTGCTATCGAATGTGAAAGTCTGAGACCTCAGCCTGCAGCAGCGACCTTCTCGGCCACCTTGCGCTCGAGCGCATCACAGAGCTGATCGGCAACAGATTGCGAGCCTTCGCCCTGCGGGCCTGTCGCCACGGCGGCGCGGCAGGCATCGATGTGCAGGTTGATGAGCGCGCTGTTCTCGCCTGGTTTTGTCTCGCCGAGCAGGGTGCAGAGCGATCCGCACACGCGCGAGACCGCCGGGAACCCATAGGACGAGGCAGCGCCGCGGATATTGTGTGCGCTAGTATAAAGCGCGCAATAGGCGTCCGTGCTCGTCTCGTCAGCCCGGACAGCGGCCCAGGCTTCACGCAGTTTTTCGAGGTCGTCGCGCATCCAGGCTTCAAACTCGCCGGAGAGTGCGTCGACGGCATCTTCGGCCTTGGTGAACATCTCCTGCGGATCGGCGTCCGTCTTCAGGTCCGGGACTTCGGCCGGCGCAGGTCCGGGCATGTTCGCCTGTTCAGCGGGCGGCACGCAGGCAGGTCGGATCACCCGGGAGATATCGGGGGTCACAGGGGCTGCAGCCGGCTTGCGGCCTAGCTGTGTCAGTTCCGAAGCTTTGGACAGAATTTTGTTCAACATCACTCGACCCTCGTTTTCGAGCCGTCACATTAACCAACAAGGTTTAACATTCCGCTGATGCAAGACGTTGAATTGGTTCAGAAAGCGAATTGCTCGGTGAGAATGCGCTCGTCCAGAGCATGGCCAGGATCAAACAGGATATTGAGGGTGCGTGCCGGATCACTGTCGATCGTGATACGCGCAATATCGCGCACTTCCTGATTGTCCGCTGAGGCCGAAACCGGCCGGCGTTGCGCTGCGATCACTTCGATGTCCACCTTCGCTTCGGCCCGGAGCAGCGCGCCGCGCCAGCGCCTCGGCCGGTAAGCAGAGACCGGCGTCAGCGCCAGCAGCTTCGCCCCGATCGGCAGGATCGGCCCATGTGCGGAGAGGTTGTAGGCGGTGGAGCCGGCGGGGGTAGCGACCATGATGCCGTCGCAGACGAGTTCCTCGATGCGAACGCGCCCATCGACCGTGATGCGCAGCCGGGCCGACTGAGCCGTCTGGCGCAGCATGGAGACCTCGTTGATGGCCATCGCCTCATGGACCCTGCCGTCGATATCGGTCGCCGCCATGCGCAGGGGGGTGAGGGTCGCGCGTTCTGCTGCCTCGATGCGTTCGGCCAGCCGGTCGGGGCTGTAATCATTCATCAGGAAGCCGATCGTGCCAAGATGCATGCCATAAACCGGCTTGCCATCTGAAAACCGGCGGCGGAGCGTGTCCAGCATCGCGCCGTCGCCGCCCAGCGCGACGATGACGTCGGCCTCCTCCTCCGGGATGTCGCCATAACGGCCGCGCAGGCGCGGCAGCACCTGCTGCGCCTCGGGCCGTTTGGACGCATAGAAGGCAAGACGCAGGGCACTCATCCGGCGGCATCTGGGAATGTTTTGCCTGCTCCGTCAAGGCAGGGGCCTCGCGCCGGCAGTCGTGACCCGGGGACAGGCCCCCTGCGGAAAAGTGACGCCAACGTCATCTGAAACTGGCGGCCGGGCCGCAGTTGGGGTATTTTGCGATGCAAGGACAATCAGACAGGCCCGGGAGAGATTCAAATGGCAGATGGCGCAGGCAAGGTGGATATCCGCAATTCGGTTTCCGAAGCTGAGTGGAAGGCGCGCGTGGACCTCGCGGCGCTGTACCGCCTCGCGGCGCTGCACGGCTGGGATGACCTGATCTTCACGCATATCTCCCACCGGGTGCCGGGGCCGGAGCATCACTTCCTGATCAACCCCTATGGTCTCCTGTTCGAAGAGATCACCGCGTCGTCGCTGGTGAAGGTCGATCTGGACGGCAACATCGTCGAGGCGGCGGGGCAGATGATAAATCCGGCTGGCTTCACGATCCACTCGGCGGTGCATGCGGCGCGCGACGATGCGCATGTCGTGATGCACCTTCATACCAATGACGGTGTGGCGGTGTCCTGCATGAAAGAGGGGCTGATGCCGCTCAGCCAGACCGGTATGATCGTGCGTCATGATCTGGCCCATCATGACTATGAGGGCATTGCGCTCGATCACAGCGAGCGGGAGCGACTGGTGGCGGATCTCGGCACGAAGAACTCCATGCTGCTCTACAATCACGGCACGCTGACCTGCGGCGGGACGGCGGCGGAAGCGTTCACCCGCATGTTCTTCCTCGAGCGCGCCTGCACGATGCAGGTCCGGGCGCTGTCTGCGGGCCGGGACGGGGTCATCTTGGCCGGGGACGACGTTCAGGACGTCGTGCGCGGCCAGTCGAACCCGGCGGGGACGAATGTGCTTGCCAACCGGCTGATCTGGCCGGCGCTGCTACGAAAGCTGGACCGCGATCTGCCCGGTTATGCCGCATAGGTATTTTTACCAGTTTGCCTAAATAGGGGTGCGGATTAAGCCGCAAAGACTGACCGTGCCTGCGAGAGACGAGAGACCGAGCCCTGCCATGAAGCATCTGAAAGCCTTCGAGGACGCCCTGAACAATATCCGGGGCGAGGGGCGCTACCGCGTCTTCATCGACCTGCAGCGCCATCGCGGCCGGTTTCCGAAGGCGACCGCGCGGCTGGAGAATGGCGAGCGGGACGTTACGATCTGGTGCTCCAACGACTATCTGGCGATGGGTCAGGACGAGGACGTTCTGGAGGCCATGCACGAGGCGATCGACAGCTTCGGTGCGGGCTCCGGCGGCACGCGCAACATTTCCGGCACGACGCGCTATCATGTTGATCTGGAGCGCGAACTGGCCGACCTGCACAGCAAGGAAGGCGCGCTGCTGTTCACGTCCGGCTATGTCTCGAACGAGGCGACCCTGTCGACGCTGGGGAGGATCCTGCCGGGCCTGATTATCTATTCCGACGCCTTGAACCATGCCTCGATGATCGAGGGCATCCGCCGGTCGGGCGCCGAGCGGCGCGTGTTCCGGCACAATGATGTCGATCATCTGCGCGCGCTGATGGAACTCGATGATCCGGAGCGCCCGAAGCTGATCGCGTTCGAGAGTGTCTATTCCATGGACGGCGATTTCGGGCCATTGGAAGCGATCTGCGATCTCGCTGATGAGTTCGATGCCCTGACCTATCTGGACGAGGTCCATGCCGTGGGCCTGTACGGCGACAATGGCGCGGGTGTGGCCGAAGCGCTGGGTCTGGCGCACCGGATCGACATCATCGAGGGAACGCTCGGCAAGGCTTACGGGGTCATGGGCGGCTATATCGCCAGCCACACCTCTGTCATCGACGCCATCCGTTCGATGGCTTCAGGCTTCATCTTTACGACATCGACCTGCCCGGTGATGGCGGCCGGCGCGCTCGCCAGCGTCTCCAAGCTGCGCACGCAGGAGGGCCGCCGCCTGCGCAGCGTCCACCAGGCCAAGGCGGCGCTGCTAAAGCAGAAATTCCTTGATGCCGGCCTGCCGGTGATGGCGTCGCCCTCGCACATCGTGCCGCTGCTGGTGGGCGATGCGGAACGTTGCAAGGCCTTGTCGGATACGCTGCTGTTCGATTTCGGCATCTATGTGCAGCCGATCAATTATCCGACCGTGCCGCGCGGCGCCGAGCGGCTGCGGTTCACGCCGAGCCCCGTTCATGACGAAGTCATGATGGACGAACTCGTCGCCGCGATCCTGGCGGTCTGGAAACAGCTGGGCCTCGACCAGGCGGCCTGAAGCAGCCCTGACGCGCAAAGTTTACTTCTTCTTGCCGAGGCCGATTTGCTTGGCGTGGCGCGAGCGAAGCTTTGCATAGTTGGGCGCGACCATCGGATAGTCGGCCGGCAGGCCCCATTTTTCCCGGTAGTCTTCCGGCGACATGTCAAAGCGTGTGCGCAGATAGCGCTTCAGCATTTTCAGCTTCCGCCCGTCCTCCAGGCAGATGAGGAAGTCCGGCGTCACCGATTTCGCAACCGGAACCGCGGGGTCCTGCGCTTCGCCTTCAGGCGGTGCGGGGCCGGACAGGGATGTGATCGCCGAATGCACCGACCGGATGAGGTCTGGAAGCGCGGCTGACTCAATGGAATTGTTTGCCACATAAGATGCGACAATCTCGACCGTCATTTCTAACGCGCCGGTTTCTGTTTCTTCAGCCATACCCGCCCCGGTTCATCGGTATTCGCAATTGCGAATCCCGAAAAGTCTTTGCGTGACTAAGTATAATTGCGCCGCTTCGTAAAGTATCGGCGCGTATTTTGTGCGGTTTTGCGCGTCATTCTTCTATTTTAGTTGAAGACAGGCTGAGTTCCGGGGGGCAGTTGCCCAGTTCCGCGCCACCGCGTAAACAGCCCGGAACCATTGCTCAGGAGGCTCCCATGGCAGATTCGGCACATGCTCAGAACACGCTCGCCGGGGGCTTTTTCTCGGTTCCGCTTTCGGAGCGTGATCCGGACCTCGCCGCCGCCATCGGCAAGGAAGCCACGCGCCAGCAGCATGAGATCGAGCTGATCGCGTCGGAAAACATTGTCTCGCGCGCCGTTCTGGAGGCGCAGGGCTCAGTCCTCACCAACAAATACGCCGAGGGCTATCCGGGCAAACGCTATTATGGCGGCTGCGAACATGTCGATATCGCCGAGGAACTCGCGATCGAGCGGGCCAAGGCGCTGTTCAATTGCGGCTTTGCGAACGTTCAGCCCAACTCCGGCAGTCAGGCGAACCAGGCCGTGTTCATGGCGACGCTGAAGCCGGGTGACACCATCCTCGGCA